>NZ_CP015027.1:2920735-3235441 GCF_002077155.1 Sporosarcina sp. P33 | reverse complement strand
AGTGACTATACCTCCTTACAGAACCTTTAACGATCTCACAAGCTGGATTATTTCCGAGGCCAACTCCATAGCTTTCAGTAGGTCGTTCCTTTTTTCTGCTTCTTTTGATTCATGTTGTTTTTCTTTAATTAGACGTTTCAGCTGATTTCTTTTTAAATGACGGATACAGTCATCTACTTCACGCGCTGCATTCTCTTGTGAACGTTCAGTTAGAATCGCTTCCATTACGAGCTTTTTCAATTGGCGTTCTTCCAGCGTTTCTGCAAATCGCTGATAGTTTGGCAAGTCATACTGTTCATAAAACGCAGCCAGCCTGAAAAATATTTTGATGACATCGTCTCTGACAAACAAATCTTGGAGCTCTTGGCGTTTTTCTTCAAAGAGATCGGCGTCCATCAATAGGTGTGCAAGAAGAAGTTGTTCCGCGCGGTCTGTGTCTGCGCGGTTAACCGGTGCTTTCACGCTTTGTTGCGGCCGGCTTTCTTCGGAAGGACCTGTATCCCGTGTTTGCTTCGCTTTTTTGGCAATCGACTTGGTAAATTCCTGAGCAAGTGATTCTTTTGAAGCATGTGTTTCACTATGGAGTTGCTGTATTAATAAGTCTTTCTCGATGGGAGAACAACGGTGAGCCAATTCGGTAAAGACTTCATGCACGTATTGTTTGATGTCATGATCAACAGATAAATTTTTATCTTTTCTATAGAAAGCAGCTACGAAAGAAATATAGGACAGCGGCTGATCGAGCACTTTTTCGGCGAACACTTCCGCCCCGTGCTGACTGATATAGTCGTCCGGATCCATTTTATCCGGCAGTGTGGCAACCAGCACATCCATTCCGCTGTCCATCAGTTGATCAGCAAATCGTTTGGCAGCCCCCCAACCAGCCGTATCGCCGTCACAACATATGACTACTTTTTTCGCCATTCGTTTTAGTTTCACTATATGATGTGCGGATAATGCGGTGCCCATAACGGCCACTGTATTTCCGATACCGCCGCGATCAGCTGCGATCGTATCCATGAAACCTTCGAATAATACTACTTTACCCGTTTTCCGAACATTAAGACGTGCCCGATGAAAATTAAACAAAATTTTGCTCTTTTCAAAGATTGGCGTTTCTGGGCTGTTAATATATTTTGCGTCAGATGAAGAATCCTCCAGCCTTCTGCCGGAGAATGCAATGGTTGCTCCATTATCATCCTGTATCGGGAACATGATTCTGCCTCTGAAACGGTCAAAATAACCTGTTCCATCGTCTTTGTGAAAACAGAGTCCGGCAGTTTCCATTTCCTTCATATCAAAGCCTTGTCTTGCGAGAAGCGCGGATAATGCATCCGACTGAACCGGTGACCATCCTATTTCATACTGTTCGATTTCGTCACGCGTAAATCCTCTTTTTTCTAGATATTCTAATGCTTTTTCGCCTTCTATGGTGTTTAAGAGCAGATGACTGTAAAAATTAGCAGCCAGTGTGTAGGCTTTCAGCATGTGTTGAGTAGATGAGGATTTTATCGACTGGCTTTCTGATTGGGGAGCATCCAGCTCCATCCCCATTCTGCTGCCAAGTTTGACGATTGAATCGATGAATGAACGATTTTCCATATCCATCATGAATGTGATAGAATTGCCGCTCGCTCCGCAGCCGAAGCAATGGAATAATTGCTTGTCTTCTGAAACGGAAAAAGACGGACTGCTTTCTTCATGGAAAGGACATAATCCAAACCAGTTTTTGCCTCTTTTCTCCAGTTGAACATACTCACTGATTAAATCGACAATGTCGGTTCCTGAACGGATTTCCTCAATTGTGTCGTCCGATATTCTTGTCATTCTATCACCATTTTCACTCTATATACATAAATTCTAGATGTATTGCAAAAACCCTTCTTTATCGACACGATTCACTATGATTTTTTTTACTGCTTGTGATAATGACTGCCTATGCTGCAGCGGCTGCCTATCGGCACACAGAAAAAAGAAGACCCAACCTGTTCTTTCAGTTGGCCTTCCTTGCTGTAAGTGTTTTGAGAATGATGTTCGCAGTTTCTTCCACCGCTCTGTTTGTCACATCTATGACATCGCAGCCCACACGTGTGGTAATTTCATTGAAATAATCAATTTCTTGTTGGATACGTGCTATTTTCGCATAGTTTGCATCATCTTTCAAGCCTAATGTTTCAAGCCGTGCTCTGCGAATGGAATTCAGCTGCCCTGCAGAGATACCGAGACCGAAGCATTTCTTCGGATCGATCGAGAACAGTTCGGCAGGCGGATCCACTTCAGGAACGAGCGGAACATTTGCCACCTTGTAGCCCTTATTTGCCAGAAATTGTGACAAAGGAGTTTTCGATGTCCGCGACACACCGATTAATACAATATCCGCTTTCAAGATTCCGCGTGTATCTCTTCCGTCATCATAACGGACGGCGAATTCAATCGCTTCAATTTTCTTGAAATAATAATCATCCAGCTGTCTGACGAGGCCAGGTTCTTCAAATGGTTCCTGTGCCAGCTGCTCCCCGATTGTTTCGATCAGCGGACCGAGCAGATCTACAGCCGGCACTGCTAATTCTGCGCACAGCAGCTGCAGCTGTTTTCTCATCTCACTTTTTACAAGAGTGTAGACAATCATTGCCTGCTGCTGTTTTGCCAGGAATACAATTTCCTCTAATTGTGAATTCTCTTCTATATAAGAAAACCTTTTAATTGATACCGTTTCCAAATCATGCCGAAACTGACTCGCAGCTGCTTTCGTAACGAGGCCCGCTGTTTCTCCGACAGAATCCGAAACGATAAATAATGTAAATTTCGTCATGCGGTCACTCCTCATACATCATGATCTTCCGCTAATGAAAGAAAAGCGGCGGTTATATTTGTTTTTGTAATGCGGCCGATTACTTCCAGCCCCTCCGGACGTTCCTCTACAATCGGCAAGGAATCGATTTGGCTGTCCATCATTTTTTTTGCGACAGAGATCAGAGTATCATCTTTTTTGCAATATGTGATGTTCGGCATTCTTGTCATAATGACATGCACTGGAATTTTATCTAATTCCGTTCTTCCAATGCTCGTTCTCAGTAAATCTTTGCGCGACAAAACGCCCGTCAATATAGACTGCTGGTCCACTACGAACAGTGTGCCGACGTCTTCTAAAAACAGTTGACAGATTGCATCATAGACAGACAGGTTTTCAGTGATCACAACAGGTCTTGACCGATAGTTTGCAACAGTCATGTCCACCATGCCATCCGCAACCGATTGGATAGGTTTCTTGCCAGAATAGAAATACCCTACACGCGGCCGTGCATCTAAAAATCCAGCCATCGTCAAAATTGCCAAATCCGGCCGAATCGTAGCGCGCGCCAAATGTAAACGTTCCGCAATCTGCTCCCCTGTAATCGGTCCGTTCTCTTTGACGATGTCGAGGATTTCATTCTGACGTGTATTTAATTCCAAACATGTCACCGCCTTCAGACTTCAAAGTTGTATTTACTGTCTAATTATATATCAAGACGCTCTCTATTGCGAAGAAAGGAGAAGCATGCTAAACTAATTTTGAATCAAGTAAACGAAGAACGGTTAATAAGTAGTGTAAATATAAGCGAACAGGGACAGTGAAAGCCTGTACTACACGAAAACGGCACCCGGGAGTTGAAACATTCATTATGAAAGTGGGTTGAAGAACCAATCGGGGTGGAACCGCGGGTTATCATGCACTCGTCCCCGGACATGATCTATGTCCGGAGACGTGTGCTTATTTTAATTGGAGGCGTTTATAATGTTATCAATGGAACAAGTAGTAAATCTTTCAAAACAAAGGGGATTTGTGTTCCCGGGATCTGAAATTTACGGTGGTTTGGCGAATACATGGGACTACGGCCCGCTCGGCGTCGAACTGAAAAACAACATCAAGCGTGCCTGGTGGCAGAAATTCATTCAGGAATCCCCATATAACGTAGGACTGGATTCTGCAATTCTGATGAATCCGAAAGTGTGGGAAGCATCCGGTCATATCGGAAACTTCAATGATCCTATGATCGACTGTAAAAAATGTAAGACGCGTCACCGTGCCGATAAGTTGATTGAAGAAGCTTTGGATGCAAAAGGAATTGAAATGGTTGTTGACGGCCTTCCGTTTGAAAAAATGTTCGACTTGATTCAAGAACACGATATTAAATGTCCGACTTGCGGCGCTATGGATTATACAGAGATCCGTCAGTTTAACTTGATGTTCAAAACAAGTCAGGGTGTGACCAACTCATCTGCAAACGAAATCTTCCTTCGCCCGGAAACAGCACAGGGAATTTTCGTGAACTTCAAAAATGTTCAGCGTTCTATGAGAAAGAAAGTGCCGTTCGGTATCGCACAAGTAGGAAAAAGTTTCCGTAATGAAATCACACCGGGTAACTTCACATTCCGTACGCGTGAATTCGAGCAAATGGAACTTGAGTTCTTCTGTAAACCTGGAGAAGATATGAAGTGGTATGAATATTGGCGCGACCAGTCTGTAAACTTGCTGCTGAACCTCGGTCTTAAAAAAGACAATATCCGCCTTCGCGATCATAATGAAGATGAACTGTCCCACTATTCTAAAGGAACTGTGGACATCGAATATAAATTCCCGTTCGGCTGGGGAGAGCTTTGGGGTATCGCAAACCGTACGGACTTCGACTTGAAGCGCCATATGGAATATTCAGGCGAAGACTTCCATTACCAGGACCCGGTCACAAACGAGAAGTATGTGCCATACTGTATCGAACCTTCTGTAGGTGCGGACCGCGTAACACTTGCATTCCTTTGTGACGCATTCGACACTGAAGAATTGGAAGATGGCGATACACGCACAGTGCTCCGTTTCCACCCGGCACTGGCTCCTATCAAAGCAGCTGTGCTTCCATTGTCCAAGAAATTGGCAGACGATGCGCAGAAAGTATATGCAGATCTTGCGAAGCATTTCCCGGTACAATATGATGACGCTCAATCCATCGGACGCCGTTACCGCCGTCAGGATGAAATCGGAACACCATTCTGTATCACATTTGATTTTGATTCATTGGAAGATCAGCAAGTAACTGTCCGTCACCGTGACTCTATGGAACAGGAACGTATGCCAATTGCAGACGTTACCGCATATATCCAGAAACACTTATCATTTTAATCATTAAAACCCGGAGTGAAGTCGGCATTAGCCTTCTTCTTCCGGGTTTTCTTTTGTTTTCCGCAATTCAGGTGTACGTTCAAGCTGCTCAATAAACTTTCTCGACTTCAGATAGATTCCTGTCTGTTCCTGGTAAACGGTAGACACCAGCTTCTGCATAAATGTTTTCGTCGTTTTCTTCAGCGTCAGCTTGCCGATTTGATCGAGCGGAACATTGTAAAACATTCGGATCAATTTAGTTTGTGTAGGTGACAGGCGGATAATATATGGATCCGCATGAAAGCACCGGTGACAGAGAAAACCGATCTGCTGGAATGAAAACGCAAATTCTCCTTCCGTAGCACCGCAATTTGCACATTCATGAAGAACAGGATGAATTCCGGCGACCGGAAGCATTTTCCACTGTACAAACAATGAAATAGCTTCCGCGTCATAGCCTTCTTCCATCGCATGAAACGACTCCTCCAGCAAACGGAATATCCCCGCATTCGGCTGTTCAGGCTCTGTCAGCCGGTCAAGCAGCTCTACGATAAGTCCAGCGTAGGCTGTCGTCTCCAAATCAGCCCGGATATGGCGGACACTGCTGATCAGATCACCTTGTTCAAGTGATCCCATCCCGCGGCTTGACCGCACGAGAAAATAGCCGTGTGTAAAGGTTTGCGTAATAGCGGCTAAGCGGCTTGCCGGTTTTTTCGCACCGCGTGCCATCGCAGTAATTTTACCAGCTTCTCTCGTGTAGATTGTCACAATTTTATTGGATTCACCGTACGGGATACTCTTAATGATAAATCCTTCCAATTTATTCAGCAACGCGCTCTCTCCTTCTTCAGGGCAGACAGCTTAGTAGTCTTCCTCATTAAATCCGAATTCCTTCAGCCGGCTCGGACGGTTGCGCCAATCTTTTTGAACTTTTACCCAAAGCTCCAGATACACTTTATGGCCAAGCAGCATTTCAATATCTTTCCTTGCCTTCACGCCGACTTCTTTCAGCAGCTTTCCGCCTTTGCCGATGACAATTCCTTTTTGCGAATCCCGTTCCACGACAATCGTCGCACGGATATGTGTTTTATCTGTTGCGGGATCTTGCTCGATACTCTCGATCGCGACCGCAATGGAGTGCGGAACTTCTTCTCTCGTTGTATGCAGCACTTTTTCACGGATCATTTCAGAAATGATGAAACGTTCGGGGTGATCTGTTACTTGTTCCGCATCATAAAACTGCGGACCTTCTTCCAAATAGCTTTCCAATGTTTCCACAAGACGTTCAATATTATTGCCGTTCAGCGCAGAAATCGGAACCACTTCCGCGAACTTCATTTCATTTGTATATGAGGTAATGATTTCCAACAGCTCATCCGGATGCACCAGGTCAATTTTATTGATGACGAGGAATACAGGTGTCTCAGATTTTTCAAGCCATTCCATAATGAATCGGTCGCCTGTCCCAATTTTTTCATCAGCATTGACCATGAACATGATGACATCTACTTCGCTTAATGTGCTGCGTGTCACCTTCAGCATGAAATCACCAAGACGGTGCTTCGGTTTATGAACACCCGGTGTATCGATGAAAATCATTTGGGACGTATCACTTGTTACAATCCCTTGCACTTTGTTTCGTGTAGTCTGCGGCTTATCGCTCATGATGGCAATCTTTTGACCGACCATCCGGTTAATGAATGTGGATTTTCCTACATTCGGACGGCCAATGATTGAAATAAAGCCTGACTTAAAGTTGCTCTTCTGCATAATCTAAATCCTCCTTGGAAAAAGCTCCAGGTAATAGCTGTTCCACTGTTGTTTCCTGCACATCACCTTTGATGTTTGTCAAATACACAGGCATATCCGGCGCACAAAACTCCGCAATAACCTGACGGCAAGAGCCGCACGGGGAGATCGGACCTTCCGTATCGCCTATTACTGTAATCGACTTGAACGTCTGAATGCCTTCTGAAACAGCCTTAAAAATAGCTGTTCGTTCTGCACAATTCGATAATCCGTAGGCAGAATTTTCAATATTACAGCCGCGATAAATCTTGCCGTCTTGCGTTTCCAATGCTGCACCGACCGGAAACTTGGAATACGGAACATACGCCGTTTTCATAGCTTGCTTTGCCTCATTCACTAATTGTTCCATTTTCATATGAGTCACTCCTATTCGTTCTTCCATTATATATTGTCATCCAAACCATTTTGGAAAGAAAATCATGCCACCGATCACAGCACTTGCTACGGCAAAAACAAGCACAGACCCCGCGGCGACGTCTTTCGCTTTCTTTGCCAGCGGATGGAATTCTGCCGTTACGAGATCCACTGCATACTCCACTGCTGTATTCATTAATTCAAGCGCCATCATACCCGCGATGACAATAAAAATAATCATCCATTCCACTTGTGAAAGTCCGGTCAGCCAGCTTGCAATCAGCACGATTCCTGCTGACAGGCCGTGCGATCTCATATTCCGTCCGTGACGAAAGCCATCCTTCACACCGGCCCACGCATAGACGAAAGACTTAAAAAACCTTTTCATAAAATCACTGCCGTTCCAAGCCGAATGATGTAAGAATTTCCGTCTGTCTTCCGAACATCTTGCGTTCATCTTCTTCATTCAGATGGTCGTAGCCTAGTAAATGCAGGAAACCGTGCAGTGCAAGAAAGCCAAGTTCACGTTTAAATGTATGATTATATTCTGCTGCCTGTCGTTTTGCGGTATCGATGGAAATAATAATATCTCCAAGCACTACAGGCATGTCGCTTTCGCGTATAATCGCAACTTCCCCTTCAGACAGCTCCTCCAGCGCAAATGAAATCACATCAGTCGGGCGATCCTTCCCCCGGTACTCCGCGTTCACGGCCTGAATGGATTCGTCATCCATAAACGTGACGGACAATTCATACAGACCTTCCAATTCTTCCATTTTTGCTGCATGCGTCAATAATTCTTTGATCAGGATCTCTGATTCGGGCTCTACCATTTCTGTTTCGTCTTCAAAATAAAAATCGATCATTGTCACATTGCTCCTTTGTTAATCGGGATATTCTATCCGGTGATGGAATATGCCATTCAATGTTTCACAAATTACTTTTTTCACTATTTTAATCTCTTTCAATGATAAATCACATTCATCAAATTGATCATCTTCCAGTTTTCCTCGGACAATCGAATTGACGAGCGCGGCAATTTTTTCAGGTGTAGGCTCTTTCATTGAACGCACAGCCGCTTCCACACTGTCTGCAATCATAATGACAGCATTCTCTTTTGTCTGTGGTTTTGGGCCCGGATAGCGAAACTCCTCTTCTTTGACTTCAGGATTCATCTCTTTAGCTTTCATATAAAAGAATCTGACACTGCTCGTTCCATGATGCTGTCTTGCGATGGCAACCAGTTCTTTAGGCATATGATGCTTTTCGAGTATTCTCGCGCCGTCTTCTGCGTGGGCTATAATCATATCACGACTTTTCTCAGGTGTCAGTGCATCATGCAGATTTCGGCCATTGTGCTGATTTTCTATAAAAAATCCAGGATGTATCGTCTTGCCTATATCATGATAATAACTGCCGACTCTTGCAAGAAGTCCGTTGGCACCGATTGCTTCACATGCCGCATCCGCTAAATTGGCAACCATTACACTATGATGATATGTTCCGGGTGTCTCGACTAAAATTTTCTTTAAAAGCGGATGATTCGGGTTTGACAGCTCGACTAAACGCATATTAGAAAGCAGCTGGAAACTGGATTCAAAAAACGGCAGCAGCCCCATCGTTAATGCGCCTGACACTAAGCCCGAAGATACAGCCGCCACAGCATAAAAAATCAGCTCAGACATTGTATAACTTGTTTGTGTCATCAACAAATAAAATAGGATGAACATAACATTCGCGCCCGCCACACCGAGACTCGTCTGCAAAATGGTGGACCGCCTGCCGTGTTCGCTCAGCAGATAGATACTGACAATACCGCCGAATAAAATATAGAGCGCCACTTCCATCTGCATAATTGCCGCCAAGCCTTCCTGCAGCATAATGCCGGCTGTTGCAGATGTAATAATTGCCGCCAATACAGCGGATCGTTCATTAATCAATAATTTCACGAGCATCGGCACAAGTGCTGTCGGGAATAAAAATGCAATTAGGACGTCAAATTCATGATCTATATAGCTGACGATTTTCATCAGCACGACGGCGAGCAGAAGGATGATGCAAAAAATCAGCAGGGCTTTCTTTTTGAATGCTTCTTCTCTTTCTGATTTCCCAAAATGCAGCGTAATTAACATAGAGATGAACAGGATATACAGGATAATTCCCAATGTCGGTTTGATTGAAGATTGATTATTGAGTACGCCGGAAAGCTCCAGCTGATGATACACATCGCGGTCGATCAGCTGTCCTTCGCGCACGATGACTTGCCCCTGTAAAATACGGATCGCTTCGATGGATGCCCGTGCATCTGCCTGGTTTTTCGCGGTCTGTTCCTCATCGACTACTTCGGTTTCAACGACTGCCATCCGTCCAAGCGATAAGGCAACGTCGAGCAAGTCGCGCGGCAGCGTATTCGATTGACGGATTCTCCGTTCCACTTCGTACCGGTGCATCGTCAATTGCTCCGTTTTGAACGGCCTTGATAATTCTCTTCCTACGACAAGCGTAAGCATTTCATGCAGGTTATCGAGGTCTACAGGGTCCGATACCAGCAGTTGTTTCAGCTGATCATCGGTGACAGGCAAAGAAGTTTCTTCTTTTTCAAATCCCGGCAGTTTTTTCCGCAATAATTTCATTTGTTTATCCAGCGGCATATCCGGATTGCTGTTCGCTTCCACTTGGACATCCCCCACCGCTGTAAAAATAGAACTGAGGAGTGCCTGGCGGTTTTTCATAATATCTTCAGAAAAACGGTAGGAATTGGGCACTGCCTGTTCAGCACGCACCCGTTCGAGCTCTGTTTTCTCCGTATCTTCAATTGTTTTGGGAGAACGAATGGTTTTTGGTGAAATCTCAAAAGCAGAGATTTCGTATGTTTCACTCTGACCGCTTCCATACATGAGAAAGAACAACAGTACACCGGAAAGTGAGACAACAAGCATCAAAAGAAAGGTAAATTTCACTTTTCTTATTTGCGACCGCAGTTCTTTTAACGTTGCCATACAGCTGCCTCCTTTCGGCAATTTTGCGCGTCACTTGGATTCAGCGAATCTTTTTGATGTGACGGGTCAGTATGTATCTGTATCATTCAAAAAAAAGCAGTCAATTAATTAGTTGACTGCTCTTTCTCATATGCATCGATAATTTTGGCCACAATCGGATGACGGACAACATCCCCCTGCTCTAAATACATAAACTGGATATCCGGTACGTTCTTCAGTATATGTTCAGCGACGTTCAGTCCCGAGTCCACACCGCGCGGTAAATCGATCTGTGTTTTATCCCCGGTGATTACCATTTTCGACCCAAATCCGAGGCGGGTTAAAAACATTTTCATCTGTGCTTTCGTAGTGTTTTGCGCTTCGTCTAAAATAACAAACGCGTCGTCAAGTGTTCTTCCCCGCATGTAGGCAAGCGGGGCAATTTCGATAACTCCGCGCTCCATCAGACGCTCTGTATGTTCGGCTCCCAGGACGTCGTGAAGGGCATCATACAACGGCCGGAGGTATGGATCCACTTTCTCTTTTAAGTCGCCTGGAAGGAAGCCCAGGCTCTCTCCTGCCTCAACAGCTGGACGCGTGAGGATAATGCGTTTCACTGAACCGGACTTCATGGCCTGCACCGCCATAACGACAGCCAGGTACGTCTTTCCAGTACCGGCAGGCCCGATGCAGAACACTAAGTCCCTTGAACGGATTGCCTGAACGTACTCTCTTTGACCAATCGTTTTCGCACGGATGACTTTTCCTTTGGTGTTGCGTGCGATTTCTTCATCATAAAGAGATGAGAAATATTCAATCGTGCCGTTTTTCGCCATTTCAATTGCTGTCGCCACATCACGCAGATTAATATTGATCCCTTTTCGGATAACTTTTAACAGCTGTTCAAGAAGTGCTTTTGCAGCTTCCGCCTGCTCTTCTTCTCCGCTGATCGAGATGGTTTCACCCCGTGTGTGAATGGCGACAGTTAACTCTTCTTCGATCAGATTCATATTCTGATCGGAAATACCAAGAAGCATAATCGTTTCATTCGGTTCTTCAATATGGAGTTGCAATGTTTGTTCGCTCAATATATTCAGTCTCCTTGAGTTATCGGTCGTTTTTCAGCAATGTTTTCATTAAGTAAAAATAATATAGTCCCACTCACTTTATCATTAGTGAATGTTACATGTAAAATGTTTTCTTCTTTAATTATGCGCTCATTTGTACTCTTTGACAATAAATCATACTTTAGCAGCGGGAGGATGATCGACTCCTCCATCCCTTCTTTTAAATACACTTGATGAATCGGATCCTCCCGTGTCTTCTCATAGATCACCGGATTTCTAAAACGGACACCGCCGGACTCTTGATCTGTCCAGGGTGCTCTCCAGCCGATTTTCAAACTTTCTTCCCCTTGAATGAAATAACGGATAGTGCGCGGCATTTCAAAATGACATTCAAGCCAGTAATCTGCAAACACTTCACCATCCGCTCCCACTACGGCCGTCTTCTCTCCTTGCTCGAGAATACCTGTTGCCAGCATATCACCCTTTTTTACGGTTTGATGAACAATACTGGCCCGCTCTCCTCTTGTTAACGCAAAATGTGTAATCACTCCTCCCGTTTTTGCCACAAGATGTGAAGGCCTTTCTTCCTTTTCTTCTTTCACGCCGGTCGACAGGGGTGCAGTCATAGGAGAGACAACGAGCGACGTGCCTGTCTGTGAAAATCGGATCCACGATAATGTGGGTTCATCCTGCATGAGCAAACGCCTAATTTCATCTTCCTGCGGCAGCCCGGATAAGAGAGAAGGTGCTTTAATGTTCGCTTTATCCAATTTGCTCTCCATTCGCTGCGCAATTTCAGGCACATCACTTTCCACTGTGATCTGCCAGAGAAAAAGCGAGGCCGCGAATGGAATACAGCAGGCGATCAGGAATAAATAAGAGGAGAATAAACGATGAAGGACGGCGTCATCTCCTTTTCTCCTAATTTGTACTTTTACACGGTATTTTCTTCTGAACCTGCGAATAGTTGCGATTCCTTTGCTGTCTGTCTCAAAAAATACCGCACTTCCTGATACATACAGCCGATGGATCTTAATATTCTCCCTCTGCAGTTTACCCAGGAATACAGAGCCTTTACGAACATCCGACATCTGCACTTCAAAACGTTTAGTGCTCATAGCCGTTTTCCTCTTCCGGTGTAAAGCGGAGCGTCACTTCTTTTAGCTCATCGATTGATACGTGGGCGTGTTGTTCAGTCAGCATGAGAACCGTTACATCTTCCCCATTGATGGTCATGACATAGTCATTCGTTTGAAAGGATACGGATTGTTCACTTAATGCCAGTAATCGATAGTTACCGGTAATCCGTAATGAATTGAATTCATCTAGAATAATGGATGGATGAAGTGCGAATAATTTTTTCACGAAAAAACCCCCTGTCTCATCCTATGAAAAGACAGGGGGCGGCATGATTACCGTTTTGATTTTGGCGGACCTAAAATTTCTGAATAGACAATCCCCTGCAAGATTTGCTGGGAAGTTCTCGGAATCAAGTCTTCCTGAAGTATCTGCTCCTCTTCGTGCATGACGGATTGTTGTGCGTTCAGCCTGCCTCTGCCCTTCTGACGCTCCTGGCGGGGCGCAGACACAGTCGTAACAGGTTTCTTGGGTTCCGCATAAAAGATCTCCGACTGAGGTGCCTGAGTCTTTACAGTAGGCTCCTGGGTTTCTTGCTGAAGATCCTGAAATTCTTTTTGTATGTCCTCAAACAGGTTCTTCGATAACTCTTTAAGCGAACGCGGCTTCTCAGCAGGAGCCGCATTGGTGCGCTGTGGTTCTGTTTTTTCCTTTAATTCACGCTGAGTCGGCTGAGCCGGCCATTGCCGGCTGGGCTGCCTTTTTGGCGGCTGTTTCTGTTTTTCGTCATCTTTCTTTTTGCCGAACAGCGAGCCCATCGCCAGCATGATGACCAAAATAATGAGCTGTTCCATTATGCATCCCCTTCCCGGGAATTCATCTTGTTATGATTAGTCTTTTTTAGGAGGCTGCTGATCTCCGCCAACTTTGCTGATGGAGTCGCGCATACCTGTATCTGCCTGGATATTTTTATAGTTCATGTAATCCATAATACCGATGTTTCCTGAACGCAAAGCCTCTGCCATTGCCAAAGGCACTTCGGATTCTGCACCCACAACTTTCGCGCGCATCTCCTGTGTTTTTGCCTTCATCTCCTGCTCACTTGCAACAGCCATTGCACGGCGTTCTTCTGCTTTTGCCTGAGCAATGTTTTTATCTGCCATTGCCTGCTCCGTCTGAAGTTCCGCACCGATGTTTTTACCGATATCCACATCGGCAATATCGATGGACAGAATTTCAAATGCTGTACCGGAATCCAATCCCTTTGTCAGGACTGTCTGGGAAATCATATCCGGATTTTCCAATACCTTTGCGTGACTGATGGAAGAACCGATCGTTGATACGATACCTTCACCGACACGGGCAACCACAGTATCTTCACCGGCACCACCGACGAGGCGGTCAATGTTGGCGCGAACTGTGATACGTGCTTTTGCTTTTACTTCAATACCGTTCATCGCAACACCTGCGATAAATGGCGTCTCAATTACTTTCGGGTTAACGGACATTTGAACTGCTTCCAGCACGTCACGTCCAGCCAAGTCAATCGCCTGTGCTCTTTCAAACGTCAGATCAATGTTAGCTCGCTGCGCAGCGATGAGCGCATTGACAACACGATCCACATTACCGCCTGCTAAATAGTGGCTTTCCAGCTGATTAATTGATACTGTCAGACCCGCTTTATGTGCTTTAATCAGCGGGTTTACAACACGGCTCGGGATAACTCGGCGTAAACGCATCCCGATCAGTGTGAAGATGCTTACCCGAACGCCTGCCGCAAGGGCCGAAATCCACAGCGTTACTGGAACGAATGTAAAGAATACCGCCAGTACGATGATAATAATGAAGACTGCTGCTACCAGTCCGATTGTTCCTAGTCCCATCATAAGCCTTGTTCCTCCTCTTTCTTCTCTCTTACTACGATTCTGAAGCCTTCTACCGCTACGATCACTACTTCTTTCCCGCTTTCGATATAACGCCCTTCGGATACTACATCGATTCGTTCCCCATCTAATTCAGCGACGCCGGATGGATAAAGTGGTGTAAGTGTTGTTGCAACTTTCTGCAATAACTCGGTACGGTTTTTATTGGAAACATAACCGCTTTCCGTATCCATCGTATCCATTAAGATGATTTTATTCAACAGATGAAGTTTTTTACCGAAGAATTTCATAATTACCACCATCCCTATACTCGCTACGGCTATCGCAATCAGCACTGAAATTGCCATGTAAGCCAAATTCGCGCCTGCGAGCAAAATACTTCCGATGATAGCCAGGATCCCGAAGATGCCCGCTATCCCGCCTGCAATAAAGAATTCGGCAATAATGAGACCGACACCGAGCAGGAATAAAATCAATGTCTCATACCCTGCGAGACCCGCTACTGTGTGCCCGTAGAAGAATAAGAATAAGGCAGTGAGCCCCATGCTTCCCGGCACACCGAAACCTGGCGAATACAATTCTACAATCAATCCGAGACTTGCTACGGAGAGCAGGATCGGCACGACAATAGGATTCGTAATGAAGCGGGCTGCTTTCTCTGAGAACGTTTCCGCTGTTGAGATGACAGTCGCATCTTTCAAGCCCAGCTTTTGAAGTAATTCATCAAATGTAGCAACCGTCCCCTCACTGTATTCCACCTTTTCAGCTTCATCAGCAGTCAGAGTCAGCAGTTCCCCTTTTTTCGCACGTAATTCCGGCATATCCATTTCAGGATCCGCCATTGCCAGCGCGATGTCCGGATTACGTTTTGAATGCAGTGCAGCATTTTTCATTTGAGCCAGCCAATAGCTGTTGGCTTTTGTTTCTGCTGCATTTCCAGATCCGTCAATGACCTGTGCAGCACCGATAGAACCATTGGGTGTCATGTAGATTTCATCTGCATAGAGTGCCAGGAACGCACCTGCGGACAGTGCCCGGTCATTGATGAATGCCACGATGTGCGCGTCTGTCGATTTCATCAGTTTGGCGATTTGATCGGCTGCGTCCACGAAGCCCCCAGGCGTATCTATATCCAAAATAATCGTCTCTGCACCTTCAGCTTCTGCTTCTTTGAAAGAACGCTGCAGAAAGGCATGCAGCCCCTTTTCCACTTCTTTATGGAGCGGCACCCGATATACTGTTTCTTCAGCTGCGTCTGAGTGGATAAAAGGCAAAGCAATTGTCCCGATGAATAAAATGAGCAGAAAAACTGACCTAATCATTTTAGTCATTATTTTCTCACCTCTTCCTACTGCCTATTATACTTACTATTTACGTATGAAGAAGCATTTGGTTTCATTTAATTAAAATTAAATGAAAGTTTTTATTTCAAGGTATCCCAGACTGTTATTATATGGCTGCATCATAGACAAAAATGAACAGAACCGTTGAAGTGAATGATCAAATTATGAATGAATGCAAATCACTTATTGCCGGTAATATGTGAAATAGTATAGCCTTTACGTTTATTTTTATTTCCATGCAATAAAATAAACCGAAAATCCGTTAATGGATTTTCGGTTTATAAGAAATTACATTATTAGGTAATATCAAAATTCAATGTAGGCAGAAATTAGAATTTGCGCTTACGTGCCGCTTCTGATTTCTTTTTACGTTTCACACTTGGCTTTTCATAAAACTCGCGCTTTCTTACCTCTTGTATTGTACCACTCTTGGATACAGTACGTTTGAAGCGGCGAAGAGCGTCTTCAAGTGATTCATTTTTGCGAACGACTGTCTTAGTCATATCTCTTGTCCCTCCCTCCGAGCACACTTCGAAACATAGCAGTTTGCTATGTACTATAAAATTATAACGTACAAAAGCCCATCGGTCAATAAAAAACTATTAGAATACTATCAAAAGTTTTAGTAAATACTCACTTGGAGCCATCAGTAATCCGCTGATGACTGAAGTCCCTGCATGATGGAGACGCCGGAACTTGCACCGATTCTGGTTGCGCCGGATTCAATCATGCGATTGACATCTTCCGCACTGCGAACGCCGCCACTTGCTTTTACCCCGATTGCCGGACCTACGACTGAACGCATGAGCTTCACGTCTTCTGGTGTAGCACCGCCTGTTGAGAAGCCGGTTGATGTTTTAACGAAATCTGCCCCCGCCAGAACTGCCAGCTCACAGGCTGTACGTTTTTGGACATCGTCCAGCAGGGATGTTTCGATGATTACTTTTACAAGCGCCCGATCTTTTGCGGCTTCGACCACTGCTTCAATGTCCCGTTGCACAAGTTCAAGATCACCGCTGTGCAAAGCACCGATATTCAGAACCATATCAACTTCAGTCGCTCCGTTATTGATCGCATCTTTCACTTCAAAAGCTTTTACTTCTGGCGTGTTCGCGCCTAATGGGAACCCGATGACCGTGCAAACTTTCACTTCTGTTCCTTTTAAAGCGTCAGCTGCTGTCCGGACCCATGTCGGATTGATGCAGACTGAAGCGAAGGTATACTTTTTAGCCTCTTCACATAATTCCACTATTTGCTGTTTTGTCGCTTCTGCCTTTAACAGCGTATGATCAATATAAGCGGCATAATTTGTCGTCAATGAAAGCGCTCCTTTGTATATCCTGTTTTTATAAGTATAGCAAAGCCTGCATTTTGTTGCACGAAAAAGACCGCCCATTACAGGCGGTCATCCGTTAAATAAGTATTTCTTCCTCGTTCAGCACACGAACAGGTTGTCCTTCGTTATAAGGATAGCCCGCTTTAGTGATTTTCACTTTTACTATCTGTCCGACCATCGATTCATCAGCCGGCATGACGACTTTCAGATAATTATCTGTGTAGCCTTCGTACAGGTTTTGTTCCGGATCTAGTTTATATCGCTCTTCCGGGATGACTTCAAGTACTTCACCCTCAAAACGGGCTGCGTAGTCCTTTGCCAATTGATCATTCAGCGTCAGTAAGCGGTGTACACGCTCATTTTTCACGTTTTCATCGACCTGGTCTTCCATGCGTGCAGCAGGTGTGCCCGTACGCTTGGAGTAAGGGAATACATGCAGCTCGGAGAATTTATGGTCGCGAATGAAGTCATATGTTTCCATAAACTCCTCTTCTGTCTCGCCGGGGAAACCGACGATGACATCAGATGTGATAGCCAAGTCCGGCAGCGCTTCATTCAGGCGCGTCAGACGCTCGGAGAAAAATTCCATCGTATACTTACGGCGCATCCGTTTAAGCACCGTGTTGGACCCTGATTGTATCGGAATGTGCAGATGACGCACAACGATATTAGAATCGCGGAGCACATCGATAACTTCATCTGTTAACTGACTCGCTTCAATCGAACTGATGCGAAGCCGCTTCAGACCTTTGACTTGCTGTTCCAGATCGCGGAGCAGTCGTGCAAGATTATAATCTTTCAGGTCTTCCCCGTAACCGCCTGTATGAATACCAGTCAAGACAATTTCCAGATACCCGGCATCAACCAGCTGCTGTGCCTGACGAATCACTTCCTGCGGATCACGGGAACGCATTAATCCTCTTGCCCACGGAATGATGCAAAACGTACAGAAGTTATTGCAGCCTTCCTGAATTTTTAATGAAGCACGTGTACGGTCACTGAAAGACGGCACATCGAGTTCTTCATAAACACGATTTTTCATGATATTGCGAACCGCATTGATCGGCTGCCGCTCTTCGCGGTACTGTTCAATCAAACCGAGCAATTTGGTACGGTCTTGTGTGCCGACAACGATGTCCACGCCGGGAATCGCCATAATTTCTGCGGGAGATGTCTGTGCATAGCATCCTGTGACACAAATGACAGCATCAGGATTTTTCCGAATCGCACGGCGGATTACCTGCCGGCTTTTCTTATCGCCCGTATTGGTCACTGTACATGTATTAATGACATAGACATCGGAATTTTTATCAAAATCTTCCCGTTCATAGCCTGCTTCCTGAAACAGCTGCCAAATAGCTTCCGTTTCATAATGGTTCACTTTGCAGCCTAATGTATGAAAAGCTACGGTTTTACGAAGCCCATTGTTACTCATATTTATTTTTCATCCTTTCATTACACTCAATAAAAATCATAACTTATCCTATAATATCACAATCGTGCAAAATGGGCATAACGCAACCTTACCAGAAAGAAAAAATGAATCCACTGAAGTTTTGGTGAGTTTGGAGGACCTTTTATCGGGGGATTTGCAGGCAGCCTACTTGTAAAGCATTGTTTCCGGCATACGGATGTGGTGGATACAGCGGATATAAATGCAAAGCAGCTGAATAGATCAGCTGCTTCCCTCTTTCATTCAAATTCATAAGACATGGCGGACAATACATATAAAGGAGCTGTTTCTGTACGCAGAATTCTTGGTCCGAGCGATGCTGGAAGGAATCCTGCTTCTTGCAGTAAAGCAGCCTCTTCCCTTGCCAAACCGCCTTCCGGTCCAAAAACAACTGCTATCGTTTGTCCAGGATGCACATTTTTCAGACGGTCAGCAATCTTATGCGGCACGTCGCTTTTTGCGTCTTCTTCATCCGCAAACAGTTTGATGTCAAAAGAGGCAGTGGATGCAATCAGCTGCTTGACGCTTTGGACGGAAGATATCTCGGGCACCTTATTGCGATGACATTGTTCCGCAGCTTCTTTGGCAATCTTTTGCAGACGCTCTATGCGTTTACCGCCTTTTTTAGCATCCCATTTCACAATCGAACGGCTTGCTGCAAATGGAATCAGCCGGCTCATGCCAAGCTCGGTTCCTTTTTGCGTAATCCAGTCGAGTTTATCACCTTTAGGCAGACCGCATGCGATGGTTACTGAAACCGGCAATTCATTGTCCTGATCGATCACCCTCAGCTGCGACACGGTGACATGTTCTTCCGAAATGCTGTCAATTACTGCAGCAGATACGATGCCTTCGTATACCGTCAGCACTTCCTGGCCGGGTGTCATGCGCATGACTTTAACAATATGCTTGTAGTCGTCACCGCTGATGGCAACTTGCTGCTGTTCATCAAACGGCTGATCCAGAAAATATCGCTGCACCATTATTCACTGCCTTTGCGTGCGATAATGGCCACCCAATCTTCCATGAGCACCGTTTCTACAATGTCGAACCCTTTTTCGATGAAATCATTGCGAACTTCATCCCGCTTTGCACCGATAATTCCGGACGCAATAAATAATCCGCCCGGTTTGACGAGCTCGTAGGCATCGTGTGAAAACGACATGATGACATCCGCAAGTATATTAGCAATAATAAGATCAGGTGTTTCTTCAATAGAATCAAGAAGATTTCCCTTTAACACCGTAATGCGGTCATCTGCATGGTTATACGTGACATTTTCCTGGGCGGCACGGACAGCAACCTCATCCAGATCGAGCGCTGTAATGTGTTTCGCACCGAGTAATGCGGCACCGATTGCCAGTACACCTGAACCGGTTCCAACATCAACTATAGTCTGACCAGGCTCCAAATATTTCTCCAGTGCCTGTAAGCATAAAACTGTTGTCGGATGCGTTCCTGTACCGAACGCCATACCCGGATCCAGTTCAATGATCAGTTCATCCGATTCTACCGGCGTATACTCTTCCCATGTAGGGACGATAGTAAAACGCTTGGATATTTTTACCGGGTGGAAGTATTGTTTCCACGAGTTTGCCCAATCTTCCTCGTCGACTTCTGTAATACCGATCGTAAAACGTCCCGGATTCAATGAAAACTGACGAAGGCCTTCAATTTCCAGTTCAAGCTCCTGCACGGTTTCATTGATAAAACTGTTGACAGGCAAATACGCTTTGATAATGACTCCTTCATTCGGGAAATCATTTTTATCAAGTGCATACATTTCGCCGTATTGATCCACCCGCTCTTTGCCGGGCTCTTCGGAATCTTCAATGACGACTCCGCTTGCTCCTGCTTCATGCAGAATATTTGCCACTGCCTCAGTTGCCTCATGCGTCGTATGGACGGAAACTTCAGACCATTTCACAGTTATTCAATCCTTTCATTCACCTTTGAAAGTGCGTTTGATTTTATCGAAAAATGAGCTGGAATACTCATCAGGAGTCTCTCCTTCAATGGAAGCAAACTCACGCAGCAATTCTTTTTGCCGTTCTGTCATCTTTTTCGGTGTTGCCACTTTGACGATGACGTGCTGATCTCCTACTCCGTGCCCGTGTACGTTTGGAACCCCTTTGCCCCGGAGGCGGAAATTGGTGCCGTTTTGAGTGCCAGCCGGAATTTTCAGCTTAACTTTTCCGTGGACTGTCTGAACTTCGAGTTCGTCTCCAAGTGCAGCCTGCGGGAATGTCAGCGTTAATTCAAGGATGATATCGTCTTCTTCACGGATAAAGCGCTTATGCGGACGTACATTAAATACGATGTATAAGTCCCCAGGAGGTCCGCCGTTAATACCGGCTTCACCTTGACCGCCTACACGCAAACGCTGTCCCTGATCCACTCCTGCAGGAATTGTCACTTTAATGACTTTGTTTTTCGTTACGCGGCCTTTACCTCGGCATGTTTCACATTTTTCAGGAATGATTTTACCTGTTCCCTGACAGGTTGGACATGTTCTGCGGTTAACAACCTGGCCAAATGGCGTGTTTTGTGCAACCGATATTTCACCTGAACCATTACATTCTGTACATGTTTTAACACTCGTGCCTTTTTTGGCGCCTGTTCCGTCACATGTATCACACTCTTCTTCGCGCGGAATATCAATTTCCGTTTCTTTACCGAAAATAGCATCCATGAAATCGACCGTCATTGTATATTGCAGGTCATTTCCTTTTTGCGGGGCATTCGGATCTCTTCTTCTTGCACTGCCGCCAAAGAACGTGCTGAAAATATCTTCGAATCCGAAGCCTTCCGCTCCGCCGCCGCCGAATCCGCCAAATCCTTGCCCAGGACCGGCATGACCGAATTGATCGTACTCTGCACGTTTATTCTCGTCGCTCAGTACCTCAAATGCTTCTGTGACTTCTTTAAATTTCACTTCAGCATCCGCTTCTTTATTTAAGTCCGGATGGTATTGTTTCGATAGCTTACGATATGCTTTGCGGATTTCTTCCTTTGTAGCGGACTTAGAAACGCCAAGCACGTCATAGTAATCTCGTTTACTCATTCACTGCACCCCTCATCGCATTTTACCTGTTGTCCATTGTAACACGTTGATATTGAATTTTGTTAGTTAACAAACGAAAAAGTCAAAGCCGGAATTTCGGACTTTGACTTTTCCGTCAATAGCTATTTATATTTACTTATTTCTTGTCTTTATCGTCTTCGACTTCTTCGAAGTCCGCATCGACTACATTATCGTCTTCCTGGCCTGGCTGTGCATCGCCTTGTGCAGCCTGTGCTTCCGCTGCAGCCTGCTCATACAATTTCACAGACAGAGCCTGCACTAATTCGTCGAGTTTTTCTTTCTTCGTACGAATTTCTTCAAGTTCTCCGGATTCATTGGCAGCTTTCAATTCTTCCAATGCCGTTTGCGCTTCCTTCACTTCTGCTTCATCCACTTTACCTTCAATATCTTTCAGTGTCTTTTCAGCCATAAATACTAATTGATCTGCTTCATTGCGAAGTTCTGCTTCTTCTTTACGCTTTTTATCTTCTTCAGCGTGTGCTTCTGCATCTTTGACCATTTGATCAATTTCTTCGTCAGAAAGGCCTGAACTTGATTGAATTGTAATGTTCTGTTCTTTCTGTGTACCCAAATCTTTCGCTTTAACATTTACGATACCGTTTTTATCGATGTCGAATGTTACTTCGATTTGTGGAACGCCGCGTGGTGCCGGAGGAATATCCGTCAATTGGAAACGGCCAAGTGTTTTGTTGTCTGCCGCCATCGGACGCTCACCCTGCAATACGTGGATATCAACTGCCGGCTGGTTGTCAGCTGCTGTAGAGAACACTTGTGATTTGCTTGTAGGGATTGTTGTGTTGCGTTCAATTAGCTTTGTGAAAACGGAGCCCATTGTTTCAATACCCAATGAAAGAGGCGTTACGTCCAGAAGTACTACGTCTTTTACGTCTCCAGTCAGGATAGAACCTTGAACCGCCGCACCCATTGCTACGACTTCATCCGGGTTAACCCCTTTAAACGGCTCTTTGCCTGTTGCTTGTTTGATCGCTTCCTGTACAGCAGGAATACGCGTTGACCCACCTACGAGGATTACACGGTCAATGTCAGATGCTGACAAGTCTGCGTCTTTCAGTGCCTGGCGAGTCGGAACCATAGAACGTTCTACAAGGCCTGCAGTCAGCTCGTCGAATTTGCCGCGAGTCAATGTAATTTCCATATGAAGCGGTCCTGCTTCTCCAGCAGTAATGAATGGCAGCGAGATTTGAGTCGATGTAACACCGGACAAATCTTTCTTCGCTTTCTCAGCAGCATCTTTCAGGCGCTGCATAGCCATTTTGTCTTTTGAAAGGTCAATGGAATTTTCTTTGCGGAATTCCTGAACCAGATAATCCATGATAATATCATCAAAGTCGTCTCCGCCCAGTTTGTTGTCACCCGCTGTAGAACGCACTTGGAATACTCCGTCACCCAGTTCAAGGATGGATACGTCAAACGTACCGCCACCTAAGTCATATACAAGGATTGTCTGATCTTCGTCTGTTTTGTCAAGACCGTAAGCAAGTGCAGCAGCTGTCGGCTCGTTGATGATACGCTCTACTTCTAGTCCTGCAATTGTACCTGCGTCTTTTGTTGCCTGACGCTGTGCATCGTTAAAGTATGCTGGAACGGTAATAACCGCTTTCGTTACTTTTTCGCCCAAGTATTCTTCCGCATAACCTTTCATGTACTGAAGAATCATTGCAGAAACTTCCTGCGGAGAATATTCTTTACCGTCAACTTCCACTTTGAAATCAGTTCCCATATGTCTTTTCACAGACATGATAGTGTTCGGGTTCGTGATGGACTGACGCTTCGCTACTTCCCCAACTTGTCTTTCACCGTTTTTAAAAGCTACAACGGATGGTGATGTTCTGTTGCCTTCCGGGTTTGGAATTACTTTTGCTTCTCCGCCTTCGTATACAGCTACTACTGAGTTTGTTGTTCCTAAGTCAATACCGATAATTTTACTCATGTGTGATTTTCCTCCTATAGTGTCAATGCATTAGAATTTTTATTCGTTTACTTTTACCATGGATGGTCTGAGCACGCGTTCTTTAAGCTTATATCCTTTTTGCATTTCGTCCAGGATAATTCCGGACTCTTTGTCATCTTCACTGCCAGTCATGACTGCCTGGTGGAAGTTCGGATCAAACTCTTTATCCAGCGCCTCAATTTCTTCTAAGCCTTCTGATTTCAGTGCTTCCACAAGTGAGCGGTAGACCATCTCCATTCCTGTGAGGAGGGATTTGGTTTCCTCTTCTTTTGCTTCTACTGAAAGAGCGCGCTCAAAGTTATCGAGTACAGGCAAAATATTTACCATTACGTTTTGTGCACGATAAGTCTGCAGCGTCTGATAGTCGAGTGAAGCCCGTCTTTTCATGTTTTCCATATCTGCCAAAACACGCAGCCGCTTACTCTCTTCTTCTTCAAGTGCTTTCGTTAATTCATCTATTTTGTTCTCAAGTTCCTGCTCTTTTGTGAGCTCTTCAACGACTTCTTCAGCTTCAGGCTGATCAGCCGCTTCGTTGAGCTCCTGCTCATCCACGGAAAGATTTTCATCTTGCTGCCCGTTAAATTCTTGTTTTTCCGTCACCTGTCTTGCCCCCTGTTCCCGTCTTGTCCGATGTTCAGCCGGTGAAGTGCAGAAGATAAATCACTGCTTAAAATATCAAGCAGCGTAATGACTCTTCCGTAATCCATCCGTTTCGGACCGATAATTGCAATGGAACCTTCCATATTCTCCCCTGCCGAGTATGTGGAAGTGATCACGCTATAATCTTCCATATCCAGCACATTGTTTTCAGAACCGATGCGAACTTGAATTCCTTGTCCATTCTTTTGGAAAAGAGCCATTGCAGGATTGCCCTTCTCGATCAGTTCAAAAAACGACTGCATCTTTTGGAAGTCGTGAAATTCCGGTTGTTTCCACATATTCAATTTCCCGCCGAAATACAACCGTTCTTCAGGCTCCACAGCAATCGCTTGCTGCAATGAGCTGAATAGTTGTTCCGCCTGGTGAATATGCTGTTCAAATACATGCTTCGCTTCGAGCTGCAATTTTTGCTGCAGCTGCACAAGCGATGTGCCGATTAGGCGTTCATTTAAAATATTTACCGTCTTCTCAATTTCTGAAGCAGTCAGTCCCTGCGGTATATCGAAAATACGATTTTCCACATGACCATTATCTGTGACGATAATCGCGACTGCCCGTTGCTGATCCAAAGGTACAATTGAAAATTTCTTGACGGCATGTGCTGAAGTATCAGGCCCAAGTAATATAGACGTATAATTCGTCAGCTCCGACAGAATGGTCGCAGATTTACGAATTAACTCTTCGGACTCTCCTACTTTCTCCTGAAATACCGTCCGCAGCTGCAAGCTGTCTTCCAGACCCAGCGCTTGCGGCTGCAGTAAATGATCTACAAAAAACCGGTAGCCTTTTTCAGAAGGCACTCTTCCAGATGATGTGTGAGTCTTTTCTAAATAACCCATGTCCTCCAGATCCGCCATATCATTCCGGATGGTTGCCGAACTAAATGGCGCTTCCGGCTTCTTTGACAGCTGTCTGGAACCCACAGGCTGAGCAGACTCGATGAAATCTTTCACTGTCAATTGTAGTATGAGCAATTGTCTGTTTGTCAACATGATCATCACTCCTGTTAGCACTCATTAACACCGAGTGCTAATACTACTCATAATTTATCAAATTCTATTTTGCATGTCAACGAATCAAACTCACTTATCGAGTAAAAATTCCTGAAATGCTGTATTTCCTTGAAAAACACCTTTTCTCGTCAGCTGAAGATGATCTCCTGTGATTTGCAGAAGCCCTTGACGCTGCAGTTCTTCTATTGGCTTTCCGAATACTTCGCGGATTGGCCGTTTGAACTTTTCCTCAAATTCTTTCATGGATACCCCTTCAATAATCCGCAGACCCAGAAACATTTCTTCTTCCATGGATTCGGACTGTGTCACTTCATGCACTTCTTTACGAGGCAGTTTTCCATCTTCCAGCAAATCAATATAGTGTGTCAGCGGGCCAACGTTCGCATAGCGCTCTTTCCCAAGATAACCATGTGCGCCTGCCCCGATTCCCGCATAGTGAGAGTTTTCCCAATAAATCAGGTTATGAAACGAAGGATAGCCGGATTTAGCAAAATTACTGATTTCATACTGATTCAGGCCCTTTTTATTCATGCGGTCCATCACCATAGCAAACATTTCTGCCTCTATATCTTCCCCTGGCAGCGGCAGCTTGCCTTTGACCATCCGGTTGTAGAATACCGTTTTCGGCTCCACAATCAATGAGTACGCAGAGTAATGCGGCAAATCAAGTGATAATGCGCGGTCAAGCGTCTCTTCCCATTCTTCCGCCGTTTGCGTCGGCAGTCCGTACATGAGATCAATGCTGATGTTATCGAAACCGATCTTACGCGCGGCAGCAATGACGCGTTCCACATCTTCATTGGAATGAGTCCGGCCTATTTGCTTCAGCAAACGTTCGTTAAAAGTCTGGACACCGATGGATAGACGGTTCACGCCTTTCTCTTTTAATACGACCAGCTGATCTTCCGACAGATCATCAGGATTTGCTTCTGTCGTAAACTCCTTCAGCGCTGTCACATCAATATATTGTGAAACGATCGTCAGTAAACGGTCAAGCTGCGCGACATTGAGTGCCGTTGGAGTGCCTCCGCCTAAAAACACCGTTTCCACTTGATCAAACGAATAGCCGGCTTCTTTCATATAATGAAACTCTTTTCCGATGGATTCTATATATTGATCGACCGGCTGATTTTTCAGGAATACTTTATTAAAATCACAGTAATAACAGATTTGCTGGCAAAACGGTATATGAATATACACTCCCCGCATGCTGTCACATCCTTTTTCTAAATATGTAAACGGCAAAAAGAGGGCGGTTTGCCCTCTTTTTGCTGAGTCCAATTAATCTTCGTCCATCTTCAAAACAGCCATGAACGCCTCTTGCGGAACTTCCACCGAGCCGACTTGTTTCATCTTCTTTTTACCTTCTTTTTGCTTCTCAAGAAGTTTACGCTTACGGGAAATATCCCCGCCGTAACATTTAGCCAAAACGTTTTTACCCATCGATTTGATCGTGGAACGCGCCACGATTTTCTGACCGATTGCCGCCTGAACCGGCACTTCGAATTGCTGTCTTGGGATTAATGATTTCAGCTTTTCAACGATAGCCTTTCCGCGCTCATAGCTAAAGTCACTATGCACGATAAAGCTCAGTGCATCGACAGTTTCACCATTCAGCAGAATGTCCATTTTAACAAGCTTAGAACGTTTATAACCGATTAATTCATAATCCAGGGAAGCGTAGCCTTTTGTGCTGGATTTCAGCTGATCAAAGAAGTCATAGACGATTTCTGCTAAAGGCAATTCATAAATAACATTCACGCGTGTACTGTCCATATAATCCATCGTGATGAAATCTCCGCGCTTGTGCTGGCAAAGCTCCATAACGGCACCTACATAATCATTCGGAACCATGATGGAAGCTTTCACATAAGGTTCCTCAACGAAATCAACTTTTTGCGCAGCAGGCATCATCGAAGGATTATCGACGTCCAAAGTCGAGCCGTCCGTCAAGTTAACTTTGTATATAACACTTGGTGCCGTTGTGATTAAATCTATCTTGAATTCACGCTCGATTCGTTCCTGGATGATTTCCATGTGCAGCAGACCGAGGAAGCCGCAGCGGTAACCGAAGCCGAGCGCCTGAGAAGTCTCTGGCTCATACTCAAGTGCAGAGTCATTCAGTTCAAGCTTTTCAAGTGCTTCACGCAAGTCATTGTATTTGGATGTATCAATCGGATACAGGCCGCAGAATACCATAGGATTCATTCGGCGGTAACCCGGCAGTGCCTCGGGAGCCGGATTATGAACATGGGTAATCGTGTCGCCCACCCGTGTGTCTCCAACATTTTTAATAGATGCGGAAAGGAAGCCTACATCTCCTACAGTTAATTCTTCACGCGGAGAAATAGAGGGAGTGAAGACACCTGTTTCCAGTACTTCAAACTCTTTTCCTGTTGCCATCATGCGAATTTTATCGCCCGGCTTTACTTTACCTTCTACGATTCGAATATTGACGATGACACCTTTGTACTGATCGTAATGCGAGTCAAAGATCAATGCTTTTAAAGGGGCATCAGGATCTCCTTGAGGAGCCGGAACCTTTTCCACAATCTGCTCCAGAATTTCATCAATACCGATTCCTGCTTTTGCAGAAGCCAGCACTGCTTCTGATGCATCTAAGCCGATCACATCTTCAATTTCCTGTTTGACGCGCTCAGGGTCCGCTGCCGGCAGATCAATCTTATTGATGACAGGCAGTATTTCCAAATCATTGTCCAGTGCCAGATAGACGTTGGCCAATGTTTGGGCTTCAATGCCCTGCGCCGCATCCACAACGAGGATGGCCCCTTCGCAGGCCGCCAGACTTCTTGATACTTCATATGTGAAGTCGACGTGTCCCGGTGTATCAATCAAGTGAAACGTATAGTCTTCACCATTTTTTGCAGTGTATGTTAACTGAACGGCATTCAACTTAATGGTGATGCCCCGTTCACGCTCCAGATCCATGGAATCCAATGATTGCGATTTCATATTCCGGGTCTTTACTATTTCCGTTTTTTCTAAAATACGGTCAGCTAATGTCGATTTGCCGTGATCGATATGGGCAATGATAGAAAAATTTCGGATGTTCTGCTGACGTGCTAATCTCTGCTCTTGATTCATCACTGTTCACTCCTACATGTACGTACCTATTTAAGCTACTTGAATTATAGCAGTGAACGGGTCAGACTTCAATATTTGATAGATTATTGCGCACCCATCATAGCTGAAACAGATTCACCGATGATCGAAATCGATTGATTTAGTTCCGCTTCCGTATTACCCACTCCGCCGAGCTCAACTAAAATCATGCTCGTATCAAGATCCTGATTGTACTTTCCATCTACACCCCGGCCGCCTTTAATAATGATTTCCCGCGTAATACCCGGCACCAGCTTCTCCATCTCATTTTTTAATTGTTTCGCTTTGGCCAAATTCCTTTCGTAATACGGATGATCCCTGCCGATTACGAACGCCACTTTCGCATAGCGTGTATTAGCGTGTGTGATTGTTGTTTTGGAAGGGCCCAGGGAATCTCTGTGCAAGTCAATGATTAAATCATACGGTTGTTCCTTCACTCGTTTCTCAACGTACGGCCTGATTGCAGCATAGGATTTATGATACGGTATTTTCTTTTGCTGCATGATTTTTACGATATCGATATCAAGCTGCTCAGCAGAAAGGCCATGAGCGAGTAAATTTTCTTTCAGCCGGCCTCCGACCTTTAAAATATTCTCCGTATGATGTGAGACTGCGACTTTACCGTCAGCCGCTTTTGTGATCGGTTCATATGCTTCATGAGAATGAGTCGCGTAAATCAACACATTTCCTTCCACTTTTGGGCGGATATCTTCTTCCAGCACATTGGATGCATAGACAATCATGCTCGGTTCCTTTATTGAGAGGGCACCGGGGACGGTCGGCTGTTTAGGAATGAACTGCAGAACGACTGGGAAGATGAACAATAGAAAAATGACGCTCATCCAAATTTGCAAAGTTTTTTTCATTGTGATCCCTCCATCTTCCACACTATGCAGAAGAAAAAAGGTCAATGACTAGTTCAGGCGTTTACTTTATGAATCCAATTAATCAATGAAGACGAAAGGGCGGTTGCATAGTTTGCCACCCATGAATCGATTTCTTTCGGAGAAATGAACGTCGATAATTCCTGATTCGACAATACTTCTTCGAAGAGCTGAATACGCTCCTCGTGTGTCCACGAAGACCAGTCGCCAAAAATTGGCGCAAGAGAAGCCCGATCAGCGTCTTTCGTCGTCCGCTGCGGAAACCGTCCGGTTGCAAGCTTGGACGAAGGCATACCGTCCTCCTCGATTTTTGCTGCGATATAACCGAACATCGTGTCAATTGCATCCGCCACCAGCACCGGACCGTCGACGACCGTCGGCACACCGATTGCGATGACAGGAATTCCAAGACTTTTCTCAGACAATTCTTTCCGGCTGTTTCCTACACCAGAGCCCGGATGAATTCCAGTATCCGTCAGCTGAACCGTGCGGCAGAGCCGTGTACTGCTTCTTGCCGCAAGCGCGTCGACGACAATGAGCAGGTCCGGCTTGCTCTGCTCCACAATCGCCTTGACAAATGAAGCGGTCTCAAGACCTGTCTGGATCGTCACGCCGGGCGCATAAACTAATATACCGCTCTCATCGTCTTCGTAATAATCCGGGATCACCTCTTTCACATAGTCCATTACTGCAGGTCCTACGGCATCGGGTGTAATGTCACGGTTGCCAAGGCCGACATAAAGCACTTTCTCAACTTTGCCTTTACATTTCTCCTGAACCAGCGCATCCATCTTCTCGATTACCAAATTGCATAATGTATCGAGTTCTTCCACTTCGTGAACAGCAAGTGTCGGAATCGTCAGCGTAATATATGTACCTTTTGCTTTACCGATCTCCTCTTCACCTTCTGCCGTCACTTTTACCGTTGTTGATTTAATTCGGCCAATAATCTTCTCTTCTACCTCAATACCGGACATTTGTTTCAGCTTCTTTTCTTCCTGTTCTGTCTGATGTCTGACAAATTCATCACTTTCGTCAATTAAATCCGTACGGTAGTAGTTGTATTCGCTCATTTTCATCACCTCTACTAGCAAGCTTGTGCAAATAATCCGCGTTTATTCTCAAATACATTGCTGTAAAGATGAAAAGCTTTACTTTTTTTCTTGCAATCTGTCAGCAGCTTTGTTAAAATTGTGCTTGTTGTAAAGAGATGTCCGGATGATTGTGGAAACACTCTTGCCTTACCTGAAAGCTGGAGGTGAATGAAATGCCAAACATTAAAGGTGCTATCAAACGCGTGAAACAAAGTGCTGCTGCTAACGAGCAGAACTCTCATGTTAAAGCTTCTATGCGTACTGCAATCCGTAAAGCGGATGCTGCTCTTCTTAATAACGAAGAAAACGCTGGAGATCTTTTGAGAGATGCTGTGAAACAATTGGATACTGCTGCCCGTAAAGGTCTGATCCATAAAAACACTGCAGCTCGTCAAAAATCACGTCTAACTAAAAAAGCTCAATAATGATATGTTAAAAGACTGCCTTCACGAAAGGCAGTCTTTTTTTGTGCTGTTATAATCCATTCATCAGGAATAGTTCCAATTTTCGCTGACGATTGCCGCTTGTGGTTTTCAGCTGCAGATCAATCGTCGCCAAATCATCCAGCGCTTTCAGTAAAACAGGAAGCGGCGGCAGACTTCGCTGCATCATCAGCTTCACCCGGTACGGATGAATATGAAGCGTTGCTGCGATTTGTTGCTGCTGATAACCTTTTTTCCGCAAATTCGTCACATGGATCATCAGACGTACCTGACTTGCAATAAGTGACGCCAGCATAATGGGTTCTTCTCCGTTACGGAGAAGATCATGATAGACTGCCAAAGAATCAGCCTTTTTATTGTTGACGAATGAATCGGTCAGCCGAAAGACGTCCATCTCCGGTGTGCGGGCTACAAGCTGTTCAATCATATCGATGTCTGCCGTCCCCTGATACGCTGTATACGCCGCAAGTTTCTCCACTTCTGCAGAAAGCTGCAGCAAATCAGTTCCTGCCATTTCCATCAGAAACTCCGCGGTTTTTTTATCGAATGTAACGCCTTTATCTTTTCCTTGCTGCATAATCCATGTGGACAAATCCTGCCCTTGCATGGCCACTGCTTCTACGACAACCGCATGTTTTTTAATTTTCTTCGTAATTTTCTTCCTCGCATCAAGCTTTTCATAAGGCGCGACGAAAACAACAGTTGCGGTCGGCGAAGGATTCTCCAGCCACTGTTCCAATAATCCCAGCTGATGATTCTGTTTTTCTTTTGTGTTATCTGTTGCCTTCAGGAATGAACAGTTCTTTGCCACGATCAGTTTATGATCAACCAAAAATGGCAATTCATCCGCAACTTCAAGAACCGCCTGAATTGGAGTTTCTTCCAAGTCAAAACGGTTCACTTCAGAAGATGTCATTCCGGGCACTGCCTTGATCAGCTTCTTAATTGTTTCATCAAGTAAATGCTGTTCGGTGCCTGTCAGCAGATACACCGGCTGCACATCACCTTTTTCAATTGTGTTCCAAATTTTTGTTACCATCTTCTTCACCTCAGCTGCCTAATACTTATCATAAAAACCTGAGCTAACTATACATGAAATTCATCTATTTCTCCATACTAGCAGGAAAAGGAGGTATTTTTGATGAAAAAGTCTGAACGCGCAAACGGCAGCCGGCGCAGCACTCCGAAAACGAGAGAAAAAGAAGAAATTTCCCTGGAAATGATGGACTTGGAAGAATTACAGCCTAAACAGGAGCCAATGACACCAAACCACAGAGAAACAGCAGAAAAAGACCGATATTATTAACACTAAATCAAAGAGCGGAAATTGCTGTCGGCAGCTCCGCTCTTTGACTCATTATTCATGAAGTTTTTGAACAATTTGTGTCAACGTTCATTGCAAGCTTTGAAAACTGCAATTTATATGGATTTTTCCTTCACTTTCATCTATACTTAGTATGGAATTAGGAGGTGTAGCAATGAATGAATTTGAACATGATGTCCAATCCAAACGTAATGATGCGATTGACAGTGGCATCGGCTTTATAGTTTCGTTTATCGGTTTTTCTGCAATTTTTGTTATTGCTACGATCATCGATATCGTCGCTCGCTAATCAATTGTTTATAAAATAGACACATCCGTCATGCCGGCGGATGTGTCTATTTGCTTTCCTGCCTGCTGGACGAAGCAGAATACACTCCTTTCTTCACACGCAGTTCAATAGTCCCCCTTTCAGCAGTCGTCCAAACAGGAGTGCCGTTCTCCTTATAACGCTCCATCACGTCTTCATGCGGATGACCGTACCGGCTGTTCCTGCCAGCGGAAACCACGGCAAATTCCGGCTTTAAAAAGCGGATGAATGGCTCTGTGCTCGACGTCCTGCTTCCGTGATGACCCGCCTTTAATACGACCCTGCCAAAAGCGGAAGATGCGTATCTCTGCAAAAACCTTCGCTCTCCTTCGCTCTCCAAGTCTCCAGGAAATATGAAATGCAAATCTTCTTCTGTCATAATCAGCAGTAACGAACTGTCATTTCCTTCATATGCCCGCTGTTCCGGTGCTGCGTAGCGAAAATGATAATTTTGTAATTGCCAGCTTACGCCTTCTCCGACTAACCGAACCGGAACGCGCTGATGTTTTGCCAGCCGCAGAATCCCCTCCATCGCTTTCTCCTTTTCACTCCCGGGAGATATATGAACCTCCAGTACACGCAGCTCCTCCATCACTTCATCCGCGCCTTCTATGTGATCCAGATCGGCATGCGTGAGCATTAGCCGGTCTATTTTCGTAATACCTTGCGCTTTTAAATAAGGCACCACAATATTCCGGCCGATTTCAAATGGCTGCTCAGGTGTTTTCCAGGTTGATTCGCCAAAGTGAACGACTCCTCCCGTATCGATCACGTAGACCGCTTTGCGAAATGGCATCTCGATGATTGTGCTGTCTCCCTGTCCCACGTCAACGTACGATATAATCACATCGCGATGCATGATAGGCTTTACCTCCAAATACAGTGCGGGTATAAGCAGACAGATGCTCCCTAGAATCATCGTCTTCCGCCTCTCCAGACAGACAAGAAAGATCAATATACCAACCACTGCAAACACGGCGCCGAATGCATCTGGCCGCCCTGGCGTCCACAGTTGATAAGGCATCGAAGCAAACCAGGTCGTCATGCCGCCAATCCAGCCGCGTATCGGTTCATAGAGAGTAAATAGGACAGCCGCTGTCTGCGGTGAGATATACGTGCAGACGAGCAGAACTAAATTTGCAGGTAAAATGAACACTGAATAAAGAGGCACATAAAACAAATTTGCGGCAAATGAAGAAATCGACAGTTCATAAAAGTGGTATAGCAAAATTGGATATAACGCAACTTGTGTAATAACCGTAACAAGAAATGAAACGAAGAAGCCATTTTTCGCCTCATTTAGAATTGCTGAAGAATACAGCAATGAAAAAGCCGCTAAGTAAGATAGCTGAAAACCTGGCTGAAAGACGATATACGGCTGAGTAACAATGAAAAACAATGCGCTCAATGCAAGCGCGTCATCCAGCCGCAATTTAACGTTTCCGGATACCGCCAGCAATAGAATCATCGTCACGGTGACTGCACGCCAAACTGACGGTGCGCCGCCCGCGACGCATGCATAGACTGGAAGAAACAGCAGCAGACTGTATGTGACCCATTCTTTCCGGAGACCGGCGCGCAATAAAATGGTCCGTATAAAAAAGGTCAATAAACCGACATGCAGTCCCGAGATTGCAAATAAGTGAGTAATACCGAGCGTACGGTACTCTTTCTGTAATACTTGGTCCATCCCCGTACGGTCGCCGATCAGCAATGCTTCCGCTTCGGTGACAAGCGAAGGAGGAAACCGTTCATGGATGTGCGTTTTAATGGCCGACCGATAGTGTGAAAGCCTGGAGCGCACCGTAGACAGCGGTACGATTGCATGTATATTCTTTACTTCCAGAATACCTGCAGCACCGTTCATCCGCAGATAGCGTGCCATATCAAATGAATAGTCATGTGCTGCGGGCTCCAATTCTTTCGGCTCGACTTTCGCGGTGAACTGAAAAGTGGATAAACGGGCGGATTGAAATCGTTGCTTCTCCTGCTCTGAGCCAAGCGTATACATCATATAGACGATTGTGCCATCTGTCAGACGGGCGAAGCCTTTTACTTTCGCACCGTCTATTTTCACTTGATCTTGCCATTGGAATGTAACGACTGACTGATCGGGGAGAACGGAAGTATTATGGGAGAAATACAAAAAAGAGAAACTTGCCAGAAGCGCGCAAAGAATTAGGTGGAGATAATCTTTGCGTAAAAAGTAGAATGGAATGAGGTAAACTGCATGTAAAAATAAAAGCGATCCCGAAAGCTCAGCCGCAAAGGCAGAAACTGCAACAGGAATCGCTATATACATCCATCGTATCGATCGGATTAATTGCCAAATAAATGATTCACCCTTTGCAAAAGGGTATCCAGTTCTTCAGGTTCAGCGCCAAGCTCCTGCATTTTCAACAGCATTTCATTGAACAGCGCAAACTTCTCTTCGCTTGCAAAGTCAATGGAACGTTTATCAAACGGCACTTTTTCAATCGCAACGCCTGCCTGCGCGAACAGCTCCAGCGCATATTCACTGTTACGATAATCTTCCGCATACTTGACCCGTTCAATGCCTGCCTGAATCAGCGCTTTACTGCACTGCAGACATGGGAAATGGGTGACGTAGATTGTTGCCTGCGCAACAGGTATTCCGTATTTGGCACATTGCAGCAGCGCATTCATCTCTGAATGAATTGTTCGTACGCAATGATTATCTACGACATAACAGCCATGCTCTATACAGTGATCACCGCCGGATATCGAACCGTTATAGCCGCCTGCGATGATGCGCTGATCACGGACTAGAACAGACCCTACAGAAAGCCGTGTGCACGTGCTGCGCATTGCCAGCAGATGACTTTGCGCCATGAAGAACTGATCCCAAGTTATTCGCTCCATACGGTCGCCTCCATCAGTTACTAATATGTGGTGCTAATTTCTCAAACGTCTTGTCGCCAATACCGGAGATGTTTTTCAGATCATCCAGTTGTTTGAAAGCGCCATTTTCTTCACGGTATTGAATAATCGCCGCAGCTTTCGCGGGGCCAATGCCGGGAAGTGTCTGAAACTCACTTTCATTCGCAGTATTGATATTTACTTTTGCACTGGAACTGTCAGACGACGGGGAAGAGTCTGCTGCAGGAAAAATTGGCGGCTCTTCTCCTGCGACAGGCACGTAGACCACAGATTCGTCCTGCAGCCGCTGCGCATGATTGAGCAGACGCGTGTCCGCAGACTCTGTGTAGCCGCCCGCTTTGTCAACAGCATCTAACAGCCGATCTCCGTCTTGCATAGAATAAAGACCGGGATGTTTCACTGCGCCTTTTACGTCGACGAGTATAGCAGCAGAAACAGCTTCTGCTACGAGTTCGACCGGCGCTTCCACTTCTTCAATAGTTCCGGATTCTGTCGTTTCAATTGTTTCTAAAAGGGATTGTCCACGTTCTTCGGATAATTCATCCGGCTGTTCCCGGGGAAAGAACAAAACAGTGGAAAGTACAGCGAACGCTGCAATAGGAATGATCAATGTACGCCATTTTTCGGTAAGAAATGAACGGATAGTCAACAATCCTTTCTTTCAGCACCGTATGGAGTCCCCTTAACTATACCCGATTCAAAAAAACTATGAAAGAACTATTTACGTGCTTGGAAAAATATCCTTTCGCTTTCTTCATCCGGGGCTTCATCTTCCCAGTCCGCAAAAATTCGCTCTATCTGAAATCCCGCTTCTTCAAGCATCTGGACATACTCAGGCACAGCAAAAGAGCGTTGCATATGTACTTCATTGAATCGGCGGTATGAGCCGTCTTCCTGTTTCACGAAAAACGCCAGCTCCGAATAAATTGAATGAAGCTCATCTCCGGGAGCCGTCTGCCATACATACGTAATCCGCTGATTATCGAATATGAATGGTCCTTCGAGAAAAATTTCATCCATTTTGAATAGGGAATGCACGTCAAATAACAACACGCCGCCTTTATTCAGGGCGCTGTAAATCCGCCGGAATGTTTCCTCAACATCGGCTTGTCTGATGACGTAATTCAACGAGTCAATGGATATGACCGCTGCGTCGAACGTATCACCCACATCCAGCTGCTGCATCGGCTGTTCTATGAATTCGATATCGAGCGAAAGGGACTGCGCACGGTGAGCGGCCACTTCAAGCATGTCCGCAGACAGGTCGACCCCCGTGACCTTGGCGCCTTTTTTTGCGAGCATCGCGGAAAGCAAGCCAGTTCCGCAGCCAATATCCAAAACTTTTTTCCCGAAAACGCCTGCAGACGCCAAATCGAGTAACTCGACATAGGCGTCATACGGGATATCATTCATCAGTTCGTCATAAATTGGGGCGAACGCTGAATAAGAAGAAGTCATTGATCGGTCGCCACGTCTAACTGCGGTGCGTCTCCCCATAACTTTTCTAAGTTATAGAATCCGCGCTCGTCTCTATGGAACACATGGACTACAACGTCGAGCAAATCGACCAGTATCCAGCGGCCTGCGTCAAACCCTTCCATGCGCTTCACTGTGAAGCCTTCTTTGGAAGCCTGGTCAGCCACTTCACGGGCAATTGCCTGTACCTGACGCTCTGAGTTGGCATGACAAATGATGAATTGATCTGCTATCAGTGAGATGCCCTCCATGTTTAATACTACGATGTCTTCTGCTTTCTTACTGTCTACTGCCTTGTATGCTAATTCTAATAATGTTGGCATATTTCACTGTTCCTTTCTTCTGCGTACATGTTCATTATAACAATCAAATGAATAAGGGAATATAACTGCGTACTTGTGAACCAAGAACTGCAGCGTATGCTGAATGCACTCCGTCATTTGATCTTCCAGCGGTTCACCGTCAATCCGCTGGCGCAACTCATTGATGCCCGGAAACTTCCGGCCCGGCTCGATCAGATCGGCGATGTAGATTACCTTCTCCAACTCGCCCATACCTGCACGGCCTGTCGTATGGAAACGGATGGCCTGCAAAATTTCATCATCGTCGACTCCATAACGCTCTTTCGCAAGCAGCGCTCCGACTGGTGCGTGCCACAGTTCCGAGTGATACTTTACGTACAGTTCATACTCTTCGTCACGTTTCAGCAATTCCAGTAATTCCTCTTTGTTCATAAACTTGGCGTAATCATGAAAGAGGCCGGCAATTTCAGCCTTCTCCACTGAAACTCCCACTTCTTCCGCTAATTTCATTGCCGTTTCCGTGACACGCAATACGTGTTCATAGCGCTCTTTCGGCAAACGCCGCTCCAGGTCATTTCGAACTTGTTGAAGATCCATATAATCTCTCCTCTCGAATGTAAGCTTCGACAGCCGGCGGAACCAGCAGCTGCACTGTTCCGTCTTCGGCAAAACGCCGGCGTATCAGTGTGGATGATAAATCTAGCTGCGGCGTTTCCACCAATCGCACCGGAATTTCAGAAACATTGTCAGCACCTGGGCGTTTGACACCTATAAAGGTCACGATCTGCAGCAGCTCTTCAATCCGGTGCCACGCCGGCAGCTGATCAATCATATCGCCGCCAATGATAAAATAAAAGTCACAGTCCGGTTCGTTTTTTACTAATTGCGACATTGTATCATATGTGTACGATACACCGCCGCGTTCAATTTCAAACGACGAAGCACGCAGACCTTCGATTTCATCCGCTGCCAATTTCACCATTTGCAGACGCTGCTCTGCAGTCGCGTCCCCCGCGGCTGTCTTATGCGGCGGAACAGCAGCCGGCATCAGCCATACCTCGTCCAGTTCCAGCGCATAGCGCACTTCATTGGCAATCAATAAATGTCCGGTGTGCGGCGGATTAAAAGTTCCGCCCAAAATGCCGATTCGTTTCATCTGATTCTCCTTACGGTAATTGTATGCGTTTTTTCTCTGCTGACTCTCTGTATAGAACAATCGTGCTGCCTATAATCTGAACTACATGAATCCCTTTGTACGCGCCAATTTTTTCCGCAATTTCATTTTTATCTTCGTCGCAATTCTGAAGAACACTTACCTTCAATAGCTCACGTGCTTCAAGCGCTTCGTCAATTTGCACAAGGATCGCTTCTGTCAAACCGCTTTTTCCGATTTGGAACAATGGATCCAAATGATGCGCTTCACTGCGCAGAAATCTTTTTTGTTTACCTGTTAACATGTTTACCCGCCAACTTTCATTGTAATCGTATCAATCATTTTTTTTGTGTCAGGATAGACGCCTGTCCACTTTTCAAAAGCGAGCGCCCCCTGATGGACGAACATTCCTACACCGTTCATCGTCTGTGCGCCTGCCTTTTTTGCAAGCCGTAAAAATTCTGTTTCGAGCGGATTATAAATAATATCCGCTGCAACAGCACCGCTGGACATATTTTTTGGATTAAGCGGTATACCCTCCTGCGCAAAATTCATGCCGACAGAAGTCGTTTGCACAATCAGGCCGAACTCCGACAGCCGCTCTTCCGCGTCTTCTATAGACAGTGCGTGGCCGTCCTCCATATCCGCAGCAAGTTCAGCGGCTCTGGACGCGGTCCGGTTAGTAAAATAAAGCGGGCCGAAACCTGCCGACTGCAGCGCAAAGGCAATACCTCTCGCTGCACCGCCGGCACCGATTACCAGCACAGGACCATTCACTGCATCCGTAAACTCCTGCAGCGATTTCACAAAACCCGCACCGTCTGTATTTGCACCGGCCAGCTTTCCGTCTTCTGTATGATAAACGGTGTTGACTGCGTTCATAACCTTTGCCGATTCATCCACTTCATCAAGCAACGGAAGTATTGTCTGTTTGTGAGGCACCGTCACGTTCCAGCCGCTGCATCCAAGTGTCCGCAAGCTGCTGACAGCTTGCTCAAGATTATCCGCCGCTGCATGAATCGGTATATATGTCGCATCGAGATTGTTTTCACTGAGCCACTGATCATGCATGACCGGCGACATCGATTGTGCGATGGGATCGCCCAGCACTGCATACCACTTTTTCATTACCCCATTCCCCCCGCCTTTGTTTAGATCAATGAAGGCCTAATTTCCACATTTACACCCTTCGGTGCATGAACAGCCACCTTCACATTCGCATGCTGAACCGTGATCCACCCGAGACCTGAAATAACCAAATCCATTTTTGCCTTCTTAATCGAAAATTCATGCCGCACAAGCGGAGGCAGTTTTTCAAGAGAGGCCGGACCTGGCGGTGACAGCATATCGCCGAGATGATTCGCAAATAATTCATCCGCATTTTCCAGCTTTGTCCTGTGCAGCGGCAGACCATTTGCCGCATAAATATTGAATGAAGAACGTTCTCCCTGAATAAAATCAAAGCGGGCCAGTCCGCCGATGAATATAGTCTGCTCTGCATTCAGCTGATAGACTTTCGGCTTCAATTCTTTTTTGGGTGTTATCAATTTCAGATCATGCGCATCCAGATGATGTGCCATCTGGTGATCGTTAATGATTCCCGGTGTATCCATTAATGATTTTCCGTCATCCAACGGAATCTCGACCACATCAAGCGTGGTGCCCGGGAAATAAGATGTCGTAATGACATCTTCCATACCTGTCGCCTCTTTGATAATCCGATTAATGAACGTAGATTTTCCGACATTTGTGCATCCGACTACATAGACGTCTTTGCCTTTGCGGTATGTTTCGATGGCATCAAGCGCTTCACTCATGCCGTTGCCTTTTACTGCAGAAACCAGCAGCACATCAGCAGGTTTCAATCCAAGCTTCGCCGCTTCTTCTTTCATCCAATTCGTTACACGTTTAGGATTGATTGACTTAGGAAGAATATCCGCTTTATTGCCGATCAGTAAAATGTCTTTTTTCCCTACGAACCGATGCAGACCATGGATCCAGCTTCCGTTGAAATCAAAGATATCCACCACTTTGACGATTAAGCCTTCTTTTTCGCCAATTCCGTTCAGAATCGCCAGAAAATCGTCTCCCGATAGAGAAACCGGCTGCAGTTCATTATAGTTCCGTAATTTAAAACAGCGCTGACAGATGACATCTTCCTTCTCTAAGGCTGCAGGCGGTGCATAGCCCTCAGCCGTTTTATCTGCCGTTTGGATGGTAATACCGCATCCAATACATTTGATTGATTCCAAATTCAGTCCTCCCACGTAAGTAATCCTTTTCTTTTGAACCTTGCCATGATCCGGCGCTCTATCGCCCGGTTAAACTTTGTAATCGTGGCGTCAGAACTTGCCACAGGAACGACTAATATCGTCTGCAAGCCCACACGATTTGCACCCAACACATCCGTCAGTAATTGATCGCCAATCATGACAACTTCCTCTTTCGGCAGTCCTAGTGTAGCCAGTGCCTGATAGAAGGCTTTTTTCATCGGCTTCCGCGCTTCACAAATATACGGAATGCCCAATGGATCACAAAAATGACTGACACGCTCTATATGGTTATTGGAAACAACTGTAATTTGCAGACCTGCATCGCGCATAGATTCAAACCACGCCATAATATCTTGCGTAGCATCTGCACGATCCCATTCAACGAGTGTGTTGTCTAAATCCGTAATAATACCCTTGAACCCTTTTTCAATTAACTGTTCAGGTTTGATTGACAATACTGATTTAACATACGCGCTCGGTAAAAAATGATTTAACACATTATCCTCTCCGCCCTACAACAAATTCTTGTCTGATTATAACATAGTTGTGTAGACTGCACGCACAACTATGTCTGATTTCATCGCTTTTCTTGCCAGTGATAGACCTTCCGTTGTTTGCATAGAGTAAAGTACCAATAATCGGAGGTGGTCACATGAGCGGGTTTTTCTTGGCTGTCATGCAATTATGGCTAGAGATCCCCGCGCTGATCGGTTACATCAGAGGGCAGGCATTCCTTCGGCCGTTATCGAAAAAAGAAGAGGCCGAGTGCTTACAACGATTGGCAGAAGGTGATGAAAGTGCCCGTGATGAACTCATTGAGCACAATATGCGTTTAGTCGCCCATATCGTCAAGAAGTTCCAGCCTAAGCACGAGCTGCTCGATGATTATATTTCGATTGGCGCGATTGGTCTGATGAAAGCTGTCAACAGTTTTACGCCGGACCGCAAAACCAAGCTCGCCACGTACGCTGCACGCTGTATTGAAAATGAAATCCTTATGTATTTACGAACACAGAAAAAGGTGCAAAAAGACGTATCACTCTACGAACCTATTGGCCTCGATAAAGACGGGCAATCTCTAGAAATAGCAGACCTTCTCCAAACTGATGATGTCCCCCCACAAACCACCGTTGAGCAGAATGAACAAAAAGAGCGGCTTTACCGTCATTTGAATAAGCTGGATGCTCGTGAACTTGAAATTATTCAGAGACGATATGGCCTGCTTGATGATCAGCCCATGACTCAAAAAGAAATCGCTGAACAGCTGAATATCTCAAGAAGTTACGTATCACGCATCGAAAAACGAGCAATTGTTAAATTGTATCAGTCATTTAAGCATGAATACCAATAATGCAAAAAGCGTTTCCGCTTGTGCTGTTCAGGGCATTTGCCCCCGCACATCGGAAACGCTTTGTTTCTATTGTTAGTCAGCTTTAACCTCACGCAAAATAATTGCTGCCAATAGTGCTGTGACAATAAATACTCCACCCATTAGGAATCCCATTGAATGTCCCTCCTCTCAACAAAACGATCTGCTGGTCTGTCTACTTAGCAATTTTATCATAGAACCATCAAAGTTTCGAGATGACGCGCAAAACAATCTGTGACGAGTGTTTGGCGGCCAGCGGTAAGAACTCATCGAAACTGACCGTCGATTCTTTCCCCGCAATATCAGATAACGCACGGATGACAACGCATTTCGTATGAAACTGATAACAGACCTGCGCAACGGCCGCCGCTTCCATTTCCACTGCGATGACGCGCGGGAATCTGCTCTTCACCTGCAGGACCTTTTCAGGATCTGCCATGAAGGTATCGGCTGAAGCGATCGTGCCGACAGCATGTTCATATGTATCTAGCTCTATAACTGCTTCTCTTGCCAGGCTGATCAGGTTAGGATCCGATGGAAAGCTGGCCGGAAGCTGAGGAACTTGTCCCAATTCATAGCCGAATGCTGTTACATCGACATCATGATGGAGAACATAATCAGATATTACAACTGTTCCTACTTCGAGGTCAGGATTCGTTCCGCCCGCAGAACCTGTATTCAGGACGATATCGGGTTTGTAGTTCTGCAGCAGGATTGCCGTAGCCATCGCCGCGTTTACTTTACCTATGCCGCTTTTCGTTACGATGACCTGATGCTTTCCTACTTTCCCTTCGATGAATTCACAATTGCCGATGGTTGTGATTTTTCCCAGTCCGATTTCTCTGCGTAAGATTTCGACTTCTTCCTCCATTGCACCTACGACTGCTATTTTCATGTATGCCCTCTCCTCTTTTTTCACTTACTGGTATGTGCTGCGGAGTACACAGCACATTGACAGATTCTTGCTGATTATTTCAGCACATCCATTTTCACAGGTTTCCAGCCTTGACCGTCCACCCATTCAAGATATACTTTGTACTTTTTGGAATTATCTCTGCTCGAAACAATACCTTCTGATTTTTGCGGGCCTCCGCCATTTTGAATACGCAAGAAAATTAATTCGTCTTCAGACATTCCCGTAGCATAAGAGATGGCTTTCTTTTTTTCATGCCAGTCAGCTGACTGACCGTCGTATTTGGATACGTGCTGACCTGTTTGCTTCGTTCCAATCGGTTTCCAGTTTGGATCCACAACAGATTTTTTACCGGCGTCTGATGAAGTTTCTTTCTTTGGATCTTCTTGCTGCGGCTCATCTTCTTCTTCCGCAGATTCTTCTATTTCATTAACGACCGAAGCACTGTTTTCTTCAGAAGTTTCTGCTGCCGGTTCTTCAGTGCTGTCTGCTTCAGAACTCTCTGTGTCGGGTTCTTTTGCCTCTTCGTCGTCTTCAAGCACAATCGGTTCGATTGGAGCGTCATCAGACTTAGCGGCTTGCTGCGGCTGTTCCACAGTGAGTTCGTCCTTTTTACTGCCGTTGATAAACACAATTGCCACTACCGCGATGAGCACAACTACGACACCGATGGAAATATTCAATGCTTTGTTTACCTTATTTGCTTTGCTGCCTTGTTTTCGTGACGTTCTGGAATACTTTGGATCTCGATCTGCCACTTAGGACAACTCCTTTATTATGAAATCGTGTAGATATTCTGAAGGGAGATTACAGTAAAAATAAGCAATACCGTCTTCTGCTTGTGAGAAGACGGTACGCGTGTCATTTTATCTCGAGTATTTCAACTGACATTTCACCGCCGGGAGTTTGGATCTTTACTGTTTCATCTTTTTTTCGGCCAATTAATGCTTTTGCAATTGGAGAGTCATTTGAAATCAAGCCTTCAAGAGGGTTGGCTTCAGCCGAACCGACAATCGTATATGTCTCTTCGTCTCCGTCTGGTATTTCTTTAAAAGTAACCGTCTTGCCCAGTTGCACTTCATCTGTATTCAATTCATCCTCAGTAATAATGACCGCGTTGCGGATCATTCCTTCCAAAGAAGAAATTTTTCCCTCGACGAATGCCTGATCCTCTTTCGCTGAATCGTACTCAGAGTTTTCAGATAGGTCTCCGTAACTGCGTGCAATTTTAATGCGTTCTACTACTTCTTTTCGTTTAACCGTTTTCAAATACTCTAATTCTTCTTCTAATTTTGCTTTACCCGACGCTGTCATCGGATACTTTTTCTCTGAAACCATTTAGTAACACTCCTCAAATTTCTTTTCATAAAAAATACTATGTCACACAAACTTCAATTATGTGACATAGCAAAACTATTTTTGAATTGACCGTATGTTCTTCCCGGTCAGGATCGAACTTGACTGAATAATAAAGTCTCCACTTGCCTGGAATATCCTGACATTCCATCAGAATAATAGGATGTACGCTAAATTAATTTAAAATTATGTCATCATCATATTATACTTCGCTGGCAGAAGCAAGAATTGTTTTTATTTTCGTTACCATCAAATCAATGGCAACTGCATTCTCTCCGCCTTCCGGAATGATTATATCAGCATACTTTTTTGTCGGCTCAATAAATTGATTATGCATCGGCCGGACCACATCCAAATATTGCCCGATCACGGAGTCTACCGTGCGGCCGCGATCATGAATATCGCGCTGTATGCGTCGAATGATGCGGATATCAGAATCCGTATCGACGAACAATTTAATATCCATGAGATTTCGCAGACGTTCGTCTTCAAGGACTAAAATTCCTTCCAGTATGATGACGTCTTGAGAATTTACAGTGACCGTTGCAGCAGAACGAGTATGCACGGTATAGTCATAGGTCGGCTTTTTTATCGCTTGTCTGCTGATGAGCTGATGAATATGTTCTATCAGTAAGTCTGTATCAAAAGCTAACGGATGATCATAATTGGTTTTTAGTCTTTCCTCAAATGCCAGATGCGACTGATCTTTGTAGTAGTCATCCTGTTCAATCACGACAACTGAATGACCTTGAAATACTTCATGAATTTTTTTAGTGACACTTGTCTTACCCGAGCCCGAACCCCCGGTAATGCCAATTACGACAGGTTTATTCTTCACAGTGATTCCCCTTCGCCGCATTTTGTCTCTGCCTTTTTAACCGCAGTCAGAATGCCGTCCCCAATGGGCAGCAGAGATGTTTCAAACTGTTCATTCTGCATCGCCCAGCCGGTAAATTGCTGCAGATTCCGGATCATCGTGCGGTTGCGTTTCGGTATGTCTGCATCTTCCAACAGCACCATACCATGCATGAACATATTATCACAATAGATTACACCTGAAAGACTCACGAGCGGGCTGTATTTGTCAAAGAACTTTCGATATTGCCCTTTCGCCGCATCGATAAACAGCGCATCAAACGGTTCTTGCGGCAATTTGGCTTCATCCAATTCAAGCGCGTCGTCATGCATGATGGTGATGCGTTCCTGCAGTCCGCTGCGGCTGATATTGGCGACCGCTGTATTGTAACGCTCTGTGTCCCGTTCAATCGTATAAATGACAGCCTGCGGAAACGCCTTGGCCAGCCGGATAGCCGAGTAGCCAATGGCGCTGCCGATTTCAAGAATACGTTTTGGCTGCTGAATCTGCAGCAGTCCGATCAGTGTGTAAAGGCCGGTGTCGTCCATAATCGGCACACGATGTTCTGCGGCATATTGTTCCATTTCCAGGATGAGCGGCTCTTTCTCTTCTGCAAAGCGGCTAATATAAGCATTGTAATCCGACATATCCACCCCTCCTTTACAGCGTATTATTTATTCTGGCTGTCGATATATTTTGCTTTGTTTTTCAGGTGTTCTTCATACGTCTTGGCAAAATGATTTTTGCCGTCTTTATCGGCCAGGAAGAAGAGATATTTCGTTTTAGACGGTTCCACCACTGCCTGTATCGACGCGGTGCCCGCGTTTGCAATTGGTCCCGGCGGAAGTCCTTTATTTTGATACGTATTATATACATTATCCACTTTTAAATCTTCATTCAGCACGCGTGACTTATGTTCGCCGAGCGCATATAAAACAGTCGGATCCGTCTGCAGCGGCATGCCTTGTTCCAGGCGGTTGTTGAATACACTTGCGATTGTATCGCGATCCGCCTGTTCTGTCGCCTCTTTTTCCAGCAATGAAGCAAATGTCAGCAGCCAGTGAGCTGATTTTTCTTTTTCCTTCAAATATCCCTGGTACGGAATGACGTTCTGAACAGTTGCCTCTACCATCGTATCGACCACTTCTTTCACTGTTACTTTCTCTTCATAGAAAGGATAGGTAGCCGGGAATAAGTAGCCTTCGAGTGCATACCTGATATTTTTGTTCAGAATTTCTTCTGTAATAATATCAGGATACTTAGTGATATATTCTTGGATGACTTGTTCATTCGTTACATAATCCATAAACTGCTTTTCGGTAATATCTGTTTTTTCACTTGTTTTCTTTGCAATCTGATCCAGCGTAAGGCCTTCCGGTATCACGAGTGTAAAGACAGGTGTGCGGTAGACAACGCCCGTTTTCAGACTTTCGATCAGTTCATCAGGCGTCATGGCCTGTGTTAACCCATACGTGCCCGCCTGAAATTCAGCTTCATTATTCACTTTGGCATAGTATTTAAAAATACGGGCACTTTTTATAATACCCGACTGTTCAAGTTTTTCAGATATTGCGTCCAAACCGGATCCGATCGGTATTTCTACTTCCACCACTTTTTCTGAATTTGGATCTACAGGCTGTAATGCACCTTTTATGTATGTATAGACTGAGAATCCTGCAACCAGTCCCACTACCAAAACAACAGCAACAATCCAAAACACAATTTTTCTGACGGTTCTCACTTCTTCCTTCTGTTCCAGCATTCGTTCAAACATAATCTCTTTTTTTCTTTGGGGCTCTTTTTCCACAAGCCTCACCTCTTCTTCCGCTATGGATAAATCAAGCAAAAAAGACGGAACGGTCCGCACCATTCCGTCCGTCACATGATGTTATCGTTTACTCGTCTTCTTCTTCAAGAAACGTGTTGAGTACTTCTTCTATCATATCCCACTCTTCATCGGATTCGATTTCAAGAAGCGAACCGCCTTCTTCCGTTTCCTCCGTCGGAATGAAAGCAGCTGCGTGAATTTCAACTTCTTCATCATCATCTGTCGGCTCTCCGTCTAGCACGTGGTACAGCACATAAGATCTTTCAAATTCTTTTGAATCAAATGTTAAAATTACTTCACATACGTGCTCTTCACCATTCTCGTCTACAATCGTCATTGTTTCTTGTCCGTGTTCCATTGTGTAATCACCTCTAAAGTTTTTTTGAATCTAAATACCCTTGTAAAATCATGACGGCTGCCATTTTATCAATGACTGACTTGCGTTTTTTTCGGCTGACATCCGCTTCAATAAGCACACGCTCTGCAGCCATTGTGGTAAGCCGTTCATCCCATAATATCACGGGGAAGCCGAACTTTTCACGCAATTTTTCTGCGTAGCGTTCAGATGCTTCTCCCCGCGGCCCTATTGTATTATTCATATTTTTAGGGTATCCGACGACGAACTCCGTCACTTCGTACTCTTCTGCCAGCTGTTTAACACGTTTCATGCCGAAAGAACCTGCTGCCTCATCAATTTTGATGGTTTCAATTCCTTGGGCTGTCCAGCCGAGGCTGTCGCTAATTGCGATGCCGACCGTTTTTGTGCCGACATCCAATCCCATAGTTCTCATACTGTCTAGCCCCTATTCTCCCTAATGTAAAACTTTACTAATTCTTCAAGAATTTCATCCCGTTCCAGTTTTCGTATCAGACTGCGAGCGTCTTCGTGGCGTGGAATATAGGCTGGATCTCCAGACAATAAATATCCGACAATCTGGTTGATAGGATTGTAGCCTTTTTCTTCTAATGATTTGTAAACGTGGAGCATGACCGTTTTTACTTCTTCCTCCATCGACTCTTCAGGAAAGTTGAATTTCATCGTTTCATCAGACGAACTCATACTCGACACCCCGCTTTCCGATTTCCATTATGTGCAGTACGGCTAATCGACCTTCTATATATAGAGTATACGGATAAAATGCTGCCCGGTTACATACGGGCTCGTGCATACCCATTTATTTACCGGCACTATTTATCCGTATTCATGCATAGCGAACGTACATAATGGTTAAACAGATTTTACATAATCATACACGGATTGAAGCGCCTCATCAAGTTTAGACGCATCTTTTGCTCCAGCCATGGCCATGTCCGGACGGCCGCCGCCTTTTCCGCCGCAAAGTGAGGCAACATGGTTGACGATTTTCCCTGCGTGATAGCCGCCGCCTTTCAGATCGTCCGTGACGCCTGCTGCGAGCATGACTTTCCCGTCAGTTACTGTACCGAGTACAATGACGCTTTTGACCGTTTTTTGTTTCAGTTCATCAATCAATTGTCTAAGACCGTTATTGTCTTTTACTTCTACATTTGCAGATATCACTGTGATATCTTCGATTTGCTGTGCAGTCTCCAATACAGCTGTCAGCTGGCTATTGCCGAGCTTCGCCTGCAATGATTCGTTTTCGCGCTGCAGTTCTTTAAAATCAGCCAGAATGGATTCGACTTTTGTTACCACCGTTTTCGGTGTGGCCTTTGCAGTCGCCGCCACTTGGTCGATCACAGCCTGATCTTCTTTAAATGAACGGAAAGCTTGTCCGCCGGTAAATGCTTCAATACGACGTGTTCCTGCCCCGATTCCGCCTTCTGAAATGATTTTGAAGACATTGATATCAGATGTATTGCGCACATGACAGCCACCGCACAATTCAATAGAGTAATCTCCGACTTTTACGACGCGCACAATATCGCCGTATTTCTCTCCGAACAATGCCATCGCGCCCATTTCTTTCGCTTCTGCGATAGGTGCAAGCGATGTATCGACCGGCGTTCCAGCCCAAATTTGTTCATTCACCTGGAATTCGATGCGCTCTAGCTCGTCTTTCGTGACTTGTCCAAAATGAGAAAAGTCAAATCGCAGACGGTCTGGGCCAACATAGGATCCAGCCTGATTGACATGATCACCTAGAACGTCTTTCAGCGCTCTGTGCAATAAGTGAGTTGCCGTATGGTTTTTTACTGTCAAGTTGCGTGAAAACTCGTCCACTTTTGCAGCAACTGCTGCGCCTTCATTCATTTCACCTGAGCTGATGAAGACGGTGTGAAGGTTTTGACCGTTTGGCGCTTTTTTCACATCGCGCACTTCAGCGGTGAAGGAATCATTTGTCAATGTCCCTTTATCTGCAATCTGACCGCCGCTTTCAGCATAGAAAGGTGTGCGGTCCAAAATCAGCTGGACTGTTTCTCCTTCTGCCGCATGGCCAATGCGCTGCCCGTCCTGAATGAGCACACTGATGACTGCGTCCGCTTCGAGCTGACCATAACCGATGAATTCACTGGCATCGTGAATTTCACCGAGAACGCCTGACTGAACATGCATGGAATCCGTTGTGGCGCGGGCAGCCCGTGCACGGTTCCGCTGTGCAGCCATTTCTTCATCGAATCCGATACGGTCAACCGTTACATCTTCTTCCAATGCAAACTCTTCTGTCAGTTCAAACGGGAAACCATAGGTGTCATACAGCTTAAAAGCATCACTGCCTGAAACAATAAATGTACCCGACGCTTTTGCTTTTTCAATAATAGAGGAAAGAATCGTCATTCCGTCATGCAGTGTTTCGTGGAAACGATCTTCTTCGTTTTTCACGACTTTCATAATGAATGCCTGTTTATCATGCACTTCAGGATAGAAGTCTTTCATAATATCTCCGACAATCGGCACCAGCATGTACATAAACGACTTATCGATACCTAATTGCTTAGCGAAACGCACTGCTCTTCTTAACAGACGGCGCAAAACATAGCCGCGGCCTTCATTGGAAGGAAGTGCTCCGTCGCCGATTGCGAAAGCTACTGTACGAACGTGGTCTGCAATAACTTTAAATGCCGTGTCTGCTTGGGATGTTTCCCCGTACTTTCTTCCAGATACATTTTCCACCGCTTCAATGATCGGCAGGAATAAATCCGTATCAAAGTTCGTCGGCACATCCTGGATTACCGATGCCATCCGCTCCAGTCCCATTCCTGTATCAATGTTTTTCTTTGGAAGCGGCGTATACGTGTTATCAGGGTTATGATTGAACTCAGAGAATACTAAATTCCAGATTTCCAAATAACGTTCGTTTTCTCCGCCCGGGTATAATTCGGGATCTGAGAAGTCATCACCGTAGGAAGGGCCGCGGTCATAGAAAATTTCAGAGTTTGGACCGCTTGGGCCTTCACCGATATCCCAGAAGTTCCCTTCCAGGCGAATAATGCGCTCAACCGGGATTCCAATCTGATCTTTCCAAATTTTATATGCTTCCTCATCTTCCGGATGGATTGTCACGGATAATAATTCCGGGTCAAAGCCGATCCATTGATCATTTGTCAGAAAATCCCACGCGCGGATAATCGCTTCTTCTTTGAAGTAATCCCCGATGGAAAAATTTCCGAGCATCTCAAAAAACGTATGGTGACGAGCCGTGTAGCCGACATTTTCAATGTCGTTAGTGCGGATTGATTTTTGTGCATTGGCAATCCGCGGATTTTCAGGAATTACCCTTCCGTCAAAGTATTTCTTCAATGTAGCGACACCGCTGTTGATCCATAACAAAGACGGGTCATCAACTGGCACTAATGCAGCTGATGGTTCTACATTATGTCCGTGCTCCTTAAAATAGTCTAAAAACATTTGGCGAATTTCAGTTGACGTAAGCTTCTTCATCGTTTTGCTCCTCCTAAAATTAAAAAAACTCCCCCCCTTTTAAAAAAAGGGGCGAAGATTTCATTGATCGCGGTACCACCCTAATTACCGCATGACGCGGTATCTCGAGTTGCCTTAACGCGGCAAGACGGCAGGGATTAACCTGCACTTCGGAATAGCGTTCCCTGCAGTTCTGAGAGAGCTTTTTCAGCCAAGAAGCTCTTTTCTTCACACAGAATATGCAGGTACTCGTTCCTTCAACGTTTTTCGATATTTCTAAACGAATTATAGGAAAGTTCCATCGCTTTGTCAATCAGTCGCCTCTAGAAAGTCGAATGGTGACAAATCAGACATCCCGATCATAGGATCAATTGCAGTGAAATTATCCATCGTCAATTTTGCTGGGGATGCATCTTCCTGTTTCTTCGTTTCTTGTACGGACTCTTTTTTTGGATTCGCAGCAGTTTCAGATGGAACGGCTTTCGTTTCTTGCTGTCCTGCTGTCTCTCCTTCAATCCGTTCTTTCAGCGTGGTCTGCCGTTCTGTTTCGTCTGTGCGTGCAATACCTGCTTTGAACTCTTCTGCTTCACCGCATAAAATCAAAAAGTTTTTTGCACGTGTAATGCCTGTATAAAGCAGATTGCGCCGCAGCATTTTACGCTGGCTTCTGACGATCGGCATAACGACAATCGGGAATTCACTTCCCTGGGATTTATGGATAGAACAGCAATAGGCGAGCGTCAGCTGATTTAAGTCGCTGCGTTCATATTGCACTTCATTGCCGTCGTATGAAACGACCATAATGGCTTTTTTGTCAGTTGTTTCTTTAGCCAGCATGATAGCAACCACTTCGCCCATATCACCGTTAAAGACATTGCTCTCCGGCTGATTCACGAGCTGCAGCACTTTATCGCCGACACGGTAAGTGGTTTCGCCGAAGACCATTTCTTTTCTGCCTGATGCGGGCGGATTTATGATTTCCTGAATCATCTTGTTCAATCCGTCAATTCCCGCCGGTCCTTTGTACATCGGAGCAAGCACCTGGATATCTTTAATAGAATGACCTTTTGACACAGCGCTTTGGATAATCTGTTTAACAGCAGGTAAAATCTGTTCACTTGAAGCTTTTATGAAAGAACGGTCGGACGTTTTTTTAGTCACATCCATCGTCAATTCTTTTTGTTTAATCATATGTGCGAGTTCGATGATGGTGGAGCCTTCACTTTGACGGAAAATATCCGTCAGTTCGACGACAGGAATTTTACCGGACCGCATAAAATCATGCAGCACTTGTCCCGGTCCGACAGAAGGCAGCTGATCCTGGTCACCGACGAATAACAATTGGGCATCATTGCGGACTGCTTTTAGCAGCTGATGCATTAGCCACGTGTCCACCATGGACGTTTCATCAATAATGATGAGATTGCCTTCTACTTCCCGCTCGGTTTCTTCTTCATCTTCCTGGCCTGTAAAGCCGAGAAGACGATGAATGGTCATGGCAGGCAGCCCTGTAGATTCCGACATCCGTTTTGCCGCACGTCCTGTAGGAGCAGCTAAAATAATCGGGAACGGCTCCTTTTTACGTGCATACTCTTCTACATCCAGAGATATTCCATGCAATTCCGCGTACGCCTCGACCAGCCCTCTAATAACAGTTGTCTTCCCTGTCCCTGGCCCTCCTGTCAATACGAGAAGCGGAGAATGGAGAGCGCGTTCTATCGCTTCCACCTGTGTCTCGGCATACTCCACCTCAAGACGTTCTTCAATTTCACCAATTGCTTTTCTGATTTCAGATGCAGGGAACTGTTCGTCCACTTCATTTTCCAATATTTTATTCACTTTGGCAGCAATGCCAATTTCCGAATAATACAGAGACGGAAGGTACAGCCGCTGTATTTCAGCAGAAAGTGCGCCTTCTTCCACGAGCTCGATGACTGCCTGTGTAATGGCTTCGTACGAAATGCTATGCGGCTGACTCGCTTCAAGCAGCTGCTTTGCCTGCGGAAGAATTGCTTCTGATTCCACATACACATGCCCTGCTGAGTTCACTTCACTATGTACGCTGTAATAAACAGCTGCTTTAATACGCGCCGGGTGATCGCCTACAAGTCCCAGTTGCTGTGCAAGATCATCTGCACGCTGAAAGCCGATTCCTTCAATTTCTCTGATCAGCCGATAAGGGTTTTCGGTCAGTATCGTAATGGCATCGTCCTGATACGCCTGATAAATACGCATCGCCACTTGCGGACCGAAACCCCATTCATTCAGCTGGACCATCGTCCGTTCCAGTCCGAGGTTCTCCTGCAGCACAGAAACGAGGGTATCTTTTCTTTCTTCGCTCAAGCGGGGAACTTGATCGAGTACGCTGCGATCTTCCAGAATCTTCTGGATAACATTATTGCCGAGTATTTTCACGATATCACCGGCAGTTTTTTTACCGATGCCCGGAAACAGATCACCAGACAAGTAATGGATGAGACCCGCCTCGGTTGCTGGTAATTCTTTTGTAAATGTCTGGACATCAAATTGCTGTCCGTGCACGGGATGATTGACAAGACGCCCCGTGAATTTATAATCTTCTTCGGCTATCAAAGGAGGGAATGACCCCTTAATGACGATTTCTTTATCACGGTAATCAGTATTTGTGGATGTGATTTTCATTTTGACGATGGAAAACAGATTCGCCGTATTATGAAAAATCGTCACCACCGGTCTGCCGATTACATATTGTTCAGATTCATTCATCGGAAAAACCCCCTCCTTTCCTGCCGGTTCATTTTTCGCTCTGTTCACCAAGCTGAATCATATCGAATAAATAGCGGGCTTGTGTGTGCTCTGGCTCAATCGTGAAAGCCTTCTCCAGATGAGATAATGCGCTTGCTTTGTCTTCAGTCGACACAGCGTAAAGTACGCCGAGATTATAATGTGTGTCCGCATGGTCGGGCACACTTGCCAGAATGGATTCAAACACCGGCTTTGCTTCTTTGAACAATTCAAGCTTTGCCAATAAAATACCATAAGACAATCCAATCTCCGCGTCTTCTGGATTCAGTTCGGCAGCGCGCTGCAAATATGGCAGTGCTAAACGGTCACTGCCTCCCTGCTCAAGACTTTTACCAAGCATGAAATAGGCATCAGCAGATTCTAAACCGGTCTGCACCGCTTTCTCATACAATTTAGCGGCCTCTTCAAAGCGCTCCTGATTATAATAAAGATTTGCGAGTCCGTAAAATGCCGTTCCCGCGTTTTCATCGAGCGTCAGTGCCTTCTGAAAAAACGGCTCTGCCTGTTCAGCATCTCCAAGGGAAGCGAAAATATTTCCGATATTAATATAACCCGTTGCTTCTTCCGGATTTTCTTCCACGGCCTTTGTAAAAAGCTCAATCGCTTTTTCGTAATTTCCTGCCTGCATTTCTTTAATTGCTTCGTTATGAATCGACATGCTGCTGCCTCCTTATCCTACATACGTCAGTTTTTTGCCGTCCTTAAATACTTCATTGATCGTTCCGCCGCCAAGACACTCTTCGCCGTCATAGAGCACGACAGCCTGTCCCGGTGTAACTGCGCGAACAGGTTCGTCAAATGTGACGATTGCTTCATTGCCTGTCAGCTGCACAGTTACTTTTGTATCCGGCTGACGATAGCGGAATTTTGCTGTGCATGTGAAACGTTCCGGCAAATCTCTCGGTGAACAAATATTCATGTCGGTCGCCTGCAGGCTTGTCGAAAATAGTGCGTCATGATTGAAACCTTGTTCCACCAACAGAACATTACGCTCCAGATCTTTACCGACCGCAAACCATGGCTCGCCTGCTCCGCCGATTCCGAGACCGTGACGCTGGCCGATTGTATGGTACATGAGTCCGTCGTGCTTACCCATCACGACACCGTCCATTGTCTGCATTTCGCCTGGTTTAGCCGGCAAGTATTCGCCAAGGAATTCTTTGAAATTACGTTCGCCAATAAAGCAAATCCCGGTAGAATCCTTCTTTTTCGCTGTAGCAAGTCCGGCTTCTTCTGCGATTTCCCGGACTTTGTTTTTCTCCAAGTGACCGAGTGGGAACATCACTTGCTGAAGCTGTTCCTGTGTCAGCTGATTAAGGAAATAGGTCTGATCTTTGTTATTATCTACTCCGCGAAGCATAGCTGTGCCGTTTTCACGTTCGACAACCTGCGCGTAATGTCCGGTTGCCAAGTAATCGGCACCGAGACTCTTTGCATGCTCAAGAAATGCTTTGAACTTGATTTCTTTATTGCACATAACATCCGGATTTGGCGTGCGGCCCTTTTTGTATTCATCCAGAAAATACGTAAACACTTTATCCCAATATTGTTTCTCGAAATTGACGGAGTAATACGGAATGCCGATTTGATCACACACACTGCGCACGTCCTCAAAATCTTCTGTGGCAGTGCAATGTCCCGATTCGTCTGTATCATCCCAGTTTTTCATAAAGATTCCGATCACTTCATAGCCTTGCTGTTTTAGCAGCAGTGCCGCAACCGAAGAGTCCACTCCGCCTGACATTCCAATGACTACACGTGTATCGGCAGGTGCTTTTTTCGTTGTCATGTTTTTCATCCTTTACTGATTCATTTCACTAATCGTTTAACGACGTGTGCGATCCGTTCTGCGGCCTCTTCCACCGAAGACGGAGTAAGGCCGTAGCCGAAGCTGATGCGTATCGAATTTCTGGCATTCTCCGACTCGTTGCCGAACATTGCTGTTACAACATGCGACGGTTCAAAAGAGCCTGCTGTACAGGCAGAACCGCTTGAGACAGCGATGCCTTCCAAATCCAGACTCATTAAAAATGTTTCCACGTCGGTACCGGGAAACGATACATGATAAATATGTGATAATGACGGAACAGCAGCCGGAACGGTCGGTTGAAAATGCAAGCCGCGGCGTCCGAACACTTCCTCCATTTGTTGTTTATATGCTGAATACGTAATAGCGTGCTCTTGTTTTGACTGCTCGGCTATGGAAACCGCTTCTGCGAACGCGACAGCAGCCGGAACATTCTCTGTGCCTGCTCTGCGCTTTTTCTCCTGCGCTCCGCCGAGCACCTGACCTGCAAGCATTTTACCGTTGCGCTGATATAGGAATCCGATTCCTTTAGGACCATTCAGTTTATGGGCTGAGACGGACAGCAAATCCACTTGCATTTGCTCCACGTCCAGCTGACACGCGCCGTAAGCCTGCACCGCATCGGTATGGAACACCGCCTGATGCGAGGAAAGTATCTGGCCTATTTCAGCGATGGGCTGAATGGTGCCGACTTCATTATTGCCGTACATAACAGACACCAGAATCGTTTCATCTGTCAGCGCCTGCTGCACTTGTTGTGCTGTAATGAGCCCGTTGATGTCGGGCTGCAAATAAGTCACGTTATAGCCTTGTGACTCCAGTTGTTTACACGGGTTTAACACCGCATGATGTTCAATTTCAGTTGTAATGATATGGCGCCCGTGCATTTGCATCGACTGTGCAGTTCCGAAAATAGCCAAGTTATCTGCTTCCGTTCCGCCTGAAGTGAGAATAATTTCATTAGGCGATGCGTTAATAGAAGATGCCAGCGTTTTCCGCGCGTCCTCCAGCATTTTTTTCGCGTGTCTGCCGGCCTGATGTGTACTCGACGGATTGCCGTACGTATCATCCAGTACGTCAGTGAACCGTTCCAGTACAGCCGGATGCATAGGCGTCGTAGCGGCATGGTCTAAATAAATAACAGGTTTCATTAGAAAACTCCTTTAAATATAGAACATGTATTCATCCGCAGCGGAAGAATCATCAAATTCAATTAAATCTTTAATAGTTGTATGATCTAACACTCCTCGAATCGCGTCTCCGATCCGTTTCCACAATTCACGCTGCGGAATCTCGTCATCGTCTAATCCTTCGACTAACTGAATCGGACCTTCCAGCAGACGGATAATATCTCCTGCTGTAATCTCAGAAGGATCTTTCGCGAGTTTATAACCGCCGTAGGCACCGCGCACACTTTTCACCAGTCCGCTGTTGCGCAGCGGGGGAATCAGCTGCTCGAGGTATGCTTCAGAGAGATTTTGCTCTTCTGCGATCTTCCGCAGAGGTACAGGTCCTTCTCCATATTTCCGTCCTAATTCTACTATTACTGTAAGTCCGTATCGTCCTTTAGTAGATATTTTCATGTGGGCATCGTCCTTTACTAAAATTGCTGAAATCAGTATAGCATAATTGTATCACTGGTTCTTCCAAATGACTTCACTAATGTTTTACGTTATAATGAAAGAACAAACGTACGCAAGGAGGATATACATGCATAATGAACCTTTGGCCTTTCGCATGCGGCCCGGTACGATTGATGAAGTCATCGGACAGAACCACGTCATTGGCAGCCATACTCCCTTATATCGGATGATCAAGAACGGACATGTTCCGTCTCTTTTACTATACGGAGAACCGGGCATAGGCAAAACTTCTCTTGCCTATGCCATTGCAGGCACTTCAAAATTGCCGTTCATCGCGCTGAATGCCACGGTGGCGGGAAAGAAAGATGTCGAGGATGTCGTAAAAGAAGCGAGAATGACAGGAAAGGTACTGCTGTTTCTCGATGAAATTCACCGTTTCAATAAATTGCAGCAGGATACTTTGCTTCCGCACGTAGAAAGCGGATCGATTGTACTGATTGGAGCGACGACAGAAAATCCGTTCCACGATGTCAATCCAGCCATCCGATCCCGGTGCGGAGAGATTGTCCAGCTGAAACGGCTGCAGCCTGAGGACCTGCTTGAATTACTCGAACGGACCTTAAAGGACGAGAAAAAAGGACTGGGTAAGGAATCTATTCAAATCACAAAAGAGCAGCTCGAAAAAATTGCGGAAGGTGTGAATGGCGATGCCAGAAAAGCACTGACGTTTCTTGAATCATTGCTCGCAGCGAGTGATGAAGAAGACGGGGTAATCGTCGTGGAAGACGATTTGCTTTCTCAGCTGCTCACCCGCATCAGTCTGCTGGGCGATAAAAAAGGCTCGCACCATTTCAACTTATTATCCGCGCTTCAAAAAAGTGTGCGCGGCAGCGATGTCGATGCCGCATTGTATTATTTGGCGCAGCTGCTTGAGATTGGCGACTTGACAGCCGTTACAAGACGGATGCTTGTCATGAGCTATGAGGATATCGGCTTGGCGGCACCGGCGATCGGCAGCCATGTTCTGGCGGCTACAGACGCGGCTTTGCGGCTCGGGATGCCGGAAGCACGTATTCCGCTTTCCGTGGCAATAGTAGAAATGTGTCTGGCGTCGAAATCGAACTCGGCCTATAAAGCAATCGACGCCGCAACGAAAATGCTGCACGAAAAACCGACAGGAGAGATTCCTATGCATTTGCGGGACACACATTACGGAGGATCAGCTGCACTCGGGCATGGCGGCTACGTCTATCCGCACGCGACGCCCGTCGGCACATTCGGCGGCTGGACCGATCAGCAATACCTCCCTGATACGCTGGCGGATGCTGCGTTTTACACGCCGGTTGAAGCGGGGGAAGAAACGAGAATGGCTGCCATCCATAAGCGGCTGCAGTCGTTCAAATCTAAAAAAACTGCACGCTGACAGTATATTTGCAGATTTCATGTAAAACAGAAGTAATTCCATAAACAAAACTCCACACCTGCCGGACGGCAAATGTGGAGTTTTTTATTGAAACATCTTGGCATCTTTCGGAGTCTGGATGGCATCAATATCATTGAAATAACTGTACGTTGCATCCAGCTTTTGTTTATATCGGATATAATCCCGTTTAAAATAACTGGTTACATTTGCCGACATTTTCACTCCTGTTACAAACATCGTCTGATCATTGATTTTCAGCTCTATATCGAGTTTATCGATGACAGGAAACCCGCCGTGTGTATGGATAAATTGCTCCGGTTGTTCACTGTTCACAGAAACCAATTCCATCAGCTTGCGGTAGTCCGCCGGCGACAGCGAAAACTGCAGCGCATAGCCGTAATCGATTTTTTCCAGTTTCGCATCATCTGCGAATGGCTCAAGCAGCGACAAATCCATTACAGGGGATGCAAACGGAACCCAAACACCAAGCAGCTGAGCGCGCTGATCTTCGGTTATTTCTTGCCAGCCTTTTTTATCTTTTACCAGTCTTTCATGCATCGCCAGCTCATCGCCCTGGCGGAACAGCTTGATGTTTCTCGCTGTTTGCAAAGGCGCTTTCCAGACCACTTCCTCTGAAACCATCAGCGGATGCCGTTGAAAATCCGCCTGCACTTGAACGTTTTGGCTCGTGCGTTTCGGAGGATTGGACGTGACACTGCTCTCATCAAAACTGATACTTGTATGAACGGATTCGAGTTTACTCATCGCATGATCCGCTTTTTTCAAAACATCTTCCGCACTTGACGGCGCGGAAGATGTTTTTCCGCATCCTGTCATTGTAAATAGGATTACTGCCAGGAATAGAACGAAAAATCTTTTGTTCATCAGGAAACTCCCCTTCAATCAAAACTATTTACAGTGTACTTCACAGCCACGCAGTTGTCACGGACCATTCGATATCATTTGTGATGAAAATTAGTCAACAGCAACGACCCAGTTGAACGGATCTTCCACTTTACCTGTCTGAATACCTGTAATCGTATCGTATAGCTTCAATGAAAGCTCTCCGATTTCATTGTGATTGATTTCGCATTTTTTGCCTTCAAAGAACAGTTCGCCTATCGGAGAAATGACCGCGGCTGTACCTGTGCCGAACGCTTCTTCAAGCGTGCCTGCTTCATTTGCTTCGATGATTTCGTGAATAGATATTTTGCGCTCGGTAACAGGCATGTCCCATGATTCCAGTAATTCAATGACTGATTTACGTGTAATCCCTTCGAGAATGCTTCCATTGAGCGCAGGCGTAATAATTTCTCCGTTAATTTTGAAGAAAACGTTCATCGCTCCGACTTCTTCGATATAACAATGTTCTTTCGCATCGAGCCAAAGAACTTGAGAGTAACCGCCCGCTTCAGCCACTTCCTGCGCTTTCATGGCTCCTGCATAGTTTCCTGCTGTTTTCGCACTGCCGGTACCGCCCGCAGCCGCTCGGACGTACTGGGATTCCACTGCGATTTTCACGGGGTTCATACCTTCTTTATAATACGGACCGACCGGAGATAAAATGATCATCAGGCGGTACGTTTTGGAAGGCGCTACACCTAAATAGGGCTGCGTGGCAAAAATGAAGGGACGTACATACAGCGATGTTCCTTGTCTGTCAGGAATCCAGTTTTTATCGAGAGAAACCAATTGTTTTAATGCTTCCAGCACGAATTCTTCATCAAACATCGGCATGCATAATCTGTCATTGGATCGATTTAACCGTTTCATATTTTCTTCAGGACGGAACAGCACAACTTCTTTATCTTCGTTCAGATACGCTTTCAATCCTTCAAATACGGTTTGCCCGTAATGCAGGACGATAGCCGCCGGATCGAGCAAGAACGGCTCATACGGTTCAATGCGTGCGTCATGCCATCCCGTGCCGTCTGTATAATCCATTACAAACATATGATCTGTGAAAATCGTTCCGAAAGCGAGCGGGTCATTTGCCGCCGGTTTGTTTTTCGGCTGTGTCGTCTGATTGATTGTGATCTGTTTCTCGGTTGTCATAGTAAAACCTCCTGATAAGTTATCTGATTTGGCCCGTTCCGCGAATAACAAACTTGGAAGAAGTCAATGCTTCTAATCCCATCGGCCCTCTGGCATGAAGCTTTTGTGTACTGATGCCTATTTCTGCGCCGTAACCGAATTCAAACCCATCTGTGAAACGGGTGGATGCATTCACGTACACTGCCGCCGCATCTACACTGTTCAGGAATCGTTCTGCGTGCTCATCGTTCTGAGTAATGATTCCCTCTGAGTGTTTCGTGCTGTATTGCGCGATATGATCGAGCGCCTGCTGAACATTTTCCACACTTTTCATGCGCAGTGTCAAGTCCAGGAATTCACCGGACCAGTCATTCTGTTCGACAGCCTCGATGGACGGATCAAATGTGCGCACTGCAGCATCTCCCTGCAGCCGGACATTTTTTTCACGTAATGCACCAATTAATTTCTCTCCGTGCTCCGTCAGCCAGCTGCGGTCAATCAATACGGTTTCAATAGCGTTACAGACGGATGGGCGATGTGTTTTTGCATTGACGACAATGTCGATTGCCATTTGCTCATCCGCCGTTTCGTCGATGAATAAATGACAATTCCCTGCACCAGTCTCAATAACAGGCACCGTAGATTCACGAATGACTGTTTCAATTAGTTTTGCTCCCCCGCGAGGAATCAGCACATCCAAATAGTCAGTGAGCGTAAACAATTCTTTCGCTGTCTCACGGCTCGTATCTTCAATCAGCTGAACGGAATCGACTGGCAATGAACTCTTCTCAAGTCCGCGCTGAATAACGCGCCAAAGTGCGAGGTTAGAATATTTGGCTGACGAACTGCCGCGCAACACGACGGCGTTTCCTGTTTTCAATGCCAGTGAGGCCGCGTCAATTGTAACATTAGGACGCGCTTCATAGATCATTGCGATCACGCCGATCGGCACACGCTTCTTGACGATATGCAGGCCGTTGTCTTTCGTAATATCTTCAAGTGTCTCGCCGATCGGATCTTTCAGGTCAATCAGCAGACGGACGCCTTCCGCCATCGCTTCAATGCGGTCTGGAGTCAATAGAATCCGGTCAAGGACAGCCGATTCAATCCCTTTTTTGCGGCCTTCTTCTATATCTTTTTTGTTTTCCGCAAGCAGCTGTTCCTGTTCTTCCAGCAACTGATCCGCAATCAGCCGCAGCGCTTCGTTTTTCTCTTCTGTCGTTGCGATATTCAGTGCAACACTTGCTTCTTTAGCTGCTTTTCCTTTACGTCTGATTTCACTCATCTTCCATTCGCCCCTTTTTTATTGTAGTTGTACCCAGCGGTCTCTGTGAATGACTTCCAGCATTGGCTTGAAATCTTCCTGCTTGTCCCGTTCGGCAATTGTTTTCTTTAATTGCTCAGATGAGTAAGTCACTTCACCTTTGCCAATCAGACCATTGAGCCCGAATACTTCCACCACTTCACCGACCTCAAAACTCCCCTGCACTTTAAACACACCTGCCGGCAGCAGACTGCGGCCGTTATGCACGATGGCTTCTTCTGCACCTTTATCAACGTACAGACGTCCTGTAGATTCCGAATGAAGGGCAATCCACTGCCGGTTCGTGTTGATTGTAGTAGCGGCAGGACTGGAAATATACGTTCCGTCCCCGTGACCTTTTAAAATGTCGAGTAATTTTGTCTGACCATAGCCTGTCCCGATAAAGACCGGAACTGCCAGCGTATGTGCGGTTCTGGCAGCCAGAAGTTTGGAGCGCATTCCCCCTGTACCCACTTTAGAACCCGTTTCATCGGTTCCCCCGAGAAGTTCATCTGTAATTTCATCCAGCTTGGTCAAACGCACTGCATCCGGGTCGGTACGTGGGTTGCTCGTATAAATTCCGTTAACGTCTGTCAGTATTATTAATTGGTCTGCATGCAAAAAGCCGCTGACCAATGCAGACAGCATATCATTGTCGCCAAATGTCAGCTCATCAATCGAGACGGTGTCATTTTCATTGATGATCGGCATAATCCCGCGGTCCAGCAATTCTGACATCGCCGCAAACGCATTACGGTAGCGGTCACGATCCGCAAAATCCAGGCGTGTCAGCAAAATTTGAGCAGGCACAATTTTATGTGTGCTGAACCGTTCGATATACGACTGGATCAGCAGACTTTGCCCTACTGCTGCAGCCGCCTGCTTGCCTTTGATGGTCAGCGGACGGGAAGAATATCCGAGCCGCGCAAAACCCGCTGCCACAGCTCCTGAAGATACAACAATTACTTCATGACCGACGTTTTTCAGCATCGCCAGCGCGTCCACATGATCGTTAAATTTCACCTGATCAATTTCACCGTTATCATTCGTTAAAGAACTGCTGCCGATTTTTACTACTATCCTCTGTTTTTTCATCTACATTCGCCTGCCGTTTCTACTTGTTACTTCACTGTATGCAATTAAAAAAAGTCCAATCGTCCCGATATAATCAGGACGAAAGGACGTAACTTCCGCGGTGCCACCATCATTGGATCCATATACATGAATCCCGCTCTCCCCATAACGCCGGGTGACGCGCCTGTGTTTGCACAGGACTCAAAAGGCAGGTTCAACAAGGCATTGTGACGGAAACTTGCAGCCGGTGGATTCCGCTCTCTTACACATGCTCTTTATCTACTGGTCCTTCTTCAGCGTTCAACATCATTTTCACCAATCATACAATATTCAGAGTAATTGTCAAGTGTCAAAGGAGCAGAAACGGGCGTTTCTCCATTAACAGCGGAGCATACGTTCAAGCGCATTTACTGCTTCAGCTGAGGTCACCTCATCCACTTTGATAATATTCTGTTCGGCGCCTTCCATGATGTTTTCAAGACTCCATAATAAGTGCGGCAAGTCAATGCGGTTCATAGTCAGACACGGGCACATTAACGGATTCAATGAAATGATGTCCTGCTCAGGGTGGTTTTCCATCAGCCGGTTCACTAAATTCATCTCCGTGCCGATCGCCCATTTCGTGCCTGGCGGCGCCGCTTCAATTTGGTCAATAATATATTTCGTCGAGCCGTTATCATCAGATTTCATGACGACTTCATGAGAACATTCAGGATGAACAATAATCCGCCGCCCGGGATCATTTTCCCTTAACTGGCGGATATTTTCCACAGTGAAATTTTCGTGGACTGAACAATGACCTTTCCACAAAATCACCCGGCAGTTTTCATCCTGCCCGTCGTATTCCAATTCATCTGTAATCGGGTTCCAAACAGCCATATGATCGAGCGGCACACCCAGATCATATGCTGTATTTCGCCCCAGATGCTGGTCAGGCAAAAATAAAATTCGCTTTTTCTGCGTGAACGCCCATTCAACAATTTTTTTGGCGTTCGATGACGTTACCGTCGCCCCGCCGCTGCGGCCGACGAATGCTTTAATCGCGGCGGTCGAATTCACATACGTCAGCGGCAGAATCGTATCCCCAAAACGCGCCTGCAGCTCATCCCACGCACGTTCTGTCTGATATATATCCGCCATATCCGCCATCGAGCAGCCTGCCCGCATATCAGGCAAATAGACTTTTTGATGTTCCGTTGTCAAAATATCCGCGGTTTCCGCCATGAAGTGCACACCGCAAAAAACAATATGCTCCGCCTGTTCATTGGCTGCGCAAATTTGCGCCAGCTGCAGCGAGTCGCCCGTGGCGTCCGCAAACTGAATCACTTCATTTTTCTGATAGTGATGGCCGGGTATGAACAGCTTCGTTCCCAGTGTTTGTTTGATGGTGCGGATTTTCTCTTCCATTTCATTGACGGTGTAATTTTTATAGTGTTCAGGCAACATAGCATCTGCCTGTCCTTTTATGAGATCAATCATCGACATGTTACTCAGTCCCCCTGCCCGGTTAGTTGTAAAGTAGCGCTGATATCAGCAGCAATGACAGAATGTGTCAGCGCGCCGACTGATATGTAATCAATTCCTGTGTTGCCGTAAGCTTCGATCGTTTCCTCCGTAATCATACCCGAGGCTTCAGTGATAATATGCGGCGGCACAAGCGGCAGCCATTCCGTAATTTGCTCCGGCAAGCGGTTATCGAACATAATAATATCCGCTTCCGCTTTGACAGCTTCTTTCAGTTGTTCAAGCGTCTCGATTTCCACTTCGATTTTTACCGTATGCCCCAGACGGCTTCTCAGCTGCGCGACCGCATTAGTGATGGAGCCTGCATAAGCCAAGTGATTGTCTTTCAGCATCACAGCATCATACAGGCCGTTCCGATGATTGAATCCTCCTCCTGTGCGTACTGCATACTTATCGAGCATGCGCAGTCCAGGCGCTGTTTTGCGGGTGTCACAGACTCTCGTATCCGAGCCGGATATCAGTTTCGTCAGCTGTGCAGTCTTCGTCGCGATAGCACTCATTCGCTGGATGCAATTCAATATGACGCGTTCTGCGCTCAACAGACTTCTGACGGGCCCTCTGGCAACAGCGAGCACTTGCTGATCTTCCATACGCTCCCCATCCTGCACATAACATGTCACTTCTATGGCGGGGTTCATCACGTGAAAACCTTGTGTAATCACATCCGTTCCACAAAATATGCCTGCCGTTTTGGCGATTATCTGCATTTCACCGAGTGCATCGGGCGGAAATAATGTGTTTGCCGAAAGATCGCCATCCCCTACATCTTCTATAAAAAATTGCTCTAGCATGGAAGCCAGTTTCATTCTATTCATTTGTGTACCTACTACCTTTCTCTGCTTGAGGTGTCTTTACATCTATCTTTACATAACTAAAGTTATATGACAAGATGAATATATTATTTTATGCAGGGGGTTTTTTATTTGCACTACTTTGATTACGCTGCAGCGACTCCGCTTTGCAAAGAAGCTGCAGCTGTCTATCTGTCAGTTTCGCAGCGGCAATTCGGCAATACTACGAGCCTTCACGATGAAGGAGGCGCAGCACAGCATGTCCTTGCACAGAGCAGGCAGCAGCTTGCGGCGCTGATCGGAGTGCGTGCAGAAGGACTTTATTTCACTTCGGGCGGGACAGAAAGTAATTCTCTTGCTCTTCTGTCTTTGGCACAGGCCGGCCGAAGAAAAGGGCAGCATATCATCCTGTCCGCAGCGGAACACCCTTCCCTTCATTCAGCTGCAGCATATCTGCAGGAAAGGGGGTATCGCATTTCACTGGTCCCTTTCACCAGCGAAGGTCTGATTGATTTACAAGCATTAACTAACGCAATAACAGAAGAAACTTCGGTTGTCTCAGTACAGCATTGCAACCCCGAGATCGGCACCATTCAGCCTGTCCGTGCCATTTCAGAGCTGGTCCGTCCTAAAGGAATCTATCTGCACAGTGACTGTGTGCAGTCTTTCGGCAAGCTGCCGCTGACAGACATCAGCGTATACGTTGACAGCCTGTCGTTGTCCAGCCACAAAGTCTACGGCCCTAAAGGTGTAGGAGCTGTCTATATAAATCCAAGAATCCGGGCTGTCCCGCTGTTCCCCGGAGCTACGCAGGAAAAAGGGTTTCGCGGCGGTACGGTTAACGTGCCGGGTATTGCCGCATTCGTCGCAGCCGCTGAGCTGGCTCAGACCGGCGTACAGCCGTTCACTGAACTTCGCGAGCTGTTTCTGGAATTGCTCTCAGCACGCAAAGATTTATTCACGTTTTACGGCAGCCCGCGTGCAGCCGAACAGCTGCCTCATATTGTGGGGATGTGCGTCAAACACTCAGAAGGTCAGCTAATTATGTTAGAATTAAACAGAAGAGGGTTCGCGGTATCTACAGGAAGCGCCTGCCAGGTCGGACAGCAGCAGTCATCGATGACGATGGGCGCGATGGATATCCCCCCGCATCTGGCGAAAGGTCTGGTCCGGATTTCATTTGGAAGCAGTTCCACTGGGGAGAGCGTAAAGAAATTGGCGGAAGCGCTGCTTGAAGTGGCAGAGAGCATGCACAAGATTCCGTCAGATATTTTATAGATTGCAGGTGAGAACATTGTGGCGTAAAACAAAGGCAGGAGGAGAACAGCGTCGTGAATTGATTCTTCGGACGCTGCAGGAGGCGGGCCATCCCGTGACAGGCGCTGAGCTCGGGCAGCTGACGAATGTCAGCAGACAAGTCATAGTCAGTGATGTCAATTTACTGAAAGCAAAAGATGAACCGATCATTGCAACAAATCAAGGATATTTATATACCCAGTCTGCTGAAAAATCAACAGATGCAGAAAAGATTATTGTCTGCAAACATGATCCTGAACAAACAGAGGAAGAATTACACATTCTGGTCGATCATGGAGTGACCGTAAAAGACGTGCGTGTCGAACATCCAGTATACGGCGATGTGAGAGCGTCGATTATGGTTTCAAACCGCCAAGAAGTGAAAGCATTTATTGACCAGATTAAGCAATCAAAAGCACCGTACCTGTTAAATCTGGACGAAAGCGGCATTCACCTCCATACGATCTCAGCCCCTAGGAAAGATCAGTTGCTGGAAGCGGAAAACGCATTAAAAAAAGCAGGATTCCTTGTCGAATAGGAATCCTGCTTTTCTATGGAAATAACCAAATACCGAATAAAGGGCCTGCAAGCGCACCGAGAATTGCCGACAGTGTCATGGCGACCGAACTCATGGAAGCTGTCTGTTCTCCATACTCAAGCGCTTTAGAAGTGCCTATCGCGTGCGCACCGACGCCAAGTCCGATACCCTGGCCGATCGCTGTATCAATTGCAAACCAGCGGGAGATCCAGGGGCCCATGAGGATGCCTGCAAGTCCTGCGATAATCACTAACACCGTGGCAAGCGAAGGAATACCGCCCAGTTCTTCCGCTATCTGCATAGCAATCGGTGACGTGATCGATTTCGGTAAGATGCTGGCAAGAAGTTCGGTTGAGAAACCTGCCAGCCTCGCAGCCAAGTCACCTGTAATCATCCCCGTCACACCTCCTGCCACTACCCCGCTGAAAATAGGAAGCAGATTTTTACTGATCAAATCGCGCTGTTTATACAATGGAATGCAAAGCGAAACGATCGCAGGGCCAAGCAGTGCGTCAATCCATCTGCCGCCCGTCATATACGTTTCGTATGAAATATCCAATAGTGATAACACGACGATCACTGCGATGGTTGTCGTCAGAATCGGAACTAAAAAAGGAGACCGGAGCCGAACGTAGACAGCGTTCATCAATATATACATAATGACCGTCAGCATGATCATCAAAACCGTAATCACCCATATGTTCATGAAAGATCCGCCTCCGCTTTTACGCTGCGTTTCGCAATAGACTGGCTGACCAGGCTGGCTGCAGCCATCGTAATGAATGTGCTGATAATCGTGATGACGATTAGCAGACTGCCTTTCCCTGCAAATACATGCCCATAATCCATGACACCGACTGTGGCCGGTATTAAATACAGCGGCAATGTAGAAAGAAATACATAAGCCCCTTTTTCCACCCAGCGAAGCGGCACGATTTTGACGGCAAGCAGCGCCCACAGCAACAGCAATCCGATAATGCTTCCAGGCAGCGGAATCGAAAGCCAGGTCCGCAAAAATTCACCCGTCAGAAATAGTATGTATAAAAAGGCTGCCTGTACGAGCGTGACGATGAGTTTCATTCCAACACTTCCTTACGTAATTCTCCAATTTATGCTAATCAAAATGAATACTCCCTCATTATAGAGATTTATCAATAAAAATCCAAGTCTTTCCGGACTTTCATTAAAAAATATTCAGATTATTCTTCCTACTGTTGACGCTATCTGTCAATTCATGTATAGTGTAGGAAGCCGTATTGAGCAAGTTGCCATTGCGCATGCTCGCGCGTTACGGGTGGATTTGGATTTCTAATTGCCGAGGAGGAAATGATATGCACCAAGGTAAAGTGAAGTGGTTCAGCAGTGACAAAGGGTATGGATTTATCGAAGCAGATGACGGTGAAGACGTATTTGTACATTTCACAGGAATTGCTACAGATGGATTTAAAACACTGGCTGAAGGCCAAACTGTTTCTTTTGAAGTAATTGAAGGAAATCGCGGTCCACAGGCGGCAAATGTATCAGCACTCGATGATGAAGCGTAACTTCATCTTGGCATGAAGTCGAATAAAAAATATAAACAAAGCATCCACGCAGCAGCGGGATGCTTTTTTACTGTCTATTTCGGTGCCGTACTAATTTTATTGATTTCTCTTCCGAGGAATTGCAGCTGATCTCCTATGGTACAATCGGAAATACAAAATTGGTGAGCGCCCGTTTTTCCGCGTTCTTTTGTCAGTTGTTTTTTTACGTAGCAGCCTTCACAATATATATCGAGCAATTGATTAATTTCTTTCATGACAAGTACTTTATTCATTAGAAAAGAACTCCCACCTTTCTTCCTTCTATTTTAGGCGGGCTGAAGAAATGATGCAAGTCATTACGGGAAGTTTTACAATTCATTACCAGACAGGAGCGACGCGAATTATGTTGGAAGTGTATATAGACGGCGCCAGTGCGGGAAACCCAGGACTGAGCGGAATTGGCATCCATATTAAAGGCGAAGGACAAGATGTGCGGATCAGTGAACCGATTGAGCCGACGAATAATCATCATGCAGAGTTTCAGGCGCTTGTGCGCGGCTTGGAGGAAGCCGCGAAGCTGACGGCCGGAATGGTGTCCATGCGTTCGGATTCAACAGTTGTCGTGCAGTCGATGGAAAAAGAGTTTGTAAAAAACGAGCAATATGCCCCCTATTTGAAGCGCGCATTAAAGCTCGCGGCGACGTTTGACTTTTTCTTTATTAAATGGATAGCGGACAGTACGAACAAAACGGCGGATTCACTTGCAAGGCAGGCTATTTTAGCGCAGAAGAAGCAGAAGGGCTGACCGAAAAGCCGATGGATGCATGCAAAGGACAACCTCTCTATAATTCTATTTCCGGTTTCTCCATTTCATCGCGCGAAAAGGCTGAGGAAAATAAATTCCTCAGCCTTTCTATGCTTTCATAAATATTACTGTCTGGGTTACAGAATCATATAACACCCATTCTCTGGACAAAACCACAGCACCCACGTTAATAATGCTTCTCTTATCCGCTACAGTCTGCTCTCTGCCCCATGTAAACGGCACGGTCTGTCCGTCCTGTGTTAGCCCTGAATGATGCGTATGGCCATGGAAGACAAGGTGTGCTTGCGGCAGATGTTCGGTCAGCCACGCTTCTCCCTGCTTATGAGGCCACTGATGACCGTGAATGATTACTGCATCGTCCGCATTCAGCATTTCAGGCAGATCATTGAGAAAATCTCTGACCGGTTCCTGCCGCTCTGTCAGCAGCAAAATGCGCTCTTCCTGATTTCCGTAAATTGACGGAAATGTCAGCAGCTCATCAAACCCTGCCGGATGGTTGATTACTTCTTCTACAGAACGATAAATTTGGCCATGAAGGTCTTTTTTACTGACTGTGCACTCATAGATGTCCCCGGTGCCGATAATTCTTGCCTGCGGAGCTTCCTTGGAAACCTGCTCCAGCACCGCCTGCAGATCTTCTTTTGACGAGTGAATGTCACCCAGCAGCGCAAATTGCATCGTGAATCAGCCCCTTATTGCAGTTTCAATCGGCGCATCGTCCTGAGAAATCCAGTCGCTGAAACTTCCGACGTATAATTTCACATTAGGATAATCCAGTTCCGTCAGTGCTGCGAATAAAGGAGAAGCTGTTACACCGCTGCCGCAGTAGACGATAATGTCATCTTCGGGTGCCGCGGTTTGCATCAGCTGTTCTTTCACTTTTTCTACATCAAACTGTCCGCCCTGTTTCAGCTGCTCCCAGTCAAAGTTGCGGGCAGTCGGGATATGACCCGCTTTATGATAGAGCGGTTCTTTTTCCCCGCGATAGCGGACTTCAGAACGCGCGTCCACAAGCACGGACAAACGATTGCCCGCCGCCACTTCTTCAACTTCATGGCGGTCGGCATACAGCTGCTCCTGCCAGTTCGGTTCGACTGCTGATTTTGCAGGCACAGCCGGTTCAGCAGTTACGTCAAACATTCCGCGCAACTCGCGATAGCCTTCGGTTACTACATGAACATCTGTGAATCCGGCATATTGCAGCATCCACCATGCGCGTGTTGCAAACGGGCTGCCGCCGTCGTCATAAATAAGAATGGCATCGGTAAGTTCCAAGCCGCTCGTGCGGAATAATTCCGTCAGCTGTTCTTTTGACGGCAGAGGATGACGGCCGCCAGTACGAGACGCACCCGATAAATCCTCTTCCAAATCCCAGTGAACTGCACCTTTCAGATGTTCTTGCTGATAGGCGAGTTTGCCGCTTTTTTCATCCTGCAATGAAAAGCGTGCATCGATCCATTTCACGTCTGCCGTATTTACATCATGAGCAGATACAAATACTTGTGTCATTGAACCATCTCCTCTTGTCGGATTGTTTCATAGATATTCTGCCATTGTTCCAGCTGCTCCGAACCGTCGAGCAATGTCCGCTCCGATTCGATCTGCACCAGACTTTCCTGCAATAGATGAACACGCAATGCTTCCGCCTCGTCATTAATCCACAAATCTGCCCACTTCTCAATACGTTCTTTCTGATCGCCAAGATAACTGGACGCATCGCCTTTTAACTTTTCTTCCAGTTTTGCTTTCAGAATATCCCGATCGCCGCGTTCAAAGAATGCTTTTTGATTTTTGAACGATTTATTGACTGCACTGTAGACCATAGGATCTTCATACGGGATGTCAAATGACAGCATATCTTTGTCATTCGGTTCATATGGAGACGGCACGATGGATTGATCCATATCGGACAGTGCACGGACTTCCGTGCGCTGGCGTTCCAGTAATTGCTTCTTCATGTAGTGAAGAATACGCAAATTGGTTACTTTCAATTCCTGCGTCAAATCAAAGCCGACCATATTCACAGTTTCCGCCAATGCGATTTTCAAAGCTTTTTCGGATGAATTTTTCGCAAATGTCGACGGGCTGTATCCTTCTTTAAAGAAATCTCCGAAACGCAAGAACACACGCTGTAAAATATAGTATACGAGTTCACTTAATTCATCATGTGTCGCTTTCACTAGAATTTCACTCGCACTCTTTTCAAAACGCTGCTTAATTGCCGCTTCGGCAATTGCCAGCTCTTCCAGTCTTTCCGCTTTTCGAGACCTGTTCTGTATGGTTCTGTCAATTAATGAAGCAAGCCGGTCAATTGTTTTCACCGTTTCTTCTTCAAGCGCCTGCACAACCTGCGCACGCAGATCATGCTCAAGGAACGCATAGAATTTCTCTTCAAAATCGGCCATCAGCGGGTTCGGCTGCTGCGCAAGCTTTCCTTCAAGCGCCTGCAGGCTAGAAATGCCATGCACACGCGGATTGCGGATTCCGAATTTCTGTAATTCATTGGCGACGAAACCTTTCACTTCTTCGCCTTCTTCTTCATTGGAAGCAAGGTCGATTGCGTTGACGATAAAGAACATCTTGTCGAGTTCAAATGCGTCCTTGACCCGGCCCAGCTGAATAAGGAATTCACGGTCTGCACGTGCGAATGCGTGATTATAATATGTGACAAACAAAATCGCATCTGCGTTACGAATATATTCAAACGCTACATCTGTATGACGTGCGTTGATGGAATCTGCCCCCGGTGTATCTACCAGCGTGATGCCGTGACGAGTCAGCGGGCAGTCATAGAAGAAATCGATAGAATCTACGAAACAGCTGCGTTCTTCCTGTGCCACGAATTTCGTGAACTCGTCACGCTCTACCGTCAGCGTCGTACCCAGTGCAGGGGTATACAGCGGATAGCCTCTTTGGAACGCACTGATAAAGGATTTATGAATATGCAAATTCTCATCTTCAAGCGGCTGCTTCATCGCTGCGTCTGTCTTATTGAATGCATCTTCAAGTGAAGAAACTTCGATGCCAAGTGCGCTGAATGACAATGCCACGTCTTCAGTCATCGTCGCTTCATCCTTCAAATGAATGTCTGCCGTATTATGCAGATGCGCTTCACTTACAGGACGGATCCGGTTAATCGCCGCCGTTGTCGGATTTGGAGATACCGGCAGTACTTTTTCACCAATTAAGGCATTTGAAAATGATGATTTGCCGGCACTGAATGCGCCAAATAATGCGACTGTGAATTCCTGTCCCTGCAGACGTGCCGCTTTCGTCATCAAATATTGAGCCGTTTCTGCGAACCCAGGGATCGTCTGAACAGATTCTGCAATATGCTGTGCATGCGCGATCGCTTTTTCCGAATCGACAAGCTGACGTTCTTCCGGCACTTCTTCCGCCGTTTCTTCTGCGGCTACCTTTTGTTCTTCGACTTTTGCCACAAAATCGATGGTCTCGATTTGTTTCGGCTTTTCCCACTGGGCAACCAGCTGATCGCGGCCCATGCGTGTAGGGGCGGACGGATTGGCGATTTCTTTGTCCACCCATTCCATGCGCTTCTTCCATTTATTTATTTCATTCAATGCGTCCACTTTCTCCTGCAGTATTTCAATGGTTTCTGCAAGAGGTCCTGACTGCTCACCGCCTGCTTCTTTTGCGATGACCGACATTTCCTGCTTCCATTTATCTGTTTTTCTCTTATAAACTAAATGAATCGCACGTTTCATCTGCTCCGCATAGTTCAGGATAGTTTCACCCGTAATGACTTCCTGCACCAGCAGCTGCTCGTCCACTTCATCAAACGGCAGCGACAAATCCATCGCATCGATTGCAAGAGACCGCTCATCTGTTAAAATCCCTGCTTCTTTCAATGATTTCTTCATCAAAGTCTTCATATAAATTTCGATTTGCGTATGCGCGAGACCCGAAATATTATCATCCAGCTTTTGACGGCGTTTTTCGCGTTCTTCTGCTGTCTTCTTCGCACCGAACAGTAAGCCGACTTTGAATTTCGGTGACTTTGCTTCCAAGTGGCTTTTCAGTAATTCTCTTGTCTCAAACGGCGCAAGTCCCGCATTCTCTAATAATTCATTGCGTTCTTTTTCAAAATTCACGTAGAATTCATCACCAGACACTAATTCCAGACGTTTTTTCGCGTCTTTCAAATCCTGGCTCAATTCTTCGTACTGTTCCCATTCGGACTCGCTGAGGATCTCTGAATAATTTTCTTTGACATCATCCACTTGCTGCTGAAGGAATGCCATATGCTCATCTTTCAATTTCAATAAAGACTGCCCGATATTTTGTTCAAAGTTTTCTTCCCGGTGTTCAATGGAACCGTCGACGATTGCTTTTACTTTCTCAAAATCATTATGCGGATGATCAAGCTGTTTCAATGAAGTGTAAAAAATCCCTTTCGGCTCTACTCCCCATAATTTGAATGAATCTTCAACGGACTTTTTAAAGTCATCGAATGACAGTTCACTGTCACGGTGTTTATCGATCTGATTAATGATCAGATAGACGTTGCTGTTATAGCGCATCAATTCTTTAGTGAACCGGAAATTCATTTCGGATTGAACGTGGTTATAATCCATCGTATAAAACACCAGATCAGCCAAGTGCAATGAAGATTCAGTTGATAGCCTGTGTGCATCATCTGTGGAATCGACGCCAGGCGTGTCCATAACAGTAATTCCTTCAGGAAGATTGGATTCCGTATGGCCGATTTCGACCAATGATACTTCCGCACCGTCCTTACTGAAGGCTTTCACACCTTCAGAGAAGCCGTGTCCGCTAAATTTCACAGCACTTCCGTCAACACGGTGAATGATTGCGTAATCTTCATCCGCTTTATGTACCTTGACGATATTTGCACTTGTCGGAATAGGGCTCGACGGCAGCAAATCATCACCCGTCAATGCATTGATCGTAGAGGATTTCCCCGCTGAAAAGTGTCCCGCAAAGGCAATCGTATATTCTTTCTCTATTATTTTATTGGCAAGTAATGCCGTTTTGGCTTTACGCTCATCATCTTCGTTGTTGGAAAAAATTTGGCCATATGTAGCAGATTGCTGTAAAAATTCATGGTTTGTAGACATAATCTTCGTCCTTTCAATTTTAACTCACCCCATCATACCATTAATGAGTGAAAAAATAGATAGTTACATGATAATTCCTGTGATTCGTGCGGAAAGTGCGTTCCGGCCCTGCAGCAGCGTCCCCGTTTACGTGTAAGTTACACAGCAGGATCATCTGTCAGCAGCAGTCTTATAGTTATAAAGTTAAAATACTAGTAGTCTTTTAGTTATGTTTGGTGATATAATTGGACTATAAATGTAATTGTGAGAGGATGTTCCTTTAGATGGACAAAGCAGCCAATGTACAAAAGGTATTAAACGCGACGATTTCCTCCCTTACGACAGTAGTCCCGCTCAAATTCCAAGTGCTCTCGCCAGCCCTGATTCAGCAGCCATATGAACAGCGTGAAATTAGTGTGTTAATTGGCCTTATCGGCGATATGAAAGGCCGGCTGATCGTAGAGCCGACGAATTCCATTATCAGTGAAATCGGCCAGGCGATGTTCGGTATGCAAATTGAAGGCGAGATGGCTGAATCATTCACTGGAGAGCTGGGAAATATGATTGCCGGAAATCTTTGTACCGTATTGGAAAAAGAAAATCTGACACTTGATATTTCCCCGCCGACTGTATTGACCGGCCAAACAAAATTTTACGGATTCAAACAAGCGTTTAAAATCCCTGTGAAATTTGAAAATGAAGATGTACTGAATTTATTGCTGACCATCGATGAAGAACGATAAAACACCAATAAAGCGCAAGGACGTCGGAATATCGACATCCTTGCGCTTTTTAGACAGTCATCACGAGAACGGCACAGGCAGCACGCGTTCGATGACCGGAAGCAATTCTTTATTCTCAGGTTTCATAAATAAATGAATCGAACCGAAGTCATCGCTCGTCCGGATCAGCCGGCCGATTCCTTGCCGCAGACGCAACAGCATAAACGGCAAGTCCACTTCGTCAAACGGATCTTCCGCAAATTCTCTGCGCGCTTCAAACAGCGGGTCGTGCGGAGGGAACGGCAGATCAAAGATAATGACACGTGTCAGCGCCTCGTTCGGCAAGTCGAGGCCTTCCCACAGATGGTACGAGAAGAATACATTGACTTTACGCTGCTGGAAATCTTTCACAAGCGAAGACAGGGAGCGCTCTCCTTCATAAGTTACCATCACACTTTGCTCTAAAGGCAGCTGCTCATAGGCGTCCATCATTGACTGCTTGGAGCCAAACAGCACTAATGTCTGTTCCTCATCTTCGAGCAGATCCGAGAGCCGGCTGATATTTTCTTCCGCTGACCCTTGCTCCAGATGAATTTTCATGACATTTTCATAATCAAAAGGTGAGGCGATAGAAAACGACTGGTAATCAACAATGCCCAGACTGTATGCCAAATAATCAAATGATTTCTCAACAGATAATGTTGCAGAAGAGAAAATAATCGGCATCGTGCCAGTAAACAATTTCTCTTTCAGAATCGACGTCACTAATCTTGGCATAATGAGCAATGTACTTTCTTCCCGGCGGTTTTCCAGCCAGTCCACCGCGTCGTTATCGCCGGCAAACAGTTCCATTGAATATATATATTGCTCCAGGTATTCTTCGACAATTTTCAAATCATATTCTGGAATTACATACAATTCGCCTTCAAATACAAATTCTTCAAGAAGTTCATTGGACAAAGCTACTGCTGTTTCGGCCAGCTTCATCATTTCTGCATTCTTTTCGATCGTCAAACGTTCATTATCATGCTGTGTGGCATTACTTTTCAGCTGATTAAAGAACATTTCATGCGTTTCAAGCAACTGTTCCATCAGCTGCAGTGATTTCTCACGGATGCCGTCGACCATAATTCGTTCGAGCAGCTGGATAATAGTCTGTTCCTGCACTTCATAAGTCAATGCGCGCTGAGCAGAGTACTCGAGCAAATGGCCTTCATCAAATACTACCATTGACACTTCCGGCAATAGAGGCAGCTGTCCCTGTCTGACGCGGGATTCTTTCGTCCATAAATGTTCCATATAAAAATCATGTGAACAAATAATCAAATCAGCCGCTTCACGGTAATGATTGCGATGAATCGTCTGACCGCAGCGGTTACGGATATCACATGCCGCACATTGCTGGATGGGGTGATAGTTAATCATATCCCATTCATGATCCGCGAGATACGGATAATCCGAACGCACTCCGTAAGGATACACCGACTGCAGCGAGCGTTCCGCATGGACAAATTCCGGCAGCTCATCTTCGACCAAATCGACGAAATCTTCATTGGTCTTCATGCTGGTTTCTTCCAGACGCTTCAGGCAAATATACTGGTTACGCGCTTTTGCCAGGCGCACGTCCACCGTCATATTCAGGGCCTGACTCAGCTTTTCAATATCGCCCTCTTCTTTTATCAACTGATCAATCAGCGTTTCATCCGCACAGGAAATGACTGCCGGTTTTCCTGTATAACGTGCGTAAGCAATTGCGGGCAATAAATAAGCAATCGTTTTCCCTGTACCAACGCCTGCTTCCGCCAGCAGCACATTCTTTTCTTTCAACGCCTGTTCTATTTGAAATGCCATGTAAATTTGCTCATCCCGGCATTCGAATCCTTTTTCCGTCAAATCGTCATATAATGTATCGCCGAGCCAGTCATTCAGCGATTCAAAAAATGTCTGCCCTTTATCCAATTCAAATGGAATTTTCGTATTCATAGTGTCCCCTCCTGAATGCATGCGAAAGGAAGAGGGGTCTTCTCCTCTTCCTGCTCTTTAAATTATGAACGCTGTCCCCAGAACTGATACAAATCAGTGCGAATAAAGCCGTTAAACAGTTTACGCTTCTTCGTTGCGCGCTTACCGTACATTTCTTCATAGTTTTCCAGGGAAGATAAAATATACACCGACCATGACGGATGCTGTTCCATGATTTTCCCAAGAACCCCGGCAATTTCTTCTGCTTCTTCCACTTCACCAAGTCTCTCGCCATAAGGCGGGTTGGCAATCAGTACGCCGTTGTGGCCTTCAATTTTCAGATCACGCACATCTTGCTGCTCGAATGAAATGATATCCGTAAAACCGGCTTCCAACGCGTTCCGCTGTGCAATAGAAATAATATTATAATCTACATCATAGCCGCGGATATCCAGTTCCAGATCGTACTTCGCGACATCTTCCACTTCTTCACGGACACGGTCCCAGACTTGTGCATTCATCCACGGCCATTCTTCACTAAGAAATGAACGATTGTAGCCGGGTGCAAGATTTTGCCCGATCATCGCAGCTTCAATTGCAATGGTGCCGGAACCGCAGAATGGATCGACAAACGGACGGTTTGGGCTCCATCTGGACAGCTTGACCAGCGCAGCCGCCATCGTTTCTTTCAGCGGCGCATCCCCTTGACCCAAGCGATAGCCGCGTTTATGCAGGCCCTGTCCGCTGGAATTAATCGTCAGTGTCACTTTGTCTTTTAATATGGATACTTCCAATTTAAACAGCGGACCTGACTCTTCCAGAAAGCCGGTTCTGTTATATGCGGTTTTCAGCCGTTCAACAATTGCTTTCTTCACGATAGCCTGACAGTCGGGAACACTGAATAATTTGGATTTGACAGATTTACCTGCTACCGGAAATGCCGCATCCGCAGGCAAAAACTCTTCCCAAGGCAATGCCTTTGTGCGTTCAAACAGTTCATCGAATGTATATGCTTTAAATTCACCGACGATAATGCGGACTCTGTCGCCTACACGCAGCCACATATTAGCTCTTGCGATCGTTTCTTCATTGCCTTGAAAATAAACTTTACCGTTCTCTGTCTGGCATTCATAGCCCAGATCTTTTATTTCAGATGCAACAATCGATTCAAGTCCCATTGCGGCGGTTGCCATTAATTTGTATTCACTCATGTTTCAGCACTCCCTTTGCTTCTGTTCAGCCGTTTCCACTCGATTGGAAAGGTTTATGTACTATTTTGCTTATATACAAAAGAAAAACTCTCCCAAAACTGTAGGAGAGCTAATTGTAAGGTAAATGCCATAGAATATTCTGTAAGCCATGTTTTGTTCTTCGGTACTCAAACGGCTTGCGCCTCGTACTTGAAGCGGTAATCATCTATCTACAGACAATTGTCTGTTCCTTCCTCCATTGAATTCTTTCGGAAGAACGCCCCTACCATAATTTGGGTTTCTCACTCGTGGGGTTTACCCGTTCCACCCGACATGTTTCCATGCCGGCTACGTCACTGTGGCACTTTCAGGGAATCTGGTCCATATCCGAAGACTTAGGAGTTATTCCCGCCATCAATGCAAAAGCATTGCCCCGGCTTATTTTTTCACCGAGCACGAACACTACGGTCATCTCAGATCCGTGTGAGCATGGACTTTCCTCTACAGCAGAAGCTGCAGCGATTACCTGAATACTCTCTATGGCACTCCTGAGTATACACCAGAACTAAGATTTACACAATGGATTCGATTGGGAAAGCGTTTAGAAATAAAATCAAGTGCAAAATCTTTACCCGTGGGTGAGTGAATTGGTGTCGTGTTTGGGATTGAAGCTCCAGCTGGGGACGCTTTCCGGAGGGCGTGGCTTGAGCCTCCTCGTCCGCTTCGCTTCCTGCGGGGTCTCAAGACGCACGCTGATCCTCCCGGAGTCGCCCCAGCTTCCGCTTCAATCCTACGCAGAAAGTGGATGGATGTATATCACTCACAAGAGGTATAGTGTTAATTATTGTTGTTTTTAAACCTAGTTAAGCTCAAGGTCAGTTCAAAAGATTACAACACTAACTTCAATGATTTTAATAAGTATCATCCAATCACGATGCTAGGGATTGGAGCGTAGGAGGGGCGACTCCCGGAGGATCAGCTCGACAGGTGAGACCACTAAAGGAGCATAGCGACTAGGGGGCTCACCGCGGGCCCTCGGGAACGCGTCCCCTCCGAAGCGCAAATCACCACCCCAACACCCCCGCCAACTCCCCCCCTCACCTACCCCAACAACCCCTAATTTCCAAGTGTAACTTTATTAAAACAGGGAATTGATGTAGCAGAATGGAATATGTACAGATGAAGGAGGATGCTGAAATGTCAGGAACTAAGGATGAGATTATTTTAAGAGGACTTTCTGAGAATAATTTAAAAAATATAGATTTGAACTTGCCGAAGGAGGAAATTACGGTTTTCACCGGGCTTTCGGGGTCTGGAAAGAGTTCTGTCGTATTTGATACGCTGGCAACCGAAAGCAGGCGGCAGATGACGCTGAATTATCCTCTTTATGTGAGAAATCAGATGCCGCGCTATGAAAGGCCGCGTGCTGATCTGATGCAGCACTTAAGTCCGGTTATCGTAGTGGAACAAAAACCTGCAGGCGGCAATTCACGTTCAACGGTCGGCACGTATATGGACATTCACCCATTGATCCGGCTGCTATTCTCCCGGATAGGCACTCCGCCGATTGGTTCCGCCACAGACTTTTCCAGTCAAAGTTCATTTGGGAAATGCCCTGAATGCAACGGCTTCGGTGAAGTTGTATATCCGGATTTACATAAAATCATTGATCTGGACAAATCATTGCGTGAGTACGCTGTAAAGTTTCAGCCGTTGTCTCCTTCAGGGTGGCAGGGCAGGTGGATGATGACAGGCGGATTATTTGATCCGGACCTCCCAATTAAAGATTATCCCGAAGAACAGTACAATCTGTTAATCTACGGACCTCCCGAAGGTGAACGGGTCTTTGCACCGTTCCATACTAAAGACGGACCGCATGATCACGAGTGGGATGGCTTGTTGCCAAGATTCGTGCGGCTGTATATCAACCGGGATATTACAAAACTTAAACAGACTTCACAGGAGGACGTCCTGGCTGTATCAACACATACTATATGTCCGACTTGCCACGGTTCCGGCCTGAACCCTGAAGTATTGAAATGTAAAATAAACGGCTTGAACATTGCAGAGTATGATCAGCTGGAACTGACAGAGCTGCTTCTGGAATTAGAAAAGATAGATGACCCGCTTGGCGAATCTATCGCTCGGCAGGCTATTCCGAATGTTCAGCAGCTGATTGACCTCGGGCTTGGCTATTTAAGTTTATCAAGAAAAATGGGAACACTGTCTGGCGGTGAGGCGCAGCGGGTGAAAATCGCCAGACACTTAGGCAGCAGCTTGAACAATATTACGTATATTTTCGATGAGCCGAGCGCCGGTCTTCATCCTGAAGAAGTGGACATGCTCATCGATATGCTGGAAAGCCTGAAAGCCAACCATAATACAGTAATTGTGATTGAACATGATTTGTCGGTCATTAAAGTTGCCGATGAAATAGTAGAAATGGGCCCCGGCGCGGGTGCAGCTGGCGGTAAAGTGGTCTATCAGGGTAAGCCTGACGGATTGAAGCACACCTCCGCTCTGACGAATCTGAATCATAAGCTGCAAATCAATCCCCAGCCGCGCAAATCCCATGATTATTTCAAACTCAATAAAGCCGTGAACAATAACTTAAAAGATGTCAGCATTGCTATCCCTAAAAATGTCCTGGTATCTGTCTGCGGCGTTTCGGGATCAGGCAAGAGTTCCCTTTTACTTGAAGCGTTTTCGGCAAAATATCCTGACACCATCAAAGTCAGCCAAGGACGCATTGGAATCTCCAGCCGTTCCACACTGGCGACCTATATGGGAATCATGGATGATATCCGGCAAATCCTTGCGAAAGAAACGGGACAGCCCGCCGGTTTATTCAGCTTCAATTCACTGGGCGCCTGTCCGGTATGTAAAGGGAAAGGAGTGACTGCGCCTGACGTCGCATTTGCAGATCCTGTGACCGTTGTATGTGAAGCATGCGGCGGGTTGAGATATTCAGATGAGGCACTTTCGTATCAGTACAAAGGCAAAAACATAGCAGAAATTTTAGAACTGACAGTGGATGAAGCGGCTGAATACTTTGTCATGCCGAAAATCCTGAAAAGAATGGATATGCTGCAGGAAGTAGGTTTAGGTTATCTGACATTAGGCCAGACCACGAGTTCATTAAGCGGCGGTGAAATTCAGCGGCTCAAACTTGCAAGCCATCTGCAAAACGAAGGGCAAACATACTTGCTCGACGAACCGTCGTTAGGGTTGCATATGAGCGATAACGGAAAGCTGCTGGATTTATTCCAGAAGCTGGTAAATAGAGGGAATTCGGTTATTATTATCGAGCATAACCTGGACTTTATCGCAGCCAGCGACTGGGTAATTGAGTTAGGTCCTGGAGGGGGCAAACGCGGCGGGAATATATTATTTGAAGGTACGCCAAAAGAGATGCTGTCTGCAGATACATTGACGGCTAAATGGCTGAAAAAGAGTGTCTGATTGACTGGTCTATGCCAAAGGACTTGAAGATGGGAGTGGAGTTAATTGAGTACGCTTTATATTCATACAGAAGATCAGCGGGTCAAAAGTATATGTGAAAGAGATGCAGCGATGAAACAGCTGATTTCGCTAGTGGGAGATCTCAAAATCCCTTTGCGTTCGGATTATCTTTCGTCGATTGTCCGTTCTATCATTGGACAGCAAATCTCCGTCAGTGCAGCCAGCGCAATTTACGGGCGGCTGCTTGAATTGCTTGGCGGCAGTATTACTGTTAAGGGATTACTGGATACTTCTAATGAAGAGCTGAGGCAAGCGGGGTTAACTGTCAGAAAAGCTGAATATGTGAAAGACTTGGCTGAAAAAATCACAGCAAATGAACTCGACCTCGAAAATATTGCAGACTATGATGACGCGTCTGTGATGAAACAGTTAATCAGTGTAAAAGGAATCGGTAAGTGGACAGCGGAAATGTTTCTCATCCTGTCGCTTGGACGCGAAGATATACTCGCTGTAGATGATGTAGGTATACAGCGTGCTGCCAAATGGCTGTACGGAGCAGATCAATCAGAGCGCCGCCAAATACTTATTGACAAGTCACCTCTTTGGGCTCCCTATCGTTCGATCGTCTCTCATTATCTGTGGGAAGCGATTCACCTGGGGTTTGTCAGCGATTACGACTCGATCGATCAGGTGCTGCAGTCCAAACAGATGGAATTGCCGGGAGACCATGGGAAATTCTGAAGTTACGAAAAGAACCGCCGCTAAAAAGTGCGATTGGCACCTTTCGCGGCGGTTTCTTTATAGATGCTGTAAATTTCCTGTCGTCTTGAAATTTTACTCTTCAACCAATTTATCGCCAAATACTTCTCTTTCCAAATTAGCGATACGCTGAATAATATCAATATTGGTAGTTTGAGGTGCAGGTGTGGCGGACCGTCTCTGAGAGGAATTCACTTCTGCTTTCAGTCTAGTATTCTCTTCCTGAAGGCGCGCAACTTCCTTTTTGAAAGTTTCATAGTCCTGAATCACATCATCGAGGAACCAGTCTACTTCTTCTTGCTTATAGCCTCTAATGGCCTGTTTAAATTCTTTTTCTAAGATTGTTTTCGTATCGAGCTTTAATTCCATGACAAAACGTCCTTCCGTCTATGATTCCATAAGGTCATTATAGCATATGTTGTCATTCTTTGTCTTACTCCAAAAGACCATTATTCCTCGCGTGTCGCTTCTTGCGCTTGCCCAGGAAATAATTTACGGGTGATCCGTATTTCCCGCTTGGCCAATGATTTCGTCATTCGGTCGAAGAAGCGTTTAGTAAAGTCATTTGGCTGCTCCAACAGTGTTTTCGCGCTGATAATGCTCTCGTAGGCCAGCTGGAAGTTTTTCATCTGATGCTCATATAATTTCGCAAGTTCTTCAAATGCCAGGAGCTGCTCCCTGCCGCTTCCATATAAAGAGACAATTTCAAATGACTGAACCGCACGTTCATATTCCTTATTGCGCTTTAGTAAAAGACCTAAATGATAATGTGTTAACGGATAGCTGGACCCGTAGGTTTCCGCGATTCGCTGTAATTCCTTGTAGCTGTGATCCGTTAAACCAAGATCTTGAAACCATTTGGCGATATTCGTTGCAACTTGTGCATTCTGCTGACTTTCTTCCTCCATGATGATATCAGATGACAGACTGAACAGCGTCACAAGCGACAGGATATCCCATTCATTATGCCACATGACTTTCATCAGTATTTCTGCACGGCCATTTTTCACCGCATCCTGATAGATGATCGGCGCCATATGACCCGGAATATCGTCTTTCCGGTGAAATCCGAGCTGCATTTTTTCGACTTCTGCCAATTTAAATGAATCCATCTGACCTTTCCATATGCGCCGTGATCCGTGCAGCAGATCGATCTGATGAGGCACAGGCAGCGGCGGCAGCTGGTTCCGGTGCAGCGACCAGCGTGTCTGCAGCTGAGGAAAGTCAAAACTCTTTCCATTATACGTCACGAGTGTGAGCCCTTCTTTCCACAAACCGGACGCATAAAGGAACGCCGCTTCGTGATCGGGATTCGGCAGCACATATTGTGTCATGACAAATTCATCGGACGTCAACTCCAATAGACCGATCAGGAAAATAACAGCCCCTGCACCTTTCAGACCTGTCGTCTCCGTATCAAAAAACAGCAGTTTACCTGATTCCGGTGATAAAGGATGCGCATAGTCAGCTTCTGACCACTTCAAGAGCTTCTGCTTAATATCTCCCAGCCGAAAATCTCCATGCATCATCTCCAACGGATAATGTACGACACGTTTATAGACGATCCCCAAGTCATTTTCGATTTTTTCCATACCGGTTGTCAGCCAGCGCTTTTCATAAAGGGGCGCCGGCGGTTTCGTGAAGATCTCTTTCGCTTCTTGAACTACAGCCGTCTTCTTCACCAGTGACTTCATCGCCATTAATTTCTTCTCATAAGACATGACGATTCAGCTCATCTATCTGTTCCTGCGTTTGTGGGCTATCCACTATATGCCGAACCTCTATCGCATAGAACGGCAGAAAATTATTTTCATACATATATTGCAACATTCTCATTTCACCTCAAAAGTGATTGTACTGATATGGATTATACATGATTTTCGCAAATCATAGGTGAAATGAACGTTGCGGGAAGGATCAGACGATTTCTCAGCTTATAAAAAAATGATGCATCCGTCAGCATGGATACATCACACCAGCTTTTCTATACACTACCAGTTACCCCGTAACCGTCTCTCTCGCTTTAACCGGAACAACAGCCAATACATTGTCGATCAGGAAAGTCCGTTTGGAATGACGAAGAAAACAATACGCACTAAATGTTTTATGATGGACGCTGAGGACACGAATTTTCCGTTTGCTGATCGAACCGTCCTTCGCCAAATACATTACTTCCAGAACATCCCCATACTGAAAAGCCTTCTCCAATGATTTACGCACATTTGTTCCCCCCTCTTTGTTTCAGTATAAAGAATGTACGTTCTGTTGTAAAGAGTTTAACAAGGCATTCACAACGTTTTTTCTTTTTCAGCGAGGGGTACAGTAATTGAATAAAGGAGTGGCTTCTATGTCTTTTAATTACGATTTGGATTACAGCACTTTAGACTTACGCAAACACCCCGAACTGTATCGGGTCGGCCAAGGCGAACAAGGAGTCTTATTAGTAGAGCCTTATAAAAGCGAGATTTTGCCGCATTGGCGTTTTAAGACACCTGACATAGCGAAAGAGTCCGCCGATACAATTTATGGAATGTTTGAGGAATACCGAAAGAATGACGACTTTGTCGGAATGGATATGGCTCGGAAATTCATACAAATGGGGTACACACGTGCACGCCGGTATGCCAATCATAAAAGCGGACGGAAGTATAATGAGGACGGCACAGTAAAAGAGCGGGAACTGGACCCCGTGAAAGCGGAGTCTGCAGCAATTTTCAAAGAGCGATGGGATGCGATTCGTGAAGATGAAGACTATATTAAACGAAAGAAAGCTCATCAAAAAGCATATGGCTGATAGGGAGTAAAAAACGATGAACGTCTTACGCAGAAGACATTCATCGCTTTTTTAGGCTGTCAGAACGTGAAGCAGTTCCCTCTTCTCTTCCAGTCTAGAAGAATCCAACGGCTCAAGTACTTCATGTGTAAAATGATTCCACACATAATTGCTCATTTGAAATACTAGTTTTTTTGACTTTTCATCTTTAGAAGTGCGTGCGATATACAAAAGAGAATCGAATAAGGCATTCAGAACACTCGCATCCTCCTTGCCGTAATAACTGATCTGGCTATATGCCGAATAAAAATAATCGTCTGCTTTCGGATACATCGCCACCAGGCACGGCTTGTTTTCTTTTGTATATGTAACGGCGATTCCGCCAGGCAGAAGAGATGCCCTCTGTAACACTTCGCCGATCGAGTGAATACAACGGATTGCCGTATTCGGATCATTGATTCCGGGTGACAGCGCACGCAAAGCAATCTCCACCAGTTTTTCGATTCCATATTCCACATCCTGTAAAATCGAACGTTCCTCCCCCAGTGAGAAGTGGGAGGATAGGTCTTTCGCGGATACTTCTTGTTCAGAATATACCGTTGCCAACACCGAATGGGTTCCGCAAAATGCTCCGACCGGCTTTACTACATCTACGATTGCATCCTGTCCGACCGCCCATTCCGTCAGCTTTTTGTACTCAATATATTGTATGTATCCAAAGGTTCCGCTCTTTATTTCCGTAACGAATGGAAAACTTTGCACGAAAAACGGTTTTTCATCACTCCAGACAACGGCGTTTTCCTGCATTCCTTTCTTTTCACTTTTCAGCGCTTCAATCACATCATTAGCCAATTCACGAATCAATCGACTGACCTGTACCGATGTTCCGACATTATGGATAAAAAATGCAAAGTATGCCAGACAGATGACCGCAAGCAAGACACCGACAGAGGCTGAAATAACTTCGTGATCAATGGACGCTTTCCGCATAAATAACAGGGACAGGATGGTATAGACAAATCCTCCCATGAAGATTCCCAATACGCGCTGTGTCGATAATTTATTGAGAAAATTTTGAAGAGCTCGAGGCGAAAACTGGGACGAGTACATCGTCAGTACAACCATAATTGTCGAAAACGTCACGGTCGTCATGGTCAGCAATGCGCCTGACAGCGTTCCTAAAATCGTTTGTGCCAAATCCACCGATGTCCGGAAATAAGAAGGTGTGTATGCTTTCAGTTCATAATTGTACCGTGTATCTATCAATACCATGCCAAGTGCCAGCAACGATGCGATAGCTGTATAGACGCTTGGTATGAACCAAATACTTTCACGCATTCTCACAAGTATTCGTTTGAACATAGGCATCGCTCTCCTCTCCTTGGCAGCTGAATCTTTCTGTTGATACTGTACCCTGTATCACGGCCTGATAATCGTTTTAAAAAGACTCTGGTGAAACTATATATGACAGTTAAATTAGTCAATTTGACAAATATACTTGTCAAAACGAAGTATATTCATTACAATAAATTCAAGAGGTGAGGCTAGTGAGAACACGATTGAAAGAATTGCGTGCGCGAAACGGGCTCAATCAGACAGAATTGGCAAAGCGTGCAAAAGTGTCCAGGCAAACCATCAGCTTAATTGAACGGGAGGAATTCGTACCTTCCCTGCTTATAGCAAAACGCATCGCGAATATTTTTAATGAGACGATTGAAAATATTTTTATTTTTGATGAGGAGGAATTGTAATGAAAATGGTAATTTGGACGTTGATTGGAGCCGCCATAGGTGTCTTCGGAATGAATGCTGTATTGTCTTTTGATTCCACAGCGGGTTTCCCGCCGATAGGTTTTGAAGCGGACATAGTATTGCTTGCGATTACAGTGATCCTATTGATATTCAGTACAGTCAGTATGGTGCAGATGAAGAAAAAATCACAACTGGACTTGACAGGTGACAAGGAAGACGAACGTGATGTCTGGCAGTACAAACGGTTCAGCGATGTCAGTTTATGCACTGCAGCCGCTCTTGTTTTAAGTATTCTGGCCGCCGCTGTAGCAATCATCACTGTTCAGCCCGCATGGATACTGATTATTTCTGGTGTCGCCTTCATGGTATCGGCTCTTCTGTCTGTTTTCAGCTCCGGTCTGGTGAACTCCTTATATCCAGAACGTAACTTACCTTCCCCATCCGATAAAAATTATGCAGAAAAACTTCTGGCGGCTTCCGATGAAGGAGAACAGTTCGTTATGCTGCAAGGTTTGTACAAAACTTTTAGTACAATGAACCTTACATTATTGATGGCTTTACTGGTGTTCATTGGCTATTCTGTCATTACCGGAGATTCCCAGTTATTCTCTATTTTCGTCATAGGTCTCGTATTAATTGGGACGAACGCACAGTATTTGATTACGATTCGCAATAAATAACAAAGGCTATGTAATATAAGATCGCTATCCAGGAGGGTTATTTCTCTGGACAGCGGTCTTTTCATCATACTAGCTGATGATCCAATATTTCTTTCAGGACGACAGCCTGATTATTCTTTTCATCCTTTGCTCCATAGACAAGCGTTACGTTTTTCTTATGCTTCACCGTCCACTCTTTCAGCTTTTCCAGCTCTTCCTGCTGCTCGTCATTCTTCTCCAGTTCCTCTTTATACTTTTTCTTAAATTCGTCGAACTTGTCAGGATCATGATCGAACCATTGACGAAGCCCTTTACTCGGTCCCACTTGTTTCAGCCATTCGTCTACTTGTGCATCTTCTTTACTTACTCCGCGTGGCCATACACGATCCACCAGGACACGAAGTCCGTCTGCTTTCTTCGCTTGATCATATACCCGCTTAATCTGTACTGGCATGTTGATCTCCTCCTTTATCTTGTCTTTCTCTGTCCTATTACCCTCATTTAGAAAAAATAAAAAAGAGCCGAAGCCAAAAGCTCCAACTCTTCCATATCACTTCGCCAACTCCGTCAGCAAGCTATGCGCCCGATGTTTATTATCTTTCTGCCCTGCTTCCTGCGCCCCAATACAAACCGGACAGCCATGTTCACAACGGCATTCCGCCACATGATCTGCAGCAAGCGTCAGCAGCTCCCTCCACCGCGGATATATATTCTCACTTAACCCTATGCCTCCCGGGTAGCTGTCATAAATGAAAAATGTCGGCCGCTCCATATGAATTGCCTTCACTTGCGGGACAACGTGAATGTCAGTACGGTCACATTTAATAAACAGCGGCACTAAAGACTGGATCGCATACGCGGCAGCAGTCATCGCATCGGTCAGTTCAGACTTTTCCCAGTCATCCGGCACATCAAACGTCAGCCACGTTCCTGATGTATGCATTTCTTCAGCAGGCAATGAAATTGGGCCGGAACCAATATTGTCGTGTGTATCGAATTTTATTTTCTTAAAAATCGTCGGAATCGCAAGCACTGCCAAGTCTCCATAAGCGGTTGTGCGGTCTCCGTCTTCCGTTCGCTTGTCTTCACTGATCACTTTCAGTTCCACTGCCAGATTGGCATCAGTGAAGTAATCGACATCCACCACTGTGACGTATGCTTTCTTCTCTTCCCAATCCAGTTTCTCGACCTGGTATTGCGTGCCTTGATGTAAGTAAATCGCTTCTTCATGCAATAATGTCATGGCGCTGAAACGGTCCATTTCACCAATGACACGTGTCTCTTTCGGGAATGTTTGGTCAATGATAATAACATTTTCCTGAGAAGCGGAACGAAGACTGATTTCACCTGCCGGAAAACGGTCGGTCATCCAGTGCCATTTATCTGATGTCTGCAAAAGCACTCCTTCACTCTGCAAAAACGCCAGCAGTTCCTGCACTTCAAATTCACCGTATGTCTCCGTCGAGCTGAACGGCAGCTCAAATGACGCACATTTTAGATGATCCATTAAAATCAGCATATTGTCGGGATGTATATGAATTTCTTCAGGCTGCCGTCCGAGCAGATATTGCGGATGCTGAATAATATACTGATCAAGCGGCATCGACTGCGCCACGTAAATGATCAGCGCATCTTCCTGACGCCTGCCCGCACGGCCGGCCTGCTGCAACGCACTCGCAATATTTCCCGGGTAACCTGTCATAATACACGCCTGCAATTGACCGATATCAATACCGAGTTCCAGCGCATTTGTGCTGACGACGGTACGGATATCTCCATCTTTCAGGCCGCTTTCAATCTTTCTGCGCTCTGACGGCAGATAGCCGCCGCGATAGCCCATTACAGTTTGATCGAATAATTTTTTCTTTGTCAATTCTTTCATATACGTTACCAGCATTTCCACCCGGACCCGGCTGCGTGCAAAAATAATAGTTTGGATATGCCGCTGATATAAAAATGCGCCGAGATCACGCACTTCAAGCACCGCACTTCTTCGGATGCCAAAGACATCATGGACAATCGGCGGATTATAGAAAATGAAATGTTTCTTGCCGCGCGGTGCGCCGTTTTGATCAATCAGCACCATATCTTTATTCGTCAAGTTCTCTGCCAGTTCTTTGGCATTTGAAATCGTTGCGGATGTACAGATAAAAATCGGATCACTTCCGTAAAACCGGCAAATGCGCTGTAACCTTCTGAGAACATGCGCCACATGACTGCCGAACACCCCTTTATACGTATGAAGCTCATCGACAACGATATATTTCAGGTTCTCAAATAAAGAAATCCATTTTGTATGGTGCGGTAAAATAGCTGAATGCAGCATATCAGGGTTTGTCAAAATAATATGACCCGACTTTCGTACTTTTGTCCGCAAACCGGGTGCGGTATCGCCGTCATACGTATGACTTAATATCGTTTCTCCGCTCGCCTCAATCAAATCATGAAGGTCTGCCAGCTGATCTTGTGCCAGTGCTTTTGTCGGAAATAAATATAACGCACGCGATGCAGGATTATCGAGAATCGACTGCAGCACCGGCAAATGATAACACAAAGATTTGCCGGACGCTGTCGGTGTGATAGCCGTGATGGAATGTCCTTCCCCCACTGCATCAAATGCCTGCCGCTGATGGCTGTATAGCTGACCGATGCCTTTTGTCGCCAGCGCTTTGCGAATGGACGGATGAAGGGACGGGGGAAATTCGGCTGTGACCGCTTCCTGTTCCTTCAGCGTTTCAATATAGGCGATATTCGGCCCAAAGCGCGGATCAGCGAATAACTGCTGAATTGTCTCCGGTATATTTTGTTTATTCATTCACATGGTCCTCTCCCTTTTCTGCATTCATTGCGTCCAGAACTGTCTGCAGCGTATAACGTGCCGCACGGATGGAGAGGATAAAACGCTTTTTTCCGGTCGCTTTGTAAAATGACTGCACAACAAATTGAGTCATAGAATCTTTTAAGGAGTCAATCTGCACTTCATGAACGTAACGCGGTTTTTCGTCCTGTATCCACGTCTTCATCTCTTCAGCCCATTTCGCAATCGCCTGATGGCTGGCGTCAGCATACGGTTTCACCTCTTTAAAGAAATCAGGTTCATGACCGGTCTCTCTCATTCGATAAAATCGCTGTTCGCACTCATCGCAAATCGTCAGCAGTAACCTTGTGTCTTCCACCTTGCTCATATATAGTAAACTCCTTTATAATCAATCATAATAAAACGTACTGTCTTTCATTTTATCAGAAATACAGCTACACCTCCACTTTCTGCGAACAAACATTCCAAATCGTCACGAATTTGTCCTCATTTACTTCCAATGAAACCTTCTTATCGGTAACTCGTCTACTAGTGGGTATGGTATGATGTAGTGTACGAGGTGGTCACATTGGCGATACGTTATCCGAACGGAAAAAAGTTCAATCCGTCCGTTTCTTCTGCGCAAAAAAAGAGATATGACTACTCCTTCAGTAACCGGGGTAAATCATTAGAGGACGAAATCAACGACACAAATGAATACTATCTGGCCCATGGCATGGCCGTCATTCATAAAAAGCCCGTTCCGGTGCAAATCGTCAACGTCCGTTACCCGGCAAGAAGTGCTGCAGTGATTACAGAAGCATACTTCCGCACTCCTTCCACAACAGACTACAACGGCGTTTGGAACGGCTACTATGTCGACTTTGAAGCAAAAGAAACGAAAAATAAAACTTCATTGCCATTGCAAAATATTCATTTGCATCAGGTGCAGCATATGAAGCAAGTAAATGATCAATCAGGACTTGCTTTTTTTATTGTCAATTTCACACTGCTCGACCGATACTTTTTATTGCCGTTTCAAGAGTTTTACCCCCTATGGAAACGAATGGAGGAAGGCGGAAGAAAATCCATCACGTTACTCGAAATCGAGGAACGGTCCATTGAAATCAAAACCGGTTACCAGCCGCGGCTTGACTATATTCAGGCTGTAGCCGATTGGGTAACACGCAAGACCGATTAATGACAGCGAAAGGCAGGAAATAATATGAGTGACAATATAAACTCAAGAACAGCCAGAAGAAAGCAGCAGGTGACGGAGCAGCCCAAACGTCCGCGAGGTAAATTCCCTAAAGATTTATGGAAGAAAATTTTCATAGGCATCGTTGCATTATTCCTTGCAGTCATGGTAGGCGGAATCTCCTTATTCGCTTATTATGCAAGTACCGCTCCTGATCTCGATGAGGAACTGCTGAAAGATCCATTGACATCCAACTTCGTGACAAAAGACGGAGATGTATTCATGAAATTCGGCGCAGAAAAACGGGAGTTCGTGCCGTATGAAGAAATCCCCGAACAGATGAAAGATGCGATTCTCGCCACCGAAGATGTCCGCTTCTTTAAACACGGCGGTATTGACTTTTACCGGCTGGGCGGTGCTGTACTTGCCAACCTGCGCAGCGGATTCGGTTCACAAGGTGCTTCGACACTGACGCAGCAAGTGATTAAAAACTCTTTTTTAAAAAATGAAAAGACATTGAAACGGAAAGCACAGGAAGCATGGCTTGCCCACAAATTGGAAAAGGAATATACCAAGGAAGAAATCTTTGAAATGTATTTCAATAAAGTGCTGATGTCAGGAAACCGCTACGGATTCGGAACTGGCGCCAACTATTTCTACGGAAAAAAAGTAAGCGAACTGGAACTGCCGGAAATCGCTATGCTTGCAGGAATGCCGCAATATCCAAACGGCTATAACCCATTTAAATATCCGGAACGTGCTGAAAAACGCCGGAATACCGTGCTGACTCTGATGGAACGCCATGGTAAAATTTCGACGGCAGAAATGAACGAAGCGAAAAAAGTGCCGGTCACTTCTACTTTATTGGCAGAAGAGGATCGGCAAACGTTCAGTAAGTACCCGGCTTACGTAGATGCGGTACTCGATGAAATCGAGGCAGCCGGTTTATCCGATATGCTGGCAGAAGGCGTAACGGTTCAGACAGCGCTTGATCCGAAAGTGCAGGAAACTGTCGAGGCAGCGATCAATGATCCGAGTTATTATGAATCGGAAGACATGGAAGCCGGAATGACCGTGCTTGATACGAAAACCGGCGCCATTGTAGCACTTGGCGGCGGGCGGAATTATTCTGGACGAAACATGAACTTTGCAGAGCTGAAACGTGCTCCAGGCTCAAGCGTTAAGCCGATCCTCTCTTACGGACCTGCAATTGAAGAGCTGAACTGGTCAACTGGACAAAAAGTTGTCGATGAACCATACAAATATAAAGGGATGAATAAATCCGTAAACAACGCGGATGGACGTTTCCTGGGAACGTTAACGATGCGTGAAGCATTGTATTGGTCTCGAAATGTTCCTGCAATCAAAACATTTGAAGAAGTCGGCGCAAAAAAAGCCAAATCATTCGCTGGAAAACTTGGATTTGCTTATGAAAACCCGACTGCCGGCAACGCACTTGGCGGTGGGGAGGCAGAGTTCTCCACAGTCCAGATGGCAGGCGCATATGCCGCATTTGGTAACGGCGGAATTTATACGAAACCGCACGCGGTCACAAAACTGGTATTGCGTGACGGGAAAACGGAAAAGAATCTACGCCCTGATCCGGTCACAGCGATGAAAGATTCCACTGCTTATATGATTACCGATATGTTGCGTGACGTGTTGACGGCAAGCGAAGCTACGGGAACACGTGCCTACATCAACGGGATGGATATTGCAGGAAAAACAGGAACGACAAATTATCCTTCTTCGTTAATTCAAAAATACAATATGAAGAGCACTTACGTTCCGGATACATGGTTTACAGGATATACAACCGAATATACGATTTCGACGTGGGGAGGATATGCAGACTATAAAACTCCGATTACGACATATGAATACGGCCGCTTTGTACCGCAAAAGTTATTTAAAACGGTAATGAGCAGCATAGCGAAAAATCCCGGAACATTTGAAAAGCCTGCTTCAGTTGAAGAAGCCGCAATTGTCAGAGGCAGTGATCCTATTATGCTGGCCAGTTCATTCACTTACAGTAATCTAATCCGTAATGAATTGTTCGTCAGAGGAACATTGCCGGATAAAACGTCTATCCCGGAGACGGTGACGATTCCAAGCCCTGATGATTTCACAGCGAAGTTTAATGCCGAGTCAAATACGATTCAGCTGAATTGGAATTACTATGCTTCGGATAAATACAGCAGTCTCGGCAATCCTGCATTTACTGTCAGTGTCTCCGTTGATGGCGGCAGCCCTCAAACCATTACGACCACTTCCAGTAAACAGGCAGCCTACTCGGGTGTAGAATACGGAAAAAGCTATACATTCTCCGTCAGCGCCAGCATGGGAGGCTATACGAGCGGCTCTGTCACAACTTCCCTGTCGATAGAAAATGCAAGTGAACCTGATAGGGAAGAACAGCCATCGGATGACTCCGATACTGATGATGATCAGAACAACGGAAATAATAATCCGTCTGACAATGAAGATAACGATAACGATGGTGAGCAAGACGGTCAAAACCCGCCAGACTCTGATGGCTCTGGAAACCCGGATCAGACTAACCCCGATAATCAGGGGAATCAAGGTTTTCCAAACCGAGGTGAAAATCAAGGGCAAGGCCAGAACAATCAAGGACAAAGCAATCAAGGGAACCAGGGAAATCAGGGACAAGGAAATCAGGGACAAAATCAAAATGATTCCGATAATATTTCGTCCGATTCCTCTTCCAATTAACTAAAAAGAGCGGAACGACAAGTACATTCACTTGCCGTTCCGCTCTTTTATTTTATTGCTGCACACGCAATCGCGCGGCTTTCTTTTTCATTTCATCGTATAGCATCATCAGTTGAATGAGTGCATAATGACTGCTTTTCTGAAGTTTAATAAACTCTATGCGTTCTGTGTAATTATTCGGCTCAAGTGCATGATGCATGTTGCCGGTATGGGGATTTCGCACGATTTCACTCTGCGCGATCAGCCATGCCAGCTGATCAATCGCTGGCTCGATTAAAGTCAGCCGGCGCTCATCACGCACCGCGTACATTTTCTCTAGTTCGGGCTGCTGCTGCTCCCACTCGGTAAGCACCCGCTGTATGTGTTCTTTCAATTCGTCATAGCTCATTTTGCCTTCATCCTTTTTCGGCCTTCACGGCATAGATCCAACAGCGGACATTCCGGACAGTTGGGGTTTTGCGCTTTGCAGTGATAACGTCCAAAGAATATCATCTGATGATGAGTCTGTGTCCATAATTCCATCGGTGTCCAGCGCATTATTTTTTCTTCCACATCAATCGGCCGGTCTTTCCAGCGATTCATGCCAAGGCGCTTTGCCACACGCTCGACATGGGTATCCACAGCGAGGGCAGGCACGCCGAATGCATTCGACACAACCACGTTTGCGGTCTTCCTCCCCACACCCGGCAGCGTCATCATTGTATCGCGGTTCGACGGCACTTCCCCGCCGAACTCTTCGATTAGCCGCAGACTGAGTGCCTGAATATTTTTCGATTTATTGCGGTAGAGTCCGATAGAACGAATATCCTGCTGCAGCTCTTCAATCGGTACGCTGAGATAATCTTCAGGAGTTTCATATTTCTGAAACAGGTCTGCCGTTACACGGTTAACAAGGACATCCGTACACTGCGCAGATAACAGCGTGGCTATGAGCAATTCAAATGGATTTTTATGAACCAGTTCACAGTGCGCTTCAGGAAACATCTCTTCAAACGTTTTCAGGCACGTTTGCCATTGCGTTTTTGTCAGCATCGTTTCACCTACTCCCGTTCTTCGAGCCAATTATAGAAAGGCACATGCTTTATTTCCGTTTTTGTCTGTGGCGCTGTGGCGTTGACTGCCGGACGAAATGCTTTCGTCTGCCTTTCTACATCACGCATCGTTTTGACATTCTTCTTTTTCCATTCAAACAAAATACGGTCAATATACCGCAGGCTCATTTTTTGTGCCAATACTGCTTCACGCAATGCTGCACGGATAATTTCAGCAGAATGGCCGTCTTTATCTATCCACATTCCAATGGTTTCAAATTCCATCGGTGACAGGAACCGGCCGAATTCCTGCTCGAAAAGCGAGAAGATTTCTCCCTCTTCCTGCTTGATCTCCTGTTCCTGCGTTTGCATAGCCTGCTTTTCTACCACATCGATTAAACGCTCCCATAAAGGATAGAATGAAAATCGTTCGTGCAATACTTTATTTTCATCTGTGCTTTGTTCGATGGTAAATAATCCTTTTTGCATCAAGCGCCGCAAGCAATCCGTAACATCCTTCTCTTGCTGCTGCATACGGTTCGCAATGTCAGTAGGAGTCGGGAAATGGTTTCCCGCCTCTTGAAATGCAATCATATGCAAAATTACCATGGCGTCACTATCGGAAATCAGCAGTTGTTTATAGTGTTGAAAAAAGAGCTGGGAAATAGAAACATTTCCCCGCTCAATCCAAATTTTCAGCCGCTTATCTTGCTGCATATTTGAAACTTCCTCTCATCAGCAACATACGTGTTGCTTCTGTATTACGCTTTCCAATGATCTTTTACAAATTTTTCGATTCGTGCAATTCCTTTTTCCAGCTGATCGATTGATGTCGCATAAGACAAACGAATCGTTGTTTCAGAACCAAAGCCTGTTCCGGGAATCACCGCAACATTCGCTTCTGTCAAAAGCGCGTGTGCGAAGTCATCCACGTTGGCATAGCCTGTCTTTTCCACTGCTTCCTGTACATCCGGCAGGAAATAAAATGCCCCTTGCGGCTTCAGCACATGGAATCCAGGGATCGCAGCCAATTTTGGATATGCCTGATTCAAGCGGGATTCAAAGTCTTTCCGCATCGTCTCTACAGCATCCTGAGGCCCGTTGTACGCTTCAATCGCTGCGTATTGGGAAGTGGTCGCAGGATTGGATGTAGAGTGGCTCGCCAAATTCGTCATCGCTCCGACTACTTCTGCATCACCAGCAATATATCCAATTCTCCACCCTGTCATCGAATGAGATTTTGAAACACCGTTAATGATGAATGTGCGTTCTTTTGCATCATCCGACAGCTGTGCAATCGAAATATGCTCTTTGCCATCATAAACAAGTTTCTCATAAATTTCATCTGAAATGATCCAAATATCTTTTTCACGGCAAACATCCGCGATTGCTTCAAGTTCCTCTTTTGAATAGATCATTCCCGTCGGATTGCCGGGTGAATTGATGATAACTGCTTTTGTCTGTGCCGTTACAGCTTCGCTGATCTGTTTGGCTGTCACTTTAAACTGCTCAGCTGCCGTTCCTTCAATGAAGACCGGCTTACCTTCAGCAAGCTTTACCTGTTCAGGATAACTGACCCAATAAGGAGAAGGAATGATGACTTCATCACCTTTATTCAGTAATACCTGAAATAGCGTGAAGAGTACGTGCTTCGCTCCCACACCGATTAATACTTCGTTACGATTGTATGTTAATCCTTGATCTCTTTTCAATTTGTCAATTATCGCATCTTTTAATTCCGGAAGACCGCCGGACGGAGTATATTTCGTCTTGCCATCTTTCATTGATTGATACGCTGCTTCCAAAATGTTTTCAGGCGTATTAAAATCCGGTTCACCTGCTCCGAGCCCGACTATGTCGAAGCCGGATGCTTTCATTTCTTTCGCTTTCGCAGTAATCGCTAATGTTGTCGATGGTGATAAAGTAGTAACTCTGGACGCTAATTGCTTTCTCAAATTGACCGCTCCTCTTTAGTTCTAATTCCCATTTTCTCTATAACTTCATAATACGCTTCTGCCACTTTCCATCTGCAAAGTTCAGATAGGCGTAATTCAGGCTGTCATCTTCTGTCAGATAGCTGACTTCCCAAAATACTGCCTCACCTTCGAGTCCAAGAGATGTCCGAAGTATTTTCTTGACGCCCTTTTCCTTCTTTACAATATCAGTGGCTTTCTGCTCAGTAATACCTGATTTCAGTGACACAGCTTTTAGAATCTTTGTAGTTTTTTCCTCTACAAAAATAACCTTTTCCTGATTCTTTTCATCGGTGCCATAGACTGTAACCCATGAATTCTTCCCATGATAGTGATCAGTCTTCTGCACGTTTTTTAGAACTTCATGCTTCAGTACGGCTTTTTTCGCTGTATTTTGTGCATCAGCAAACGGCCTCTCCGCCTGATAGAAAACGATTAGCGTAACCGTGATCCCCAGGGTGAGTAAAAATAGGAATAGAAACTTAATCCAGTTGAGCATAAGCAACACTTCCTATCGAATGAACCGCTGATTTTTTTCGATTCATTTTCTAACCTGCTTTCTAGTAGTTCAACCTTTATTATAGCAATTTTCAATCTCGTTAACTAGACCCTCCAGCGATACTTTTTTTACAAAAGACTGCGGCAGCGCCTCAAGGAACGATTTCCCGTAGGATTTCGTTTCGATGCGCCGGTCCAGTATAATGAAGAATCCCTGCTCATCTGAAGAGCGGATCAGCCGGCCGAATCCTTGCCGAAAACGCAGGATGGCTTCAGGCAGACCGAGATGCGTAAATGCATTTTTATGTTCTGCCTGCAAAGCTGCGGCGCGTGCTTTAAACAACGGTTCTTCCGGTGATGTAAACGGCAGGCGGACCACGACCACGGCCGATAATTGCTCACTTGGCACGTCCACGCCTTCCCAAAAACTTGTCGTGCCGAATAGTATGGCTTTCTCCTGCTTTTTAAATGTTTTCAATAGTTTATGCCGGCTGCCTGAACTGACACCCTGTGCAATCAGCATATACTCTTCGTCCAATGATTCGCTGTCAGCCACAGCCTGATGCGTTTTCCGCAGCATGTCATGTGACAAAAACAGCGCAAAAACTTTGCCTTCAATGGCAACCGCTGTCTGAATTAATGCGTCGGCAACGGCATCAATATACTCATCATCCGATACTTGCTGTATATCGGGCATATCTTCTACAATCAATGTATGCGCACCTTCATAGAAATTGGCAGGTGCCTGAAATGTATAGAGCGGAACGGATGGCGGCAGCCCCGCCTGATCCAGCACGAAGCGGTCCTGCGCTTTAGCTGTCAGCGTGCCTGAAGTCCAGACGATTCCGGCTTCGCCGTCAAGCGTATCTATAAAATCACGGATAACAGCGGAGCCGCTAATCGGACTTTTCTTAATCTGCAGACTGCCCGGCAAGCTGCGGCTGTCTTTTTCTATCCATACCGTTGCGTTGGTCTGGGGCTGCTCCATGAACAGCTCAATCCACTCGCCTGCTTTTATTTTCATTTCATTCACCCAGTAAAACCATTCATTCACGGCAGCCTGCTCTTGCTGCGTCAGTTCATCTTGCAGTGTTTGTAATGGAATGCCATAGTTTTCACAAACACTGATGTATTCGTTCATCTTCCGCAATACGATGCCAAAGCTTTCATTTGCCCGCAGGCGTTTGGAAAACGGTTTAATGGTGCGCGTCATTTGCTTATGATCCGTTACCGCTTTTGAGTTCATGAGGACAAGCATCGATTCATCAAAAGCCAGCATGAATTCATCAAATGCATGCTGAAGACGTTCAGTTGAATATTTATGATTAACATGAAATTTCGTCAAGATGTCCTGCATGTCGAATAACAGCTGGCAGCTGCCCAAGCCATTCAGCTGACTCATGACATATTTCCAATTTGTATAAGAAAACACTTGCTGATGTGTGCGGATGGCCGCCTGATTCATTTGATGCGCTTCATCGATCACCAGTCCGCTGATGGAATGAAATAACGGATCATGCCGCTGCCGATCGTTCATCAGCATGGAATGATTCGTCAGCAGGACCATAGACTGCTGACAGTTTTTTAACGTATGTGTATAAAAATCAGCTGCCCGTTCATCTTCCTTCGCCCGCATGGAACGTTTGCGGATCCGGTCAAGAAACAGCTGGCCGCCTCCGGAAACATTGACTTCATCCAAATCCCCTGTGCGAGTCTCTGTCAGCCAGACGAGCAGCTGCATAATCGTAATCGAATCATCGTACACTTCATCAGTAAAATGCAGAAGTTCCTCAAACTTACCGATGGATATATAATTCGCCATGCCTTTAATAATAGTGGCCGGAATCGTTATTTGAAGAGCCTGTTCCAGTCTCCGCACTTCTTCAGCCAGCGTATCTACTAAATGGTTCGTGTACGTACTGATGACAACAGGCTGCCCCATCACATGCGCACGGATTACTGCCGGAACTAAATAACCGATCGTTTTCCCCGCCCCCGTAGGCATTTCGACAGCCACTTGCTTCTTTTCAGTAAAGGACTCCCATGTCAGATCCATCAGCCGGGCCTGACCTTCCCTTATATGAAATGAAGGATCGATTTTCTGCATGATTTGATCTTTTGCTGTCTCATCTGCCGGAAAGCCGATGGGCCGTTCCCAGGAGGCAGTCTCCACTTTCGACTTCAAGTATGGAATGCCGCGGAACAGCCCATACATACTCGATGTTTCACGGCCGCGTGCCCGTTTTAGTGCTTCATAGAACAATGTCGACACATCTGATTTCAATGCGAATGAGCGCTCATGCATGCGCTCCAGCGTCTCCCTAGGCAATGTTTCTATCTTCTCTATTGCCTTCAGCAGGAACAGCGCCGTCGCTTCCGCATCATCATCCGCACGGTGAGCCTGAAACAATGAAATGCCAAGTGAATCAGCAATGTCCTGCAGACGGTAGCCCGGTAATGTAGGATACATAATTTTGGCCAGCTCCACCGTATCTACTTTCTTGCCGTGCCACTGTGATACACCGCATCGAATCAGTTCTTTTTGCAAAAAAGACACATCAAAATCTGTGTTATGTGCGACAAAAATACATCCGGCAAGCAAATCCGCCACTTCCTCGGCGATCTCTTCAAAAGGAGGTGCATTCTTCACATCTTCATCACCGATGGATGTCAATTGGTGAATAAAGGGAGGGATAGAGCGCTGCGGATGCACATAGCGCATATATGTATCGATTATTTTATTATTTTCAATAAAGACAATTGCAATTTGAATGATCCGATCTCCCTTTGAAGGCGAATGACCAGTTGTTTCCAAATCGACAACTGCATATTTGCTTGTAGACATACCATCATCAACTTCCTATTAGGTTTCTAAAGCAAATTGTATCATACTTACCACGGCGACTCACGTCTTGCCCCGGGTAAAAAGAAACTCCGTCAAGTCGATGAAAGGAAAGAGACAGAAAGTGAGTGATCCGCAATTTCAGCATTGGCCGGTGACGAGTACAGGCGGCTCACCTGAATGAATGTATCTGCCTGAACGGCACAGCTTCTTCCCTATCCAAACTCCAATTTTACAAACTAAACCCCCACTCGATTAAATCAAATGGGGGTACTTCTCTAGCTTTAGTAAATTGCGACACCTGGTTTTTCTGTAATGACTTCTTTTACGCGGTTCTGTTCATCCATAATCAGAACTGTCGGCTGATGCGTGCGTGCTTCCTCGTCCGATACGTAAGCATAGGACAGAATAATGACAATGTCGCCAGGCTGCACAAGGCGTGCGGCAGCTCCGTTGACACAGATTACGCCGCTGTTTCGTTCTCCTTCAATAATATACGTCTCAAAACGCGCACCGTTATTGTTGTTGACGATTTGTACTTTCTCATTCGGCAGCATCCCCGCAGCTTCCAATAGTGCTCCATCGATTGTAATGCTGCCCACGTAATTGAGATTGGCTTCAGTGACTGTTGCGCGATGTAACTTTCCATTCATCATCATTCTAAACATTTTTCTCATCCTTTATAGTTGACATAATTATATTATCTATCAGTCTGGCTGAAGTAAACTGTACCGCGGCGGCAAGGATGACTTCTTCGGCTTCACTAATGTTTTCATCTAATGAAGGGTAAGCCAGAACATGGACATAATCAATCGTACCCGAAGTTTCTTCTTCAATCGTTCTTCTTACAATTTTCTCTACTTCTGTCAATGGCACGCCTTCATAATAGCTGCGTTTGCCTATGCCGAGAGCACGGTAGATTGCACTTGCTTCCTTCCGTTCATGTTCAAGCAAGCGGACATTGCGCGAACTTTTCGCCAAGCCGTCTTCTTCACGCACAGTCGGAACCCGCGCAATCGATGTTCGCAAATTGAAATCCCGAACAAAAGTTTCAATAATTGCGAGCTGCTGTGCATCCTTCATTCCAAAATAAGACTCATCAGGGTCGACAATATTAAATAACTTCAAGAGAACTTTCAGCACGCCGTCGAAGTGCCCCGGCCTTGAAGCCCCGCATAAACGCGACGCCTGCTCGCCCGGCAAAATGCTGATTCCGCTTTTACGCGGATACATCTCCGTGACTGATGGAATGAATAAATAGTCAACACCTGCTGCGGCAGCAAGTTCAGCGTCGCGCTGTTCGTCGCGCGGATACGCTTCATAATCTTCCCCCGGACCAAACTGAGCGGGATTAACGAAAATGCTCATGACAACAATGTCATGATCTCTTCTTGCCTGCTTCACCAATTCGAGATGTCCTTCGTGAAGGAAACCCATCGTCGGCACAAAACCTACCGTGCGGCCTTCACGTTTTCTCGGATTGAGGATGTTTTTCAATTCAGCAATTGACCGGACAATTTGCATCGTTGCACTGGCATTCATAGTGTTTTTCCCCCATACAGCGCATCCAGTTCTTCTTCTTTCATCGTAAAGCGATGGCTTTCAGAAGGGAAAGAACCATTCTTTACTGCACTGTTATATAATCTCATCGCACCTTCAATATCTTTTCCGACTTCCGCATAGCTTTCGACGAATTTCGGCAGTTTGTGATTGCCGTAGCGCACCATGTCATGGAACACGAGCACTTGTCCGTCCGTTTCTGCACCTGCGCCGATTCCAATAATCGGAATAGATACAGCGCGTGCGACTTCTTGCGCCAGCTGGAATGGAATACACTCGAGAACAATCATGAAAGCGCCTGCTGCTTCACAAGCCATAGCATCTTCAATCAGCTGTTTTGCTGCAGCCGCTGTTTTGCCTTGCACTTTATATCCGCCTGTCACTCCGGCAGACTGGGGAAGTAATCCTAAATGTGCACAGACCGGCATACCGGCTGATGTCAGCAGTTTGATTTTGTCGATGACTTTTCCGCCGCCCTCTACTTTCAGCGCATTCGCAGATGTTTCCTGGAATAAACGAAGCGCTTGCTGCAGTGTCGCATCATCAGAGCCGTGATACGTCCCAAAAGGCATATCCACAATGACGAAAGTATCTTTCGCACCGCGTCTGACCGCTTTTCCATGGTGAATCATTTCGTCCAGTGTAACGAGTGCTGTCGAATCATAACCCAATACCACCATGCCAAGGGAATCTCCGACTAGAAGCACATCGATCTCCGCTTGTTCTGCAATTTGCGCTGTCGGATAATCATACGCAGTCAGCATACTGATTTTCTCACCATTCGCTTTCATTTTTGAAAAATCTGTTGTGGATTTCACTGTCAATCTTCTCCTTTACGTCTGATTTCAGCAGGCGTGTAGCGGGCAAAAAAACCAAAAATAAAACCCTGCTGATCCAAAATTGGACAGAAGGGTTGCGTAAGCGTAGGGTTCTGCTTCCTCCGTCCCTGTCTATAAAGATCAAGGCAGATTTCTAATCTCATTCATTTGCCAATCAGGTGCAGCTCTGCAATCGATACCGCCCTATGTTGTATACTATATCAAAACGGTAAGATTCTGTATAGTTTTAATTCTTCACTTCTATGTCTGCAGAATAAATTCCTCGAACCGTGCCGTCTTCCAGCTGCAGTTCAAGCATGCCGTCATGGGAAATGCCAAGCGCCACGCCTTCTACTGTTTCATGGACCATGCTCGCTTTAATTTTCTTGCCTGTAATTGCTGCGTAACTTTCCCAAAGAATTTTAATGGGGGCAAAACCTTTTTCGACATAAAGATCCGTATACTGTTCAAGATACTTCAGAATGGAGGCAACCAGCTGCGCACGGTCTATCGTTTCGCCTTTTTCAATTCGCAAAGAAGTGGCGATTGTCTGTAATTCTTCCGGGAAATCAGAGGGTTCCTGATTGGCATTGATACCCATGCCGAGAATGACCGCTTTCACACGGTCAGGGTCCGCCTGCAGTTCTGTCAGGATGCCAGTGACTTTTTTGCCGTTAATTAATATATCATTCGGCCATTTGATGACCGGCTGAATATTTGCCACTTCTTCTATCGCGCGCACAATCGAAACAGCCGCCACCAATGTCAGCTGTGGAGCACGCTGCGGAGGCAGATCCGGACGAATAATCAGACTCATCCAAACTCCGCGATTCGCCTTTGATTTCCACGGTCTTGCCAAGCGGCCTTTTCCTGCCGTCTGTTCCTCCGAAATAATTAACGTGCCGTCTGCCGCACCGTTTTGCGCTTCTTCATGCGCAATCGTCTGCGTGGTCGGAACTGTCGTAAAATACTTGACGGCACGCCCGTATCGTTCAGTCGTTAAATACTCCGTTATGTTCCCTTGGTTCACAAGATCTGGCGCTTCTATTAAATAATAACCTTTTTTACGCTGTGAACCGATTTCATATCCCTCTTCTTCCAGCTCTTTGATATACTTCCAAATCGCCGTACGGGACAGGCCGAATTCATCCGCAATATCCTGTCCGGATACGGGCTCGCCCTGCGCTGCAAACAATCGTTTCAGTAATTCACTTTTCACGGGTGATTTCATCTATAAACCATTCCTTTATCGCCTGTGCGTCATTTTCAATTCGTCCATGGACAACCGCACGCTCAATTTTCTCAATCCATTCACTCGTCCATTTTCCGCCCTTTTTTCCTGACCATGTTAATAAGTCATTTCCGGTGAAAGCCAGATCTGCGCGCTGCTGAATGGGCAGGCATTCTTTTTGCTGCACTATCTGCTGCCTGGACAATCCGCCGCTTTCATGATTCGAATGTGTAATTTTTTCTGCCGTTTCCAATACGTCTGCCGGAAACGAATAGTAATCCCAAGAATCAAATTTGCGCTGTGAACGGATCGCACGCGCTTCTTCACATTGTGTTAAAAATCGTTTTTCTTCATTGGATAATTTAAAATACCTCGACAGTTCCGCGGCAGTTGCATCCGTCAGCGCAAGCATTGCCGCATAGCCATGACGCGCGTGGAGAAATGGCGTGCAGGCGTCAAGTGAATTAAACGCTGACAGAAACTCGGGAAACAGCTGCGGCAAACCGATTTCTCGGCTGTAATGAAATGCACGGGATGGATTTTCCCCTTGAAACAGCTTATCCAATTCCGCTTTAACTCGCTCGATGGTAATATGGCGGAGTGAAGGGGCAAGCTTTTTCATTGCGTCCAACGTTTTTGCTTCAATATCAAAATCCAGAACGGAAGAAAATCGCAGTGCCCGAAAAATGCGCAATGCATCCTCGCCAAAACGTTCTTCAGGATCACCCACTGAGCGAATAATCCGTTGTTTCAGATCATCCTGTCCGCCGAATAAATCGATCAGCCGGCCGTCCACCGTCATAGCAAATGCATTGATGGTAAAATCCCGCCGCTGTAAATCCTCTTCCAAGGATGTGACATAAACAACTTCATCAGGCCTGCGCAAATCACTGTATGTACTTTCTGTACGAAACGTCGTCACTTCAACCGCTTCGCCTTGCATCAGCACTAAAATGGTGCCGTGAGCAATTCCGATATCGACCGTGCGGCTGAATACGGCTTTGACTTGCTGCGGTGTGGCAGAAGTCGTAATATCAATATCCAGCGGCTGTTTTCCGAGCAACGCATCACGGACTGCTCCGCCAACAAAGTATGCTTCATAGCCTGCAGCCTGCAATTCCCGGATCACTTGCCGGCTGGCCGCTGTACTGAATGAAATCGTCATTTCATCGCCGCCACTTCATAGTATAATTTTTCATATTGCGCTACGATCGCTTCGGAACTGAATTCTTCCTGTACTGTCTGAATCGCTTTTTCTTTCATTTGCTGATGCAGCACCGGGTCGCTTAACAAGTGCGTCACGCGGGCGGCAACCGCTTGTACATCTCCAAGTTGCACCAAGAAACCATTGGACCCGTCCTGCACAACTTCCGGTATCCCTCCAATTGCTGTTGCGACGGCGGGCACACCGCAGGCAAATGCTTCAAGCAGAACAAGTCCGAATGCTTCTTTTTCAGAGAGCAGCAGCATGACGTCGCTGATTGACAATAGTTCCGGCAAATCATCACGTTTTCCGAGAAACAGAATATCATCCTGAAGTCCGTTCTCTTCTGTATACTCTTCTAGATCAAATTTTTCCGGACCTTCACCGACCAGCAGCAATTTCGCTTTATGCTTTCGGTCAATCAGCCGAAAACTTTCAATAATATCCGGAATTCTCTTCACTTTGCGGAAGTTGGATATATGAATTATTACTCTTTCATCCGGTGCCAGTCCGAGCTGTTCACGAAGGTGACTGTTTTTCCGAGGATAATATTTTTCTTCATCAATAAAGTTATAGATGGTCTGAATAGCTGTCGTCGGATGAAGCAGTTCAATTGTCTCATTTCGTAATGACCGTGAAACGGCAGTCACACGGTCCGATTTATTGATGCCATAAGACAATGTATTTTTTAACGCAGGGTCGCGGCCGAGAATCGTTACATCGGTGCCATGCAGTGTCGTAATGATGCCAATCTCAGACTCCGCCATGTCTTTCGCCAAGATGGCAGAGATCGCGTGCGGCACAGCATAGTGCACGTGCAGTAAATCCAATTTTTCTGATTCGATGACTTGTGCAATGCAGTTGGCAAGGGCTATGTCATAAGGAGGATATTTGAATACAGCATACCCTTCTATTGTTACTTCGTGGAACTGGATATTCGGATGGACATCTAAAAAGCGAAACGGTTTGCTTGATGTAATATAATGCATCTCGTGCCCTTTATCCGCCATTTTAAGTCCCAGCTCCGTCGCCACCACACCCGATCCCCCAAGAGACGGATAGCAAATGACGCCTACTTTTAATTTTCTATGTTGCATACGTAAACCGCCTCACTGCAAAAGTTTAATCAATTATTTTTTCCAGACCGTAAACGAATTTTGGTGAAGATACCGCTTCACGGACCGCCAATAAAATACCCGGCATGAAGGATTTGCGGTCAAATGAGTCATGACGGATCTTCAGCAATTCGCCTTCGCCGCCAAGCAGCACTTCCTGATGGGCAAGCAGTCCCGGTAAACGAATGCTGTGTATTTTCATTCCTTCTACGTCCGCACCGCGTGCTCCCTTCAGTTTCTCTTGTTCTTCCGGATGCCCTTGGATGTGGGCAGCCCGCACTTCACGGATCATTTCCGCTGTTTTAACAGCTGTTCCTGATGGCGCATCCAATTTTCGGTCATGGTGCATTTCAAGAATTTCAACGTCACCGAGATAACGTGCAGCCTGCTGTGCAAATTTCATCATCAGCACCGCGCCGATTGAAAAGTTCGGTGCAATAATACAACTTTTTTTCTGTTCAAGCGCGATACTTTCCAAGTCTTCAAGCTTCTCTGCTGTCAGTCCTGATGTGCCAATGACTACATCCATACCAAGTGACAGTGCTTCACTCGCGTTAGTGAATACTGCATCAGGATCGGTCACATCCAATAATACGTCAGGATGATGTGCAGCCTGAAGCGCCTGCAGAGAAGTGTAAATTGGAATCCCTTCCTTCGTATCAGTTACGCTTCCATTATGTAAAAATTGGCCATCATGTTTATAATCAAGTGCCGCCACAATTTCAATGTCTGCCGCTTCAGTCGCCGCAAGTATTGCTGTTCCGCCCATTCTTCCTCTCGCTCCTGCAATAGCTAATTTAATTGTCATTCCGTTTCCTCCTTTTTAGTCCAGCGGTCTTTATCTCTTGTGTTGAATTTTGTCAGAACTGTTTCCAGCGCTTTAGTTAAATCAATGTTCTGTGAGTTGGCGAAGCAGATTAAGACGAATAATAAATCGCCCGTTTCTTCCTCAAGTGTCCGGATTGCTTCCGTCGATTTTTTCTTTTTCATGCCGTAGCGATCCTGAACTTCACGTGATAATTCCCCAAGTTCTTCAGTCAGTCTTGCTAATAGTTCCATCGGAGGGAAGTAGCCTTCTTTAAATCCAGTTATGTATGTGTCAACTTCCTGCTGTAATTGCTCCATTGTTTTCGTCATCGTCATCAGCTCCCCTTCCTATCGTATGCATTCTGTTGGCTATTGTCAAAATATAATATTTGGCACATACTAGCTATATTGGACGCACGGCAATAAGAAAATACGTCTGTACGCAGGACAAGCCGTCCCGAACAAGAGACGCGATTACATCAAGAATGGATTTATGGAAGGAGTGTTGTTTTTGTTCGCTGGAATTCGAGTACGGAATATACTAGTAATTATACTCGGTGCTGCGCTGTTCAGTTTCGGATTGGTGAATTTCACGATTCAGCACGAACTGGCGGAAGGCGGATTTACCGGGATCACGCTAGTATTATTATTCGCATTTAATTGGGATCCTGCCGTGATGAATCTCGTGCTGAATGTTCCCATGTTTATTATCGGCTGGAAAATGCTCGGCAGGCGCCCCTTTATTTATACGGTAATCGGAACCGTCGCAGTATCAATTTTCATCAAGATATTTATGAAATATAAAGTAAATATTCATATGGAAGGCGATTTGTTTCTAGTATCTCTGTTTGCCGGAGTTTTTATCGGCGTAGGTCTTGGTATTATATTCAGGAGCGGCGGTACAACGGGCGGTTCCGATATCATTGCCAGATTGGCACATAAAAAATACGGGATTACAATGGGCAAAACCATGTTCGCGTTTGATGCAGCCGTCATTTTGCTGTCGTGGGCAGTCTACCTGGATTACCGTTCGATGATGTACACGCTCGTTGCCTTATTTGTCGGAGCACGGGTCATTGATTTTGTGCAGGAAGGGGCGTATTCCGCAAGAGGGGCGTTCATTGTCACGAATTCCCCCCATGAACTGGCCGAGAAAATTACGGGTTCGATGGGAAGAGGAGTAACTGTATTCAAAGGATATGGTCATTTTTCAAAAGAAAACCGTGAAATTCTTTATTGTGTCGTTGGTAAGAGTGAAATGATCCGGTTAAAAAACTTGATCACTTCCATAGATCCAGAAGCATTTGTTTCCTTGATAGAAGTTCATGATGTTATGGGTGAAGGCTTTACTTTAGATGAACAAAAGCGCCCGATTGCTGATTAGAAAAAAATCCGTCTGCTCACATGAGCAAACGGATTTTTTGATGGTAATTAGTCGCGGTTTACAAAGATCAATATTAAACGCAATAGTTCAAGGACAGCGACCGCTGTTGCGGCAACATAAGTCATTGCTGCTGCACTCAATACTTTCTTCGCCTGCGGTTCTTCGTCATTACGGATGATACCGAGTTGAACAATTTGGTCCATCGCACGTGACGATGCATTAAATTCTACAGGCAATGTAACGATTTGGAACAGCACCCCGACTGCCATGAGAAGAATACCGATTCCAAGCAATGAATTCATGCTGGAGAAGATAATTCCAATCATGATGAAAACCCATGCGGCATTTGACGTCAGACCTGCAATAGGTGCGAGTCTGTGACGGAAGCGCAGAAACGAATAGGCTTCTTTGTCCTGAATAGCGTGGCCGACTTCATGCGCTGCCACTGCTGTACCTGCTACAGATGCTTCATGATAGTTGCTTGTGGACAGCGCCACAATTTTCGTCAGCGGATTGTAGTGATCGGTTAAGAACCCCTGGCTTTCCACTACTTTCACATCATGCAAACCATTTTGATCCAGAATTAATCGCGCTACTTGAGCACCTGTCATTCCGGAAGTAGAACGGATTTTTGAATACTTCTTATATGTGCTTTTCACTTTAAATTGCGCGTAGATAGGAAGCAATAAAATGACACCAAAGTAAATCCAGAACACGTCTATCTCTCCCCTTTCTCTCTATCCTTAATTTTATAATGTTTGCTTGCTTACTGCAACTTTTAACTACATGTCCTAACGAGACAGCACACTTCTTGATTTATAGCTCCACATCGCAATCCCGATACACGCAATCGAGAGCCAAAATGTGAAATAGCCAATTTGCGGACTGAACTGTGCCAGGTCATGATAAATCGGCATTTGTCCGAACACGTAGTCAATTACATCATTATGCAATGTCCAGATCGCCGCAATCGCAATATGCCAGCCGGTAAACTTATATTTCGGCAAATAAAGAATCCCTTGCAGCGCCATTGCAAAATGTGAACCGATCAGCATCCAGCCTACCCATCCAATCGAGCCGGTTACTGTCAGCGTAAGCAAATTCATAACAACCGCCCACAAGCCATACTTCACTAACGTAATGAGCGCAAGTGCTTCCATCAGTTTAAAGTTCCGTTTAAGCAGCCAGCCGATAATGGCAAAACAGAAAAACAATGTTGCTGTCGGACTGTCAGGCACGAAAATCCAGAATTTCGGCTCCGTAATTTCAAGCTGCCACATATACCAATCATATCCGTAGACCGAGCCTAATATATTAATAAAAAGAAGAATCCATAAGAAGGATTTATGAGAAAGCATCATCCAAGTCTGTGCCCAAAGCATTCGCAAAAACATCACCTCTGTCTATTATGTGCATTTCGTTTATGTATATAATAATTCACCTTGAATATAAAGAAAAAAAGAGTCAGTTTCCTGACTCTTTTCCTTACTTCGATTCTAGCTCAGATATAAATTCAGCAAGTACTTGAAGATCTTCATCTGAACCTTCCCATGTACCCGGAGGCATTGAGCCGCGGCCATCATGAGCGATTTCGATAATTTCTTCTGGCGTCATGCCAGTATTCGTTAACGGTAAGCCCAGACCACCCTGGAATGAGTCACCGTGACAGCCAATACAGGAAGAGCCCTGATAGATCTCATATCCTTCTGCTGTTTCATCAAATTCTACTTCGTCAACGATTGCACCTTGAACTTTTGCAGCTTCCCAGTCGTGGTTGACGACTGATTCCCAAGTCAAGTAGAAAATCGCCAAGAATGAAAGAATCATGAAGCCTGTCGGCAATGGACGCTTAAATGGACGTCTTTCTTTTGTTGTGTCCATGAAAGGTACCAGCATTAATGCCATTACTGCCAATCCAGGAATTACAATCGCACCGATCACGTTATAAGGACCGGAAGCGAATTCATATTTCAATAACTGATACATGAATAGGAAATACCAATCTGGAACCGGTATATACATTGTATCCGTCGGGTCCGCCTGACGCTCAAGCGGTGACGGGTGTGCAAGTGTGACAATCAGGTAGCCGATTAAGAAAATCGATCCGATCATCCACTCTTTCAATAGAAAGTTTGGCCAGAACGCCTCAGTTTTACCTGGGTATTCTGAGTAATCTTTTGGTGTATTCGGCATCCTGCCAGAAGCTTTAATACGCGAATCACCAACAAATTTCATCCCTTTTCCGCGGTGCATGTTATTCCCTCCTTCTTAAATTTCAGATGACCCTAACCAAAAAATTGGTTCTTATAGTGGTCCGGAAATACCTTGTCTTCTGATCATGATAAAGTGTGCCGCAAGCAACCCAAGCAAAGCAGCTGGTAGGAAAAATACATGAATCGCGAAGAATCTTGTTAACGTCTGCGCACCTAAAATCGTGGAATCACCCGCGAGAAGGATTTTAATCTGTTCTCCGATGAAAGGTACCGACGCGGCAATCTCAATCCCAACTTTTGTTGCAAATAGAGCCTTCATATCCCAAGGCAATAGATATCCTGTGAATCCTAGACCTAGCATAACGACGAAGATCAATACGCCGACTATCCAGTTCAATTCACGTGGTTTCTTGTAAGACCCTGTAAAGAATACACGCAAAGTATGTAGGAACATCATTACAATAACTAACGAAGCCCCCCAGTGGTGCATCCCGCGCACAAGTTCACCGAATGCAACATCATTTTGAAGGTAGAAAACTGATTTCCATGCGTTTTCAATATCCGGCGTATAATACATTGTCAGGAACATACCGGACAAAATCTGGATAACCGTTACGAAAAACGTCAAACCTCCAAAACAATAGATGAATGCAGAAAAATGATGTGCAGGGTTTACGTGCTCAGGTACTTCATGGTCAGCGATATCTCGCCAAATTGGAGTGATATCTAACCGCTCATCCACCCAATCATAAATTTTATTTAACACTGTGGTCGTACCCCCTTACCCTTTAGACTAATGTGTTCGGTATTGTTGAACCAAGATAGACAAATCCGTCGATGATTTCTACTTCATACTCATCAAGCGGTCCAAGCGGTGGTGTTCCTGGAATGTTATCACCATTTTTTTTGTAACGTCCAGCGTGACATGGGCAGAAAAATTCGTTTTTGTGCTCATCGCCTTCCCAGTTTACTGTACACCCTAAGTGCTTACAGACTGGAGAAAGTGCTATGACCTTGTCGCCTTCTTTGTAGACCCAAGCCGTGTTAGATTCATCAGAAGTATACCATGCATCTTGTCGATCTTTGATTGTATAGTCTACACGAACCGGCACTTCCGAAAGATCGGCTTCTTTTTGCGGCGTTGGAATCATGTCAGAACCGCCTGCACTTGCCAGAACGGGATCAATTGCGAAACGAATCATCGGCATCAGCATTGCAGAGGCCATGAACCCACCAGTTCCCATAAGTGTATAGCTAAGGAACGTGCGTCTTGACACTTTATTGCTCATCAGTAATTTCCCTCCTCTTACTCCAAAGTCAGTCCCACGGACATTCTTTTGCTAATTGTAATACTAGGACATATCTATGATATATCAATATGAAACTAAATTCAATAATGCTTTTAGAAGGCACCTAAGTTTGTGAACAAATATTAAGATTTGGTGACAAACAGACACAGTTCTTTTATTACTTGCAAAAAGTGCCTGATGCCCTCTCAAGAAGGCGCGTATTGGAAAGCCGGCCAAGGTGAAATGGGCAGCGGCAGATTGACAATAACAGATCAGCGGATCAAGGGGCATGAATGTATGCTCAGAAACTTCCGCTGCACCTTCAGCTCATCCGCAAGCCATTACCACGCAGACGTTTCTATCCGCATGTTCAGAATTACTGCATATTCCAGCTTTCCATGAAATGTGTCAGCACTTGCCGCAGCTGATCTTCCATAATAGTCTGGCGCAAATGGTCATCCATCGTCTCCAGCGGAATGGACGGCAGCCAGACAACTTTTCCTTCTGTGTTTATGCTTGTCCACTTCGGGTCGGTGGTCAGATAGAAGATATGCGTAAATGAAGATTTCTTCAGGTCTTCTGACAGTGTGTCTGCGATCTGCTGCAAGTCGGTTGACTGCGTATAGGAAACTGGCGGCATGAACATCATGCGGCCTTTAAACTGCTTCTCGATGAACATTGACAGATTCATCAGGAACTCCGAGGAAGAAGCACTGTTTTTCATCGTTTCCGGCCGGGTATCGACAGCAATCAGCGGCACAACAATTGTGTCGATATATTCTTTCTGATTTATGTAGGTATCTACATCTTTTGGAACCCAGTTCATTGTCATTCCCCCTAACATTATTCAGTAAAGTGTAGCTCATATGTTCCCGCAACGCAAACCAATGACTTCACCGCAAAGGGCGAAATCATCGGTTGGTGTCCTTGTCTTTTTTCATCTCATTCAGCATTGCCGTCAGGCTGATAAATAATTCACGGTCGCCATTATCCAGCGCTTCATCAATTCTTTTCAGCAACATGTCGTTTGTCGTCAACGTGAAGCTTTCTTCCAGGAGTTTTTCTGCTATTTGCTGATCTTTTCTTTTCTTAAGAAGATCTTCCGGCAAATAAGGATTTTCCTCCGCTACACTGGCATACTCCGGACATTTATTGCTGTCTTTGAAGTTCAGCTGGATGAACATATCTTCATCGGGATGCAGCCGGAGATCATGAAATGATTTTTCCGCATCAGCTGTCATCAGATTCCCTTTATAAAAGCGAAACGGAATGCTGTCAACTTCAGTTGTAGAAATAATCATGGCCCTCGGACAATGATGAGCTTCATCTGTAAAGTGAACATTCGTCAATAGATGTTCATTGCTGAGAAGATAATTTAAAATCCATACACATTCCCGCCGCTTTAATCGATAGCGTTTCAAAAACCACCTCAAGAATTCTTTTTTGGCAGTTACAGGAACCATGGCCATCATCTTATCCCTCCTCTTCAGATTGCGCGATATATGCTGTCCATTCTTCTTCATGCGGTGCGATTCGCACTAATTGCTGAATAACAGGCAAAGCCTCGTCACGTTTACCTTCCTCCAGCAGGAATCGTGCATATTGATCCAAAAAGGCAGCATCTTCGTTCATCCCATCATATGCTTTCAAATACATTTCATACGCCTTTTTAAAATCTTCTGTGCGTTCATAGGCATATGCAAAAAATGCGTGGAGTAAAGGTATCTCTAACTGATCAGCTTCAGCGTAGGTCAGCAGTTCGATTAAGAGGTCATCCTTTTCCTGCTGTTCATAGAGCGACGCAAGCGTTACCAGTGCATCGATGTATTCCGGATCAAGCACCAGCGCCTCCTGCAAATGTTTTTCAGCCTCTTCGGGCAGTTGCAGTTTCAATGCGGATTTTCCGGCAGCAAGCTGTAATTCTTTATCAAATGCATCCCGTTCAATACCTTTCTTGAACCATTCATAAGCCTGCTTATCTTCATTCATCTGCGCGTAGCTTTGTCCTGTAAGCATATAGGCAGAGAAATAATCCGGGTCCATTTCAAGCAGCTGCTCCAGACGCCGGATTGCTTCCGGATAGCGGGCTGTTTGATAATAAGCAAGGCCCAGACCGAACAGCTCTTCAGGATTTTCTTCTTTATCCAGGAGCTCCTCGTAGAACGGGATAGCCTCCTCATACGCAGCACCTGCACTGTATGCTTCCGCAAGACGTGAAGACAGGCGCACACCTGCCAGCTCATCATGCGCCTCGTGAAGTTTCTGATAGATCCTCACGGCTTCACTGTATCTTCCTGAATCCAGCAGCAGTTCTGCCTGCGCGAGCTGAATCACCGGTTCGTGAGGAGCCAGGCCGGCCGCTTCCCGCACTTTGGACAGGGCCGTTTCCGCCAGTCCCACCATCTGATAGTAATCTGCCTGTGCAAGCAGTGCCTGTACATACTCTTCCTCATCTGGTGAAATGTCAGTCAGCAATAATAATGCTTCATCTTCTTCGCCGAGTTCAAGTAATGCTGCGGCACGATCTATCTTTAGCTGTGCTTCGCCGGGAAATACAAGTAATAGCTGAGAGAATATAAAGTCTGCCTGCCCAATAAATCCATAGTCGATTAGCATGTTTGCCACATCGTATAATGCGTCATATTCATTGGATGCCAGCAGTTTCTGTATGTTATCCTCAAGGGCATTCAAATCTCCGTCGAGTAAAATTTGCTCCAATTCCTGCAATACATTCATTTTTTCACCTGAGCTTTCTGTTCTGCTTTATTGATTGACTAGCCCCGAAAGGTCCTCGAAAAAACGCGGATACGAAATAGCGATACATGACGGATTCTCTATATGGACAGGACCCGACGTAATCAGCCCAGCGATTGCCGCCATCATGCCAAGACGGTGATCTCCGTAGGATTGCAGCACAGCACCCGTTAAAGGCGTCGGTCCGGTAATAATCATTCCGTCCGGCGTCGTTTCGATATCCGCCCCAAGTTTCCGCAGTTCAGCGGCTACCGCTTCAATACGGTCAGTTTCTTTGACACGCAGTTCTTCCGCATCTTTGATGACGGTCTTTCCTTCAGCTTGTGTAGCCAGCAGTGCAAGCACAGGAAGCTCATCGATTAATCGCGGAATCAGGTCTCCGCCAATTTCAGTCCCTTGTAACTTAGAGTGGCGAATTCGCACTGTGCCGTACCGTTCGCCGGAAAAACCTTGTTCATCCGATTGTTCGATATGAACACCCATCGAAGCCAGTACGTCCAGTATACCTGTTCGAGTTGGATTCAATCCAACTTTTAAGAACGATACATCACTGTTTTCGACTACTGCAGCAGCCACCATGAAAAATGCCGCTGATGAAATATCTCCGGGTACCACTACGTCTGTTCCCGTCAACTGCTGTCCGCCTTTGATCCGTATAGTTTTGTCATGCTGTTCAAGTTTCGCGCCGAATTGCACCAGCATACGTTCTGTGTGATCGCGTGATACCGAAATTTCCGTAACGGCAGTTGTACCTTTGGCTTGCAGACCGGCAAGCAATACAGCGGATTTTACTTGCGCACTCGCGACGGGCATCAAATAGTCAATAGGCTGCAATGGTGTACCAGTTATGGTCAGCGGCAAGTAATCTGCCTCTCCTTCACCAGTAATCTTGGCACCCATTTGTTCCAGCGGGTTTGTCACGCGTTTCATGGGACGCTTGGACAAATACTGGTCGCCGCACATCGTGGAAGTGACAGATGAACCCGATAAAATACCAAGCATTAAGCGGGCTGTCGTTCCGGAATTACCTGCATCGAGCGCTTTGTCAGGCGTCTGCCAATCTGCAATTCCGGGACTTTCCACCGTAACATCGGTCCCATTGCGTGTAATGGATACCCCCAGCTGTTTGAACATCTCAATTGTGCTCAGGCAATCTTCTCCATCTAAAAACCCGGAAATCGTCGTCTTTCCTTTGGCGATTGATCCCAGCATAACCGCGCGGTGAGAAATGGATTTGTCTCCCGGCACCTGTAATGTTCCGCGCAGGACGGGCTTTTCATATGAAACAGTCTGTTGTTCTGACATAGCGCTCTCCCCCTTTTAAAGTACGTGCATCGAATAATCAGTTTCTGCTGTCAATACTTGACGGGCCCGCTTACGTTCAGCAGCCGATTGAAAACTGATGACCAGAATACCGTAAACATCTGTCCGTGTTTCCACAATACGGATATTCGTCAGACTGATATTGGCATCTGCAAGGATTTCCGTAATTTCAGAAATGACACCCGGATGGTCCGGAATATCAATGTGTAAATCAAACGTCATATACAATGCGCCTTGAACTGCTCCTTCGTTCGTAGAAGGCAGCTGATCCCGGTACGTTTTTGCTTGCGCGAAGAAATCGAAAATCTGCTCGGGATCGTTCTCCAGCAGCATGTCACGAATATTGTTCATTTCACCGAGCCAGCCGTCTACTTGCGCCAGCAGCTCTTCCCTATTTTGAATGGTAATATCACGCCACATGACAGGATCAGCAGAAGCAATTCTTGTTAAGTCACGAAATCCGCCGGCAGCCAACTTTTTTACAAACGGCTGTCCTTCTTCCTGCTGCGCCAGGCGGCCGACCAGTGAAGATGCAACCAAATGAGGAAAATGGCTGATGATGGCGGTCATGCGGTCATGCTCTTCCGCCTGCAGAACAATCAGCTTTGCTTTTGTTGTTTCAAGAAGTGTTTCAATTTGAGTGATTTGTTCTTCAGTAGTTGATTCATTCGGAGTCAGGATATAATAGGCGTTTTCAAATAAATGTTCCATGGCAGCAGTGACCCCGCTTTTATGGGAGCCGGCCATCGGGTGCCCGCCAATAAAATTGATTCCTTTTTCTTGTAATGCTTTTGCTGCATCCATGATTGGTTTCTTTGTACTTCCTGTATCCGAAACAATTGCGTGCTCTTTAAAATCCCATTCGACAGCTTCTTCAAAAAGCGACACCGTCGTATTCACAGGTGTTGCAAAAAAAACAAAGTCAGCCTGTTCACAGGCTGATTTTGCGGAAGGTGCAACCGTATCGATAATTCCTCTGCGGAATGCCTCATCGGCTGTTGAATACGAGCGGTCAAAACCGATTATATGGATGTCCGGATTTCGTTTCAATGCGAGACCAAGTGATCCTCCGATCAACCCCAGGCCAATTATGCTTACAGTAGTTTTCATTGTCACCTATCCTTACTTGTCAGTTAATAATTGATCGAACGCCTTAAAGAATCCTGTATTTTGCTCATGCGTTCCAATGGTTACGCGAATATATCCCGGCGTCCCGAGCAAATTTCCGCTGCGGACGATGAAGCCATTTTTCAATAGATTCTCGCATGCCTCATCCGCATCGCCAGGTACAGCTATCAGCACGAAATTCGTAGCAGACGGATAGATATCCAGCGAATGCTGCTTCGCATAGTCCATAAAACGTGCGCGCTCTTCATCATTTTTCGTTACACAATGCTGAAGAAATTGCTGATCAGAAAGCGCTGCTTCCGCCACTGCCAATGCCAGGGAGCTATTGTTGAATGGATTGCGCACTTTATTTAATTGGGAAATGTTAGCTTCGTTCGTGACGCCGTACCCGATACGGAAACTGGCAAGTCCATATGCTTTAGAAAATGTGCGCAGAACAATCAGATTATCATAGTCATGAATCCACGGGATCGCGTCTTGCTGCGCAGGATCGGTGACATATTCAAAGTAGGCTTCATCAAGAACAATAAGGGCAGTTTCAGGTGCACGGTCAAGGAAATCTCTGATTGCTTCGCTGGATAACAGATTGCCTGTCGGGTTGTTTGGATTACACACCCAGATGACGGCCGTTTCTTCATCCGAAGCTTGTAAGAAGCCTTCCAAATCATGATCACCATTTTCAAGCAGGGAAACTTCACGAATTTCCGCGCCTTCAATTTTTGCATTATGTGCATATTGCGGGAACGTAACAGAAGCCATCACCGTGTTCTTGCCAGGCTGCAGTAAAGCCCTTGAAATAATGGTTACAATCTCATCTGAACCATTGCCAAAGAGGATTTCGTTCGGATCGATCTGATGAAATTCCGCCAGTTTCGTGCGCAATCCCGCCGTATACCCGTCTGGATAGATTTCAAATTGTGCAGCCTTTGAACGTAAATATTCTGCGACTTCCGGTGAAGAACCATAGGGATTCTCATTTGAAGCGAGCTTATGTACTTCATGCAGGCCGTATGTACGTTTGACATCTTCTAATGAACGGCCGGGTGTATAAGGTTTCATCGTGTGTAAAATTGATTTCCATTTCATAGAGCGCCTTCTCCTTTACTTCCAGCAGATTATTTTTGCAGGTCTGGCCGCAGTTGAACGGCTTTATTCTGATAGATATGCTGGATTTCATGTTGTTCTTTAGAAGTATTGACATTCATCATGACGCGGATGCATTTGCGCATTGATCCCGGAACATCGATTTCATGGGTGCACATGACCGGCACGTAAGTCCAGCCTTTGATGGAACGGATAGATTTTGCCGGGAATGCCGCTTTGACATCCACTGTCGTAGAGACGATTACCGATCCGATATCTTCCGGTCCGAACTCATTAGCCTCTGCCATTTCCAATACTAGCAATTCTGTAGCCTTTAGGATTTCCTGTGCATCATCGCTCTCTACTGTTGTTGCTCCTCTGATTCCTCTGACACTCATACAATTCCCTCGCTTTCCAGCTTTTCTTTGAATTCTGCAAAAGCTAGCCGGCAGTCATCTGAACTGATTTCTTTGACAAACGGCTCTCCAATTTTTTTCAGTAAAACAAAATTCATCTTCCCGAAAGAGGCTTTTTTATCTTTTTGCATATAAGACAGTAACTCTTCAAAACTATAAGAGAATACAGGTGCGAAAGTGTAGCCGTTTTTCTTTGCGAAATGCAGATAACGGTCTGTGAACCCTTCAGGGATCTCTCCATACTTTTCACTTAACAAGAAGGCGTATCCCATACCGATCATGACACACTCTCCGTGACTAAGGCTGCCGAAACCTGAAGCAGCTTCCACTGCATGACCAAAAGTATGGCCAAAATTCAGGAACTTGCGTGTAGAGTTTTCAAATTCGTCTTCTCCCACAATCGCAGCCTTGACTTTGATCCCTTGCAGGAGCTCTTTTTGAAGCCATGGAATCGAAGGTGCAGAAAACTGATCTTTCTCCAGCAGCTGTTCTGTCCACTTCGCATCCGAGATGAATGCGTGCTTGATAAGCTCCGCAAGGCCAGAACGCATTTCAGCAGCCGGCAATGTCTTGAAAACATCCGTATCAAACAGCACAGCGGAAGGCTGGTGGAATGAACCTACCATGTTCTTTCCTTCGGGCATATTAATTGCTGTCTTCCCGCCGACCGCGCTGTCATGCGCAAGAACCGTTGTCGGGCATTGAATAAAACGGATCCCCCGCATGAATGTAGCTGCTACAAAGCCCGTCAAGTCTCCGCATGCTCCTCCGCCAAATGCTATAAGAAGCGAGTTGCGCGTAAATCCTTCCGTCAGTAAAAAGGACTGGCAATCCACATAGACTTGCGGCACTTTGCAGCTTTCGCCGCCAGGCACGATTTTCACCGATACCTCGCGGCCTGAACGGATAAGCGCATCCTGCAGTAACGGCAAATGCAATTCAGCTACATGCGCATCCGCAATAATGCCGATTTTATCTGTCCCGTTTAATAACTCTGCATATTCAGTTGAAAATAAATCATATGTTTTTGATCCAACATGGACATCGTACTGTTGGTCGCGGACGGAAACGGTTAGCTTATCCATCTTAAAACTCCTTTACGTACTGTCTATATTGTTCAATATCCTTCTGTAAGCCGTCCATTGTATCTGAACGGAATTCTTCCATGATTGCTTTTGCCATCTCTGTGGCGATGACATGCTCCGCTACTACGGACGCTGCCGGAACCGCGCAAGGATCGGATCGCTCAATTGTCGCTACAAAAGGTTCTTTTGTGACTATATCCACGCTCTCCAGCGGTTTATAAAGAGTCGGGATCGGTTTCATTACGCCGCGGACCACGATCGGCATTCCCGTCGTCATACCGCCTTCAAGACCGCCTAAACGATTGGATTTGCGGTAATATCCCCGCTCTGCATCCCAGCCAATTTCGTCATGCACTTCACTGCCCGGCATTTTCGCCATCTCAAACCCAAGACCCACTTCCACACCTTTAAACGCATTGATGCTCATCATGGCGCCCGCCAGTTTCCCGTCCATTTTCCGGTCAAACTGCACATAGCTGCCAATTCCGGGAGGGCATCCTTCAATAATAACTTCCACTACACCGCCGAGTGTATCGCCGCGTTTCTTGATATCATCAATCGCTTCCGTCATTTTGACAGATGCTTCTTTGTCTGCACAATATACGGCATCTTCTTCCACGATGGCGCGCAATTCTTCAACTGACAACTCTGCATACGCTGCAGGATCTGTTTCAATGCCGCCGATTTCCGTCACATGGGCTACTGTCTCTATGCCCAGCTGACGGAGAAACTGCTTCGCCACCGCACCGATTGCCACACGCATTGTCGTTTCACGTGCAGAGGAGCGTTCAAGAACATTCCGTAAATCACGATGCCCGTATTTCATGCCGCCGACAAGATCCGCATGTCCCGGACGCGGGCGAGTAATTTGACGCTTTACATCTTCCGGGTTGACGTCTTCAGGAAGAGGTTCGACTCCCATGATTCCTGTCCAATGCTTCCAGTCATCATTGACGACTGTCAGGGTGACCGGTGAACCTATCGTCTTGCCGTGGCGCACTCCGGACGAAATTTCCACCCGGTCTTTTTCTATCTGCATTCTCCGGCCTCTGCCGTGTCCGCCCTGTCTTCTTTTCAATTCTTTATTAATCATTTCAGCTGTCAGTTCCATCTGTGCGGGTAATCCCTCAATGATGGCTGTAAGCTGCGGGCCATGTGATTCACCAGCTGTTATAAACCGCATATTCAATTCCTCCGTTGTATGTTTTAGTGTTTTTTTCGATAAAAGAATGTATCTGCCGATTCAAAATTATATTTTTCAGGGTTAAATATCTGCTCCGTACTTCCTACAAATAAAATTCCGCCCGGTTTAAGTGCTTTAGAGAAGTTCGTATAAATCTGATCTTTTGCCTCTTCCGTAAAATAAATCATAACGTTTCGGCATACTATCAAATCGTAGTTCGTATCGTATCTGTCCTCAAGCAAGTTATGCTGTTTAAACGTGACGGTTTTTTTGATCTCATCCACCACCTGATACGACGGGCCTTCTTTTATGAAATACTTATCAACGATCGGCTTCGGCACTTCTTTCAGGGCACGGTCGTTATATAAACCTATTTTGGCGCGATTCAAGACACCCAGGTCAAGGTCTGTGGCGGTAATCGAGATATCGCGCAGCGGGACGTGTGAGGATAGTACCATCGCCAGGGAGTAAGGTTCTTCGCCTGTGGAGCAGGCAGCGCTCCAAATTTTCAGCCGTTTATTATTTTCCAGCAGCTGCGGGAAAATCTTCTTCTCCAGCACATTCCAGCGGACTGCATTGCGGTAAAATTCTGACACATTAATCGTCATGCGGTCCAGAAATTCTTCCAGCAAGTCTTTATCCGTCTGAATTGCCTGGGAATAATCCTTGAAATTACGGAAGCCCTTTTTCTCGTATAACGAAGTGAGCCTGCGCTTCATTTGTGCTTCTTTATAGAGTGATAAATCGATTCCGGTCTTCTTTTTTACCCCCTGAATCAGTATCGAATAATCAGACATTTCATCCCCCCTGTTCCTATCTTTCTATGTACGTTCCTATTATAACGGAAAAAGCATGTCCTATGTATAAGAAAAACAGCCTCGCGAAATTCGCTCGGCTGTTTGTGGCGATTAGTTAATCCAGTTATTCACTGTTTTGTCATAAGTCACAAGCTCTTCTTCTTTGAAGAACAAGTTGATCTCGCGGCTTGCTGACTCAGATGAATCTGAACCGTGAATGATATTCTTGCCTACAGTTACAGCGAAATCCCCACGAATAGTACCTGGAGCTGATTCTTTTGGATTTGTAGCACCCATCATCAAACGCGCAGTAGAGATTACGTTCTCACCTTCCCAAACCATAGCGAAAACTGGTCCGGACGTGATGAATTCTACAAGCTCTCCGAAAAATGGACGTTCTTTGTGCTCACCGTAATGCTGTTCAGCAAGTTCTTGAGAAATGTTCATCAATTTCCCGCCAACTAATTGAAATCCTTTGTCTTCAAAACGGCCAACGATTTCACCAATAAGGTTACGCTGTACACCGTCAGGCTTTACCATTAAAAATGTTCTTTCCATCTGTTAAACACTCCTTCATCCGTATATAGGGAATAACCCTTTTAAATACTACCATTGACACCTTTTTCTTTCAACTATTAACAAACATCGTCAATATTTTCGCTGACCGATGAAGTCCGCAATCTGTACCAGCGCCTTTTTGGATTTGCCGTTTGGCAGACTTTCCAGCTCTTTAAGTGCTTTCGCCAAGTAAAGATCACTGATATGCTGGGCTTTATCTATCGCACCGCTCTGACGGATATAACGAAGCATCGCCTGACGGTCAGACTCTTCCATCTTCCCCGTAAATGCACGTTCCATGTACGGTTTGAATTGTTCATCGTCTTTTATGTATAAAACAGGAAGAGTGATATGACCGTTTAATAAATCGCTTCCGGCCGGTTTGCCGAGCTCTTCGTCTGTTGATGTAATATCCAGAATATCATCAACAATTTGAAACGCCATGCCTGTAAAATAGCCGTACCGTTTCAATTTCTGCACAGTCTCTGCATCCGCATCCGCACTCAATGCACCCAGTTCACAGCTGGAGGACAGCAATAAGGCTGTTTTCCGTTTGATGCGCTGCAAATAATCACGCAAATTCTGTTCGGTTTGCTGCTGGAAATCAATCTGAATGATTTCCCCTTTGCATATTTCCAGCATCGTCTCTGCCAATATTTGATGTACAGGCGCTTTTTCGATATTTCCGATAGAAGTCAGTGCGCGCGAAAAGATGAAATCTCCTGCGTACATTGCCACCCGGTTGTTCCATTTCGCTTTAACCGTCTCCAAACCGCGCCGCATGTCAGAGTCATCAATTACATCATCATGGACGAGAGACGCCATGTGAATCAGCTCCAGCGATACAGCTACTTTTGAAGCATTCTCAAGCGAATAGGTTCCGAATTGAGCAGCCAGAATTACAAAGATCGGCCGAATTCTTTTGCCTCCCGCTTTCAGTAAATGCAAAGAAGCTTGACGGACAATGGGAGAAGAAGATTGCACGGAACGTTCAAGCTTTTTTTCAATATAGGACATATCTTTGCGGAAATCCGTATAAAGCGACATTAACTTAATTTTTTCCAACCCTATTACCTTCTCCCGTGTACTCATTATTTGTATGCGATATGGCCCGCCGCCGCACCGCCACTGTAAGACTTATACGATACTTCCTGATAGCCGGCCTCGACAAACAGCTGTGCCAGCTCTTTCATGCCAGGGAAATCATTTGCCGATTCCTGGAGCCATGAATATTCTTTATAGCTCTTTGCAAAGAGTTTACCGAATAACGGCATAATATACTTAAAATAAAAACGAAATGCTTGTCGGTAGACAGGGATTTTCGGCTGGGAAGTCTCTAAACATACTGCCATGCCGCCTGGTTTCAGCACACGGCGCATTTCCTTCAGAACAGTCAGGTAATCCGGAACATTACGAAGTCCGAACCCAATCGTTACGTAGTCAAAAGAGTTGTCGGGAAAAGGAAGTGCCATCGCATTCCCCTGAACCAGCGTAAGATTTGGGTAAGGAGCTGTTTTTTCTCTCCCTGATTCCAACATATTGGCACTGAAATCCAGACCTGTCACTTCACCTGACGGCCCTGCCGCTTCAGCCAGCGCAACTGTCCAGTCTGCTGTTCCGCAGCAAACATCCAGAGCTTTTGCTCCCGGACGAACATTCATGCGAACCATAATATCATTTCGCCATTTTATGTGCTGATTAAAACTGATTACGGAATTCATCTTATCATAGTCTGCCGAAATTTTTTCAAAGACGTTATGAACTTTTTCTTCTTTTGAGACCGCCACAGTTCGCCCTTCTTTCTTCATTTCTGTTTACTTTCTTCTTGCTTCGTCATTTTTTGCAATTCGTCCAGTACGGATTTATGTAAATAAAAGCTTTGCCCTACTTGTTTTTCCAGCTGTTGTCCTAGCTGACTGATCCAATATTGCGTATCATTGTCATCCGGCACCAAGTGCGGGAATTTCATCTGTCCCAAGTTTTGCCGCTTGCTGTCGAGCAGCCACATGTAAGGAAAGAATGTTTCGGCGATATGCGTGTAGCGGCTAAAGCCGAATGTCTCAAAAAATTCCACAATACACGCACTTTCCACTTCAGTAATCAGCTGCAGTCTTTCCTCAAACGTTGCCGGCGGTGTCTGCAGAAGTGTTGTTTTGCATTCATTGACTCTGCCGATAGCGGCTGATAATGAACGAATGAGATGGAAATTAGGGATCGACGCCAATAATTTATAATGGATACCACTGAAGTGATCACCCGCAAGAACCATCAATTGCTGCTCTTTGGATGATGCATCCGCGATATCGATTTGATCATGGACATCAAAAGCCGTATGGATGGCACCAATCGCCAAGGCAGCTGTCTGCATTTCGTCCGACCACTGTTCACCGTTAAGCATAGGCAGCAGAAGCAGCGCGGCTTTTCGTCTGTCAATCGGCGCATGCCCTGCGTCCTGTTCGACTACTGGCTGATAAATCGCACGTCGCAGGTTTTGTATATAATTGTCGACTTGGTCAGTGAGTCCTTTTATCTCCATCAGTAAGCTCCATTCCCGTGAGTTGTACGGTCATTCTTTTTCTTCGCTTGTAATCACTCCATGCGCCGTGTGAATTTCGGCTTCTCCCCGAATTTTAATAGCGGATGTATGCTCGGTAAACTGCGCGATCATGACTTCTCCCCTATCTAACTTTTCGGTATGGTGAAACTTTGTGTCATTGCCTCTGGTGAGACCGATGACATTCACTCCATCTTTTTTCGCTTTGATAATCAGATAATCCGGTTGTGTCATTTTCGCATCTCCAGTCTATATATAGTCCTAATGATAGCATACATATCCGGCGCTCGGCAAAGACCTCAATTTGATTTTATAAGAGATAAAATTTCAGCGCGTTTGACATCATCATGCTCATAGATTCCTCTGGCAACCGTCGTGATCGTTTTAGCACCCGGTTTCTTGATTCCGCGCATCGTCATGCACATATGCTCCGCTTCAATGATGATATATACACCGTATGGATTGAGCTTTTCCATCATCGCATCCGCCACCGTGGACGTAATGCGCTCTTGCAGCTGCGGACGGCGGGCTGCTGTCTCCACGGCACGCGCAAGTTTGCTTAGACCCGCAACCACTCCGTCCCGCGGAATATATGCTACATGTGCTACACCGAAAAAAGGCACCAGGTGATGTTCACACATTGAATAAAACGGAATATCTTTAACTAACACGACTTCATCGTGATTTTCATGAAATACCGTGTCAAAATATTCTTTTGGATCCTTAGTTAATCCTTCAAATACTTCCTGATACATTTTCGCGACACGTTTAGGCGTGTCAAGCAGCCCTTCACGATTCGGGTCTTCGCCTATGGCTTCCAGAATCATTGTGACGGCCTGTTCTAATTTATTGATATCTTTCTCATTCATGACAGTATGTCCTCCTTATAGGAACAAAACCTATTTCACCAAAATACTAGCACATTCCGTTCATTCCGTATAGTTAGTTGTACTTCTTATGTATTCCGCCAAAAAACGGAAAGGAGTCCATCCATGGCCATCTGATTGACAGATTTGCTGGACGGACTCCTATGTAAAATCTCTAATTATTTTACTGCGTCTTTAAGTGCTTTACCTGCTTTGAAAGCTGGAACTTTACTTGCAGCGATTTCGATTTCTTCACCTGATTGTGGGTTACGTCCTTTACGTGCAGCGCGCTCACGAACTTCAAAGTTTCCGAAACCAATCAATTGAACTTTATCACCGTTAGCAAGAGTCGATTGAATTGTATCGAATACAGCTTCAACAGCTTTAGTTGCGTCTTTTTTTGTTAGACCTGCCGCTTCTGCTACAGAGTTAATTAATTCTGTTTTATTCACACCGTTCACCTCCTCTCAAAGGGGATGCTATTGCTGTTAACACTGTAAAAAGAGTAACATAAGAAAAACGGCGGTGCAACAATATTATCATGCTTTTCCTTTATTCGCGGCATTTCAAGGGATTTTCATAAGAATGCATAGAAAAAAGACCCGTTTTCAACGGATCTTTCATCATGCAGCCTATCCCATTTCATAAGAATTCGGCTTGATTACATCAAACAATAAAGGTGATCATGCCCTTATTCCCGTCATTCACCATTTGTTCAATCGTCTCCCGCAGGCGTTTTCTAGCGCGGTCCGGAACTGCGGCAGTCTTAAATCGGATACTTTCTTTCATGACCTCATGAAGCGGTGTGCCGAATAATTGTGTTTCCCACAGCGCATCCCGGTCATGCAAGTAAGCATTTTTCAACTCTTTCAGCAAGTGATGGCTATGGAACTCAGAACCGATCAGCGGGGCAAATTCCGCTTCCATGTCAATTCGGATAATGTGAAGCGACGGCGCTTTTGCCTTCATTTTCACACCGTAGAATGTGTCTTGTTTAATTAATTCCGGCGCAGTCGGCTGGAAATCTTCTATGGACGGCAACGCTACACCATAGCCCGATTTTTTTGCTGTATCGATTGCTTCCGCATATAGGTCATAGGACTTTTTCGCTTTTACTGCTTCCTGGATAAAAACCAGCCAATCTTTTTTCGAACGCATTTCCGTACCCATGAATTCCTCACATACCGCAACAAAAGCTTGTTCATCCATGTCAATCTTGACGATGGCTCTGCCTTTGCCTGCGTCCACTTCAATTACTTCAGCCTGTCTGACGAATTCTTCTTCCTGCAGCAGCTCCGCAATTTCCTGCACTTTACGAATCTTGGATACACCAAGGAAGCCGTCCTGAATCAGCTGATCAATTCGCGCATTCAGTTTATGGCTGTCTCCAAGCTCCTCCATCCAGTCAGGACGCTGCAGTTCAATGTCGGTGATTGGAAATTCATATAGTGCTTCCTTGAGGATCAGCTGGATCTCTGCTGCATTCAGCTGATCTGCACTGATGGCAATAACCGGTACTCCATACTTTTCATGCAACTGCTGTTTCAGTTCCAGCGCCTTCTCATGGGCAGGCATTTTGGAGTTTAATACAATGACAAACGGTTTGCCGATTTCCTGAAGCTTAGATACAATTTCTTTCTCCGCAACTTCCGCTGCAGCTCTTGAAATATTGTTCACTGTGCCGTCAGTCGTCAATAAAATACCGATCGTCGAATGATCTCGGATGACCTTGTCTGTACCAATCCGAGCCGCTTCCTGGAACGGGATTGGTTCATTGTGCCAAGGGGTATGAACATATTTCGGCCCATCCTCATCCTCATAACCTTTGACGCCGTCAATGACGTAGCCGACACAGTCAGCTAAGCGAATTTGGAATTCAAGTTCTCCATCCCCGATTGAAACGCTTGTTCCTTGGGCAGGTACGAATTTAGGTTCTGCAGTCATAATTACGGGACCTGGTGAACTTTGAGGCAGTTCGTCTTGTGCACGAATCCGATCGTTGGCATCCGTCATGTTCGGAATAACAACTTCCTCCATGACTCGTTTGACAAAAGTGGATTTCCCTACTCGAACAGGGCCTACCACACCTATATAAATGTCGCCGTCTGTTCTTCTAGCTAAGTTTTCGTATAATTCTTCTTTCATCATTAGCCCTCCTTTTTCTCCGCATAGTAGCTTATGAAATAGAAAAACGTTTCATGCATGGATGCAAGAAACGTTTTTGGGTAATGTAATTATTTTTAGTTAATACTTTGTGCCAATCCCTATTTCAGACGAATAAGGGATGCCTTCAAAATGCCCGCCGTCAGCCCGCCGGACAGCAAGTGCGAAGGCATGCCCCGCTTTGACCAGCGTCGGGATTTTGCCGAAATCGCAGAAGGAAACAGCAAAGGACCGGTTCACTGTTATTTCTTCATAAACACCGGCTCGTTGTTTTCATCCACTGTATACGGCATGGAATATGCCGGGAGCACAAGGGAGTTCTCGTACAGCAGATAGCGTATATCTGTGCCCGGTTTGATTTCAGGCTTTTGCTCCATCAGGATTTTATTGAGGTCGATGGAATAGTCTACGTAGAAGTTTCCATCGCCGCCTACTACGATAGGCAAATGTGCATCAGAGTATGGGCTTTCTACTGTCAGCGGCTCTTTGAAGCCCATTTTCTTAAAATCTACCGCATACACATTTTCGCCGACCGGGTCCAGAAACGGCAATTCACCGTTGATGAATTTACGAAGGTTTAGGTCGCGAAGTTTCTCAGTGATCCGCAAATCTACCAATTTGACCGTCGGGTTTTCCTCTACATCCATGAGGACGTATTGGAAGATGCCTCCGTTTTCAAAAGCATTGGACGGGATCTTTTCTGTGAAGTCCGGTACTATTTTGGAGAACTCGATAGGATACTTTATGTATTGATCGGTTTCCTGATCGCGTGTTTTAATCGGCAACAGTCCCCCCGATTGTTCTTGATAGCGTTCTACAGCTTTCTGGACAGTTTCCTGCTGATCAGGATACGGTGTCTCACTGGCCTGCTTCTCTTCAGGCGAACGGCCGCCAAGGCATCCCGACAGCAATAGGCCGCAGATGAGGACTGACAGTATCAGCAATTGTTTTTTCATGTTTTACGCCCCTCCAGTCGGTCCGTTAAATACTAAATAGACCATAGCAAAGAACGATGAAATTAATAATGCATACGCAATAATCGCAAACAGGATACTTACCACACGGTTTTTAATTTTATATCGGCTTGCATAAATCAAGCCCATTGAAATTACCATGAAACCCATTGCGTAAAAAGATAGCCACATTTTATCTAACGAGGACAAAATTGTCACCCTCCTACAGTTTAAATACCGAAAAACGTATCGATTTCTTGTTTCTTTCCACGGCTCATCAATTGATCCACAGCCTGCTTTGGCGGAATGCCTCCAAATAATATGGAGTACAGCGCTTCTGTCAGCGGCATATTCACTTCAAATTGCTGTGCGAGCCGGTATGCCGCTTTCGTTGTGCGGACTCCTTCTATGACCATGCCCATTTCCTCCGTAACCTTCTCAAGAGACTGGCCTTTTCCGAGCAGATTGCCCGCCCTCCAGTTTCTTGAGTGGACGCTCGTACAGGTAACAACCAAATCACCTAGTCCCGTCAGTCCGGAAAACGTTTGTTGACCAGCACCCATTTTCACGCCAAGCCGCGTAATTTCTGCCAGACCTCTTGTGATAAGCGCTGCTTTCGCATTGTCACCGTATCCAAGACCGTCTGAAATACCCGCTGCCAATGCGATGACATTTTTCAATGCACCGCCAAGCTCTACACCAATCACGTCTTTATTCGTGTAAACACGGAAATAATTACTCATGAATAAATCCTGGACACGCTCCGCGGCTGCCATATTGCATGAAGCTGCCGCCACTGTCGTTGGATGACGCATAACCACTTCTTCCGCGTGGCTCGGCCCGGACAGTACGACAATCGCTTCACGCAGCGATTCATCGATCTCTTCTGCAATAATTTCAGAAATTCGTTTCAGCGAGTCCGGGTCTATTCCTTTGGAGACATGAACAAAGACAGCCGGTTCAGTCAATAATTCTTGTATACTTCTGCATGTTTCACGCATCGCAACAGTCGGCACAGCCAGGACGATGGTTTTCGCATGCTGCACCGCGGTCTTCAAGTCACTTGTCGAGTTAAGGTTCTCGGGCAGTTTCACTTCCGGCAAATACCGGTGATTCGTATGCCGGTCATTGATTTCATCCGCCTGCTCTGCGCGTCTTGTCCAAATCAGGCTGTCATGTCCGTTTTCAGCCAGCACAAAAGCGAGCGCCGTTCCCCAGCTTCCTGCTCCGATTATAGAGACTGTTTCCATTACCTCCACCCTTTCTGTTCGAGTAGTCAGCTTCTTGCTCTCGTAATTAAACGAATCGGCGTCCCTTCAAATCCAAATGACTCACGCAGCCGATTCTGTAAAAAACGCTCATAAGAGAAGTGCATGAGTTCCGGTTCGTTAACAAAGACCACGAACGTCGGCGGCTTAACTGCAACTTGTGTCGCGTAATAAATACGCAGACGGCGCCCTTTATCAGATGGTGCCGGATTTCTTGCCACTGCATCCTCCACCACTTCATTGAGCACGCTTGACTGAATGCGCATCGCATGGTTTTCACTGATCATTTGAATGTTGGAGAATAAAGTATGCACACGCTGCTTTGTTTTAGCGGAGACGAAATGAATGGGTGCATAATCAAGGAATCTGAACTGATCACGAATGTCGTCGATAAAATTATTCATTGTTTTATCGTCTTTCTCCAGGGCGTCCCATTTATTGACTACGAACATGACTCCTTTACCCGCTTCTTCCGCATAGCCGGCGACACGTTTATCCTGCTCACGGATACCTTCTTCCGCGTTTAGCACAATCAATACGACATCTGAGCGGTCAATCGCTTTAAGCGCGCGCAGCACACTGTATTTCTCCGTGTTCTCGTAGACTTTCCCTTTTTTCCGCATGCCTGCTGTATCAATGATTTTGAATTCTTGTCCATCCACTATTTTGGCGGAGTCAATCGCATCCGTTGTAGTTCCTGCGATATCACTGACAATCACACGCTCTTCACCAAGCAGCGCATTTACAAGTGACGATTTACCGACATTCGGGCGCCCTATCAAACAGAATTTGATTGAATCATCGTCTTCCTCTTCCAAGTTCATGTCTTTAAAACTCTCCGCCATCGCATCAAGCAAATCACCAAGGCCCAATCCGTGCGATCCGGAAATCGGGTATGGCTCGCCAAATCCAAGTGAATAGAAATCATAAATCATGTCTCTCATCTCTGGATTATCCACTTTATTTACTGCTAATACGACCGGCTTATTCGTTTTATACAGCATACGTGCAACTTGTTCATCTGAATCAGTTACGCCGTCTCTGCCGTTCGTCAAAAAGATAATGACATCTGCTTCATCAATGGCAATTTCCGCCTGCATGCGAATCTGCTCCAGCAGCGGCTCGTCACCAATATCAATACCGCCTGTATCAATCAGGTTAAATTCATAGTTCAGCCATTCTGCTGAACTGTATATACGGTCCCGCGTCACACCGGACACATCTTCTACGATGGAGATGCGTTCGCCTACAATCCGGTTAAAAATTGTCGATTTCCCGACATTTGGTCTTCCTACGATTGCTACTGTTGGTTTTTTCATTTTCTTTCAATACACCCTTCCGACCTATCTTTGAATATTATACACAAAAAGAATGATGATGCATATGAAAGCATCATCATTCTGATTACGCATATTTACGATTTGTGACCAGTTGCACACATTCAAAGAATTATTCTTTAAATTTTTTCAGCTGATCGCCGATGACATCACCAAAAGAGAAGCCGGTAGTTTCTTCAGGCATTTCATAGCTGAAGTTTTCTTCACGTGTTTCTTTTGGTTTGTCAATCAGGTCTTTAATGCTCAACGAAATACGTTTTTCCTGCGGATTGACATCCAATACTTTAACTTGTACGGATTGCCCTTCCTCTAATACTTCTTGAGGAGTGCCGATATGTTCGTGTGCAATACGTGAAATGTGGACAAGGCCTTCCACGCCTGGCAAGATTTCCACGAATGCGCCGTATGCAACCAAACGCTTGACCGTTCCCTCGAGAACAGAGCCGACTTGTGCTTTTTCCTCAATATTTTCCCACGGCCCAGGCAATGTATCTTTAATGGACAGCGACACGCGCTCTGCGTCACGGTCAACAGATAATACTTTCACCTGGATTTCGTCCCCCTCTTTCAGCACATCCGAAACATTTTCGATATGTCCATGGGAGATTTGTGAAATGTGGACAAGGCCGTCTACGCCGCCGATATCAACGAATGCACCGAATGACGCGATTCGCTGAACCGTACCGTCCAAAATGTCGCCTTCTTGAATACCCGAAAGCGCCTCTTCTTTTTTCTGTTCATTCTCTTCTTGAACAACTGCACGGTGTGACAGGATCAACCGGTTCTTTTCCTGATCCATTTCTACGATTTTAAATGTCATCGTACGTCCTTTATAATCATCGAATGACTCGACAAAATAATCTTCCACTAAAGAAGCTGGGATAAAGCCACGGACGCCAAGATCAACAACGAGTCCGCCCTTTACAACATCTTTAACTTCAGTTTCGATAATTTCACCGTTTTCGAATTTCTCTTCCAATGAATCCCATGCGTTTTCCGCATCGACTTGCCGCTTGGACAGCACATACATTTCATCTTCCACTTTTGTAACTGCCAATTGTAATTCATCACCGACTGAGACTGCATCTTCTGCTTTTTCAATATGCAGGCTGGAAAGTTCGCTGATCGGAATTACGCCATCAAAAGGAGCGCCTGCGATTTCCACAGTCACCGATTTCTCTTCAACCTTTGTTACTACACCTGTTACGCGTGCACCTTCACCGTATTCTTTCACTTCATCCATATTCATCTCTTCAGTCATATGTAGTCCTCCTCCATAATGAATCTTATCTCTATAGTATGCGAATCTACACACAAAAACAAAAATTTGCTCTTATTCTTTTATTTATGCTGTTCAATTAACTTGGATATTTCAGCCATAATGGCTTCTGTAACTTCTTCTGCTGATGCTTTTCTTTCGCGGTAAGGCGTCATATCCATTGCTTTCCCATATACCACTTTCAATTGGGAAAATGCTTTATACGGTCCAATGATTGCACAAGGGACCACTTTAGCATCCCCTCCTTTTAACGCAAAGAATCCTGCACCCGCCAAACCTTTACCAATCTCTCCCGTCTTGCTTCTGGTGCCTTCAGGGAAAAGACCGACTACCTTTTCGTCGCGCAGCAGTTTAATTGTTTTGCGGAATGCTTCACGGTCACTCATACCGCGTTTCACAGGATACGCCTGCACCCGCGGCAACAGAGTTTTCAGAACTGGCTTCGAGAACAGCTCTTCTTTTGCCATGAAATGAACTGTCCTCGGGCACGTGATGCCAACGATCGGCGGATCCAGATTATCGATATGATTGGTGCATAATAGGACGCCGCCTTCTTTTGGGAAGTTTTCCTGGCCAATAATTTTAATCCGGTAGAGCGGAAAACAAATAGTGCCAATCAGAAATTTGCCAAGCGGATATAAGTTCATTGGGCCAGCCTCTTTTCCGCATACTCAATAATAGAGTTTGTCACTTCTTCTATTGTTTTCCCTGTTGTATCAATTATAATCGCATCTTCCGCTTTTTTTAACGGAGAAATTTTACGTTCGCTGTCCGCCTTATCCCGTTCACTGATTTCCCTTTTCAATGTTTCATAATCTGAAGACATTCCGCGCTGCTGTTCTTCAAGCAGCCGGCGCTCCGCACGTTCTTCAACAGACGCTGTCATAAAGATTTTCAGTTCTGCCTCTGGCAGTACGGACGTGCCGATATCTCTGCCGTCCATAACGACAGAAGATTTTGCTGCCAGCTGCCGCTGTTTAGCCACCAGAAGTTTACGGACAGCTGTCATTGCTGCAATAGCCGAAACATTCGCCGTTACTTCATGCGAGCGTATCGCATCCGTTACATCCGCGCCGTCAAGCAAGACTTTCTGTACTTGTTCACCAGGCTGCAATTCAATATCCGTCTGGCTGATCAGCTGCATAATTTCTTCTTCACTGCGCGGATCTGCTGCGTGTTGAAGCACCTTGAATGTAATGGCCCGATACATCGCACCTGTATCGATATACGTATATCCCAATTTTTTAGCTACTAATTTAGCAATTGTACTTTTGCCTGCCGCGGCAGGGCCGTCAATTGCGATTCTCATTCCACCAGTCATGCTGAAAACCCCTCCATTTACGCCTATATTGTACCATATGCAAAAAGGAAAAGCCTGTTTTCAACAGACTTTTCCTTTAGCTATTTCGCAATTCCAACTGCCGTTCAAAACAATACCGGATAATATGCTGTCTGTCTTTTTCATCAATTTCATTGAAGGCGAAAGAAGTGAGTCTGCGCTTTTCACTTTCCCAGTTTCGGACTACTTTAGCTTTACATGCCACGTATTTGATTTCTGTCTTGGAGAAATACAGCACAATCATTAATTTCACTTCTTCATTCGGAGCAAAATAATCGTGATCTTTCATATTGACCGCCAGTCCGCCGGCACTGATATCCAGCGACACCAGCTGCAAGGCGGATGCATCTGCCTGCAATGCAACGTCAAGTGATGTATCCACACGGACGAACTCTCTTCTTTGAATTTTGATCAATTGCTTATCTCCGGGGTATTTCAGTTTGAGCATAGGGATAGTCCGGTTGACGCGGCTGTGGACTTCCGTACGGAATGCAAAGGACATTTTATACTCATCCACAAACGTAACCAACAGCTGTGTCCCGTCAATGAAGAAGGCCGTTTTACCGGTTGCCATATTGATGGGATAATCCATCATAAAGTGTTCATCGTCTTCGATATCCACCACCCGGCATTTGAATTTCTCCGATTCCTCTGTATAGTCCTTCTCTATCGTTAATACCGTTCCAATAGTTAATCTCATTTCTCCACCTGCCATTACTTACTATTCCTTCTATTATGTCACGTGGAGTAAATTTTTCCAATCTATTTATTATTGTTTTTCAGTTGTTATGACTTCCAGCGTATCCGTGTCCACAAGAATTTTATACGTCTCTACATTTTCTTTTCCTGCCACAACGGTCAGATAATATGCAAGACGCTGTTCCAGCTGGCTGTTTTCTACATATGCCAGCTCTTCTTCCATTACAGTGACTTCTGACCTGAAGAACTTATTCCAGTCGACATCCCGGACCGGCTGCGGCTTGAGTTGCTCTTTTCTAATATACTCGGAAGCATCGAGTCCAATAATTTCTCCATTGTCTTTAGCTAATTTAATATGAATTGGATCAGAGAAGACTTTTGCGTTGTTGCCGGGATTCACCCGTACATAGACAAAGTGCCAGGCACTGTCATTTTCCCTTGCTTCTTCGAGTACAAGGTCCTTATAATCTGCTTGCTTTAAAAACTGTTCCGCCGATTTATGCAGCTCTTCATAGGATCTCTGAGGTTCACCCATCCGGCGCTCAACTAAATAAGACAAAACATGTCCGCCTTTTTCCGTGATGTCAATATATCCAATCGAGGAGTTTTCTGCAAATCGAATATGATAAAACGGATAGGGTGCACCTTTTCTGCTTCTTTCCGCAGCAATAATATCGTTAGAAACAGCAGGCAATAATTTTTTAAATTTCTGTATCGCTTCTTCTTCGGAAATCTTTTGGTCCTTTAAATCACGGAGTTCTTTTTTCTTTTGCACATCCGATTCGCTCGCTGTCAATGGAAATACTGTTTCGGTATATTCCATAACAGTTTGCCCCATCTTATTCCAGTTGTTTTTTCCTTCGGGGGAGTCACGTAATTTTTTTTCCCAGTGACCGATTGACATTTTGCCTGACATCAAATCTTTTGTCGCCAGCTGCCATTCACTTGAAAACTCCTCCAGGTTATCTGCCGCCCGTTGAATTACTGCGTAATACTCATCAGGATCTCCCTGTTCGGTCGACTGTTTGGCATAGTTCCCCAAACGGCCTAAGTAATTCATCCATGAAGTGGAAAAACTTTCATCTACGGGAAGCGATGCAATAGACGTCTTAATGTCAGAGGACAGCCTCCAAATATCTTCCCTTTCCTTCGCCGAACTTTTTTGATCTTCAAAAAGCAATGATTTTTTTACCGCTTCTTCAAGTTCGCCAAGCTTTTGTGAGGCATCTGTCATACTTTTCGAGTACTGGGTATTCAGTGCAATTGAAAGCTGCTCATTCTCCTGTACAGTTCCGATTGTATAAATCCCCAGTACAATAAATGAATACGTTAGAATAAAAATCATTCGCTTCATAATTCGTCTGCATCCTCCTTTCCATCAATCACAAAAGATGTGTAAACCAATTTTTTTGATCTGCGGCCTTGACCAGATCCATTTGCTCGTGGCGGTTATCGGATTAAAATAATATATCGCATTTTCGGAAGGATCCCAGCCATTGATCGCATCAATTACCGCTTCTTTTGCCCGTTCATTCGGCGTAAGCCAAATTTGTCCGTCTGCAACTGCCGTGAATGCGCCCGGCTGGAATATAACGCCGCCAATTGAATCCGGAAAATCCGGATGCTCGACACGATTCAATATGACTGCCGCAACTGCCACCTGTCCTTCATACGGTTCACCGCGCGCTTCACCGTACACAGCGTTTGCCAGTAAATTGATATCCTGATTGCTATATTTCGGCGGCGCCTGTATTTGTTTTTGAGCTTGTTTTTGCGGGGCACTGCCCTTTTTCACTTGCGATTCCAGCGACTGTCCGCCGTAATACGTAAATTGATTCCCTTTGGCTATTTGTCCTTTCACATATTTTTCATCATAGTCTGTAATTCCCTTCAGCTTTTTTTGCGTACCTTTTCCTGCAATCCCATCCAGCGGCAGACCGTATTGCTCTTGAAAATTACGCAATGCCCAGTACGTGCCGTATCCGAAATTGCCATCGATCTCACCATGATAAAAACCGATGTATTGCAGTCTTGCCTGCAGCTCAATCACGTCATCTCCTTTTGCGCCTTTCGCCAAATCACGGCCACTGAAAGCATCACTGTGACCCGCATAGAAAGAGAACATTAAAATGCCTGCCAATAGTACGAATAAGAAGCGTGAAGATACTCGCTTCATAAACATCCACCTCCAAAAAAATATGCTTCTTTGTAGTTTGTCCAATCTTCAGTATTTTATAAGACAAAAAATCCGTCTGATTGCTCAGACGGATTTTTTTGATTTTATTGAGTTTCTTTTTCTGAATTGCTGCACTGCAAAAGTATGGGCGTATTTCACCCGTGTCAGACCAAACCACCAAAGGAACAGCATGAAAGGTATCATCAGATACAGCCAATAATCATAGGAAAATAAAATTGAATTATATAATATGTGAAGCAAAAAAGGAGCAAAAAACGCCATTGCTATCCATTTCGTTTTTTCTGTGACATCTGAGAATTTCGCTTTACCAAAATAATAGCCCATTACAACGCCGAATAACGCATGACTGGAAACAGGCAATAACGCACGAATAAATGCAGTATCTAATCCGAATGTTAATAAATATAAAATATTCTCGACAGTGGCGAACCCAAGAGATACACTTGCGCCGTATAAGATCCCGTCATACGCATCTTCAAATTCTACCGTTTTGTATACCAGTATGAAAATAATTATCCATTTAAAAAACTCTTCCAAACTGCTTGAAAATATGGCATTACGAATAAATTCATTATGAAATACATGTTCTTCTTCAAAGACATGCTGAATAAATAATATCGGGAATGTCATGATCGCACCGTAAATGAACGCATGAAACAGCGTACGCGAAGGCTCTTTTGCAATTTGCTTGCGCAGATACAAATAACTGAAAAGTGCCAGCGCCGGTGCTATTGCAACTGTCAGCAAAATAAACATAGGCGCCTCCTCACGACGCTATTATACCATACTGTATAAAGCAACAGCCGCCTGATCACAGACGGCTGTTTTGTTCATAGATGCTGTTTGATGTGTTTGGCGATCATTCCGCCATGGAAACGTCCATTTTCAATGAATATTTCATTGGCATTATTGCCTGCAGCAATGACACCCGCGATAAATAGATTGTCAATATTTGTTTCCATCGTCTCTTCATTAAAGACAGGGCGTCCTGACACATCGTCGACTTCAATTCCTATTTTACGTAAAAAGTCATGATCCGGGTGATAGCCAATCATTGCAAAGACATAGTCACTCTCTAGGTCAAATATTTTCCCCTGCTGATCCACCGTCACTGCATCTTCCGTGATTTTCGTGACCGACGCATTGAAATACATATCAATATGGCCATTACGCACTAAACTGTCGAACCCGGGCAAGATCCATGGTTTCACACTTTTTGAATAAGAATCATTTCGATAAACGACCGAGACATGCGCGCCTGCACGCTGTAATTCCAATGCTGCATCGACAGCAGAATTTTTACCGCCGATCACTGTCACCTTTTTATTAAAATACGGGTGCGCTTCTTTAAAATAATGAAAGACTGTCGGTAAATTCTCACCTTCGACATGTAAACTGTTCGGCTGATCATAATATCCCGTAGCCACTACGACATATTTCGCATAATAAGCCGATTTATCTGTCGTCACAACGAATCGCCCGTCTTGCCTTCGGATATCCTCCACTCGTTCATGACTGTTGATTTGCAAATTTTCGATTTGGGCGACCGTTCTGTAATAGACTAGCGCATCGTTGCGCTTTGGTTTGTCTATAGCGGTGATAAACGGCGTCTTGCCAATCGATAATTTACTGCTCGAACTAAAAAATGTTTGGTGAGTCGGATAGTTGTAAATCGAATGAACGATATTCCCTTTTTCAATTACCACTGCCGACAGTCCAATATTTTGCAATTCAATTGCCGCAGACAAGCCGCAAGGGCCTCCGCCGACAATTATTGCATCTGCACAATTCATGACATCTACTCTCCTTATTTCTTACTGCCTAGTAGCGAATCTCCACTACATGGCATTCTGGTTTTGCACCCAGCCGCAGCGGCACCATAGTTGTTCCATAACCGTTACTGATTAATTTCGCGCTGTCCGCTGTTTTTTGGAAACAGCCAAGATCCTGCATTCCCCATGGCCCAAAACGTATTTGACCGCCGTGCGTATGCCCGGCAAGAGAAAGTGCCGGCTGCAGCTTTCCTTCAATCTTCCTGAGCAGCGAAGGATTATGGACTGCAAGTATCAGCTTTTCATATCCGGCTGCTGAGTCAGCCGCCTTATCAATTTCCACCGGGCCGTTGTTCGGGTCCTGGAGTCCGCATATCCCCCAGCGCGGATGATTCGGAATCGGTGCAGTGCTGTCGACCAAAACCGTACCGCCAGCCTTTTTTACCGCACGTAAAATATTCGGCACACCGACTTCCTGATCGTTGTTGCCGAAAATATAAAACAGCGGAGCAACAGCAGACAGCATGCGCATATTCCTTTCGACTCGTCCGACCGGCACGCCTTTTTCTGCCGCGTCCCCGCCCACTATGACTGCATCTATGGAACGTGTGCGCAACTCTTCGATCAGCCGCTCAGGCAGCCGGCGCCTATGGATGTCTGAAATAAAAAACACCTGCAATATGTTAGTTGCGGATGAATCAGCTGTCAGCGTATGTGTCAGCACACGGTTTCGATGGGCCAGTGTAAACATATAGGCCATCATGGCGACGGCTGACGAGAGAACCGATAAACCTGCAATGCGTACCTTTTTCATTAGACAGCTCCCATAGAAAAAAGCAAAGTGCATGCTTTGCTTTTCAGTAATAAAATTCATTTGTAGTATAGCAAGATTTCATGTAATTCCATAACCATTTCACTCGGTTTATGCAGCCGGGAAATAGCAGTCAGCTGTTGCGGGATGAAAGCCGACAGAGAGCTCGACTTTTTCAACGGGCACCTGATCCGGCACATCCGGGGAATAGAGATCGGACAGTACATACAACAAAATAACAATAGGAATTAATGTAAAAATCGCCAGGAAAATATTAATGATCTTCACCTGGCCGTATTTTTCCACTTTCTTTTTCTCGTGAAGTTCCGCACGTGAAGGGAGTTTATGAGCAGAAACTTTTTCTTTGATCTCTTTTCGATGCTGTTCAAAATCTGTTTTATACTGATTAGTTAACATAAATAATTTCTCCTTTACACCGCATAATGTCTGTTGCTATTATATGATGCAATTCGTTCCTTCATCCTTAAAAAGCGCGTACATTTATAAGCTTATCTTCTTCTATTATGCCGAATTTTGTCTTAAAAGTAAATACAGACTGCCTTCTTATCCCAATAAGCTGTGTAATCGTTCCCGCCACTGTAATGGTTCTGACACTTGTTTCGGCGGAGAATCCGGCATATTCAGCCAAGTGTCGTCCAAGTTCTGACAATTGGAACAGCAATCGGCTTCTGCGGGGAGAGCATTTTCGCCAAAAAATCTTACAAGTGTGTTCCGCAGACAATTTTCACTAGTAACGTAGCTCTCCATTTCGGCAATTTGTTTTTCCTTGTTTTGAAAAATCCGCTGAATTTGACAGACGACATTTTCTGTGTCGAATTCTTCGAAATAATAATCCAGCAAGCGGGCTGAGACTTCTGTTAACCCTGCTTGTTCAGCGGCCGCCTGCGCATCTGTGCCCGCTTGCATAAGCGAATGATAATAGCGGATTTGCTGTTCGTCCGGAAGATCGTCATAAACGATAAACTTTACTTTTTGGATGTCGCGTTCACTGTATAAAAGCGTAGCGGCGGCCTTTTTGCCATCACGTCCCGCACGGCCTACCTCCTGAATATATGCACTTGGCGCCGCCGGAATATGCTCATGAATGATTTGTCGAATATCGTCTTTATGGATGCCCATGCCAAATGCATTCGTCGCGCAAATCCACTCAAGCTCCCCTTGTACAAATTGTTCCTGTATGATGGACCGTTCATCCTGTTCTTTACCGCCGTGATAGCTCGCCGTTCGAATGCCTCGTTCTCTTATGGCTGCTGCCAGTTCATCTGCCCGCTTTCTGGAGGCTACATAGATAATTCCGGGACCGATTGTCGCAGAGAGCCGTTCAATGATCCACTCGGTCTTTGCCGCCTCTTTCTCCATATGTACGACACGGTATGAAATAGCCGGCCGATCAATCGGCTGACGTTCAATATGCGGTTGTCTCATCTGCAGATAGGATGTGATGTCTTCAATGACTTTTTCATTGGCGGTCGCCGTCAGCGCAAGAACAGGCGGCCGTGCCGCATCCGAAAACAGTTCCTTTAAACGTAAATAATCAGGACGAAAGTCAAACCCCCATTCCGAAATGCAGTGCGCTTCATCGACTACATAAAATGCAATGTGCAACTTCCTAACGAGCTGCTGAACCGCAGACTGCATCATCATTTCTGGCGATAAAAAGATAAATTTATATTGCCCTAGCGCCGCAAGAGCCATATCCTTTTCTTTCCTGGATAAAAAAGAGTTTATCGCAACGACACGCTTCTCTTTGTGCTTTCGTAAATTAGCGACCTGATCCTCCATTAGTGCGACGAGCGGAGAAATAATAACTACTGCACCTTCAAGCATATAGGCTGGTAATTGATAGCAAAGCGATTTCCCCATGCCTGTCGGAAAAATTGCCAGCGCATCCTTTCCGGCAAGTAATTCAGTAATGACCTCCCGCTGCCCAGGACGGAATGAATCATAGCCAAATCGCTGTTCAAGCACTTCCTGAAGTTTCATCAGCTATCTCTCCTTCCAATGATGACAATCAGCCGCAGCTGAAAATAAGAAAGCTCGGGACAGCGTTCTTTTAAAAGACGCAAACGCTTTGTCTGCAGCTGATCAATTTGCTGCCAGACTGCCTCGATCTGCTCATCCGTAACAAATTCCAAATAAGGGAAATCATATACGTTAGCAGCCATTTCAATAAAATGATCTTCTATTGTGCTCAATTTCAAGTGACGCAAGGAAGCTATTTGCTCTACCGAATAACCATGCTCAAACAGTTTCCTTGTTCTTTCGGCAGACTGTGTCAGATATGTATCCACTCTGCACCCGGCAGCCAGCTCCGTAAGTAATGGAAAATCTTCCTGCACCGAAATAAAATCAAGCACAATATGTAAGGCCTCCAGATAATAAAGCTGCACCGTCATGACGGGGAGTTTGAAACTTTCAGCCATCTGCTCCCATGTGTATGCAGTTACATGGTGTCCTGTCAGACGTCCGCTGACAATCGTGCACTGCAGCTCCGACAGCTTGGCGTCCGTCATCGACCGCTCCAATTCTGTACGTAAAGCTTCTGCCAGTGCGTTTATTGGAGCCGGCTGATTGCGTAAAAGCCCCTTAATGAACTGCTGGACAGGCAATTCTTTTTGAATTGGCATAAACATCGTTTCGCCGTTTCTCAGATTCGACAGCGTTTGCACTAAAAGTGCCAGCCGTCTGCCGAACTCTCTTTCACGCCCCCTGTAGTCCCAGCCATTAAACCGCCACAATTCACTTCCCGTCGCTATTTGTCCCTTCGCCGTCACATAAACAAGAATATCAATATACAGATACCCTTCTGACACAAGCCGCTCCACAGCCAGCTGAAAATCGCTTGCGGATAAGCCGGGCAGCAGTCCATAGTATGATTTAACTTGATAATATTCGACATCCTGCAACGTCTGGCCGGACCGTTTTCCGCGCAGAATATGAAAGACTCCTTGTGCGGAACGCTCGCCATGCATGCGCTGAAAGATCGTTAATAAGACAGAATCAAAACTCAAATGTGCTCACTCCTGAAGAAATAACGTTTTATTGTTGAAAAGTGATGAAAACAGCTTTAGAATAGAGTAGGTACAAAAAAGGTAGAGTGAATGGAAGAAGGGAGAAAGACAATGTCTAGCAAAAAGTATACGATTGTCGATCAGGATACATGCATAGCTTGCGGCGCTTGCGGGGCTGCTGCACCCGATATCTATGATTATGACGATGAGGGGATTGCATTTGTTATTTTAGATGATAACACGGGAAACACTGAAGTTCCAGAAGAACTGATGGAGGATCTTGAAGATGCGTTCGATGGCTGCCCTACGGATTCAATTAAAATTGCGGATGAGCCCTTCGAAGGCGATCCTTTAAAATATGAAGATTGATTCAATCCCAACAACACTTCCTGCTATTGGATGTGTTGTTTTTCTTTGACTGGATTAACCAGAGAGAATGCAAGCGGACATCGGCAGAGCATTGGTGCATCAGGAGATACGCGCTCTATGAAGCTGTATTGAATTTTTCTTGCGCGTCCATCCTTTGCTGCGATTTTCCGCTTTCCTTTACGCACAAAAACGCCAGTCTCTTTTTAATTCAAGGAGACTGGCGCTTATTTGTTTAGAACGATAATTTCTTTTGCTGCTGGAGAATCCACTTCTCCATGCTTCTATATAACATTAACGTGATGGCTAATAACATGGCACCCTTGACCAGGTTGAACGGCAGGATTCCTAATATGATCATCTGATACAGCGAGTCGCCAGTAACTGCTGGCATACCCAGGAAATATGTGTACATCGGCAAGAACACCAAGTAATTCAATGCGCTCATACCTACTGCCATTGCCACCGTACCGGCGATTAACCCTGCAGCCAGACCTTTAGCAGAACGATACTTCATAAAAATCCAGTAGATCGGCATAATGAACAATACACCTGTTGCAAAGTTTGCGATTTCACCTACCGGCACACCAGTCGGGCTTCCCTGCAAAAACCAGTGCATGATGTTTTTCAATAATTCCACGCCAATTCCTGCAGCCGGACCCATCGTCATGATTGCCATGACAGCCGGAATTTCACTGAAATCAATCTTTAAAAATCCGGGCATTGCCGGGATCGGGAAGTTGAACTGCATCAATACAGTCGAGATGCTCCCGAGAATTGCCACCAATATTAACTTGCGTAACTTCTTGTTATTCACTTGTTCCTCTCTCCTTTTGCGATTCACTTCAAAAGAGGAAAGGCTTGCTCATCCGTTGTTCTGCAAAAAATCCCTAAAGCAAAAATGCTTTAGGGAGAGTAAAATGCGCTTTTAATAACAGATAATATATAGATCATTATCCGTCAGAAATCAAGCACCACTTTTGCGTACACAAAAAGATGGCTGCACCTTCACCTTCTCCCATCCAGACTATACTGTCGGCTCCGGAATCTCACCAGAATCAGCTGTTAAGCTCGCGGGCTAAAAATAGAAAACTATTTCATTTCCGCCGGTCGGGAATCACACCCTGCCCCGAAGATGAATCAATATTTAATTATGAACCTATTATAGCGCAAAAAAACTGTTTTGTAAACTTCACAAGTCTGTAAAACAGAATTATTCGATAATTAGAGATTTAGGATTCGCTCCAACCGGCTTTTCCAGCGGCTGGGTAAAGTCAAAACCGTTCCATTGTTTCTGCACGATTTGATCAAATTCCACCCGCTTGTCAAAACTTGCTGCTGTAAGCAAAATCCCTTCTATCAGCTGCATTGCTTCTTCGGGCTGATACTTCTCTAGATCTAGTGTTTCCGTGAATTGCACCTTCACACGGCCGGATTCCTCTAATACGGAAAAATCCACGCCTTCAGGAATTACAGTAGCATATATATCATTTGGCGTTGTTTTCATTTCATTCAATGCTTCTGTCACTGTATGAAAAGATTTGCCGAAATCGGAAGACAGGACCGCTTCCCCGTCTGATTTCACGAACAGATAGTACGCCTGCCGGGACAGAGCACCCGTTAACTTGATAGGTTCTTTTATTTCTCCCACCTGATCAAACGTAATCGGTGATCCGTCTTCCTGCAGAAATTCCACCTCTTCAAATCCGTAAAATGTATCTTGCACAGACAAGTTCAGCATTTCAAGTGCCGCACTGGATACATCATAAGAATGTCCCTTCGCAAACTTCATCGTCATACGCAGACCATCTGACGATACCGCCGCATCATAGGGGTGATAATCTGAGAAGCCAAGTGATTCCTCATCTATTTTAGAAGCGTATGCATTGTATAGTGCAACAGCAGTCGGTGAAACTCCTATATCTTGACGAACTTGTTCATCTGGAATCAGGAATGTCACAGGAACGACCGTTGCCTGATCTGTAATAAGTCCGATGTGGAATGCTGTATGAGAAGCTGTGTCAGCGGGATAAACGGCATAATGCGGCGCTGGTCCCATTTTGGTGTACATGGATACATCTGCGGATTCACTAGACTCGGTTTCTTCTGCGCTCTCCATTTGATTGGTTTCGCCGGAATCTTCCGTCACTGCTTTATCCATCGATACTTCAGTGTTTTGCTGAAGGAAAACAGGCACCAGGATGGTGAGCAGCAGAATCGCTGCGGCAGCCGCAATGATCGGGGGCCAATTGAATGCAGACCTTTTTTTCTCCGGTTCTTTATTTTCGGCAAGTCTTGAATCATTCTTCAGCCGATGCAAAATCTCATCTTTAGTACGCTGATCTTCTACAACCGGCATATTATGTAATCGCTTTTTTATTTCATCTTCATTCCACTTATCCGCACTCATCTCATCACCCCTCCCTCATGGATTGTACTTCCAGTTTCTCCTTCAGCGATTTGATTGCCCGATGCTGGGTCGTTTTCACTTTGCTTTCGGTCCACTCCAGAATCTCTGCTGTTTCAGCAACTGTGAGATCCTGGAAGAACCGCATCAGGATGACCATTTTCTGATCCCCTGTACATGTGTCTAATGCTTTCAGCACTTGCCGCTGCTCATCATCCGCTTCCAGCAGCTGTTCCGGCAAACGTCCGGGCGCGGTCAATTGCTGTGTCTCCCAATCAAAATGAAGATTGGTATGTTTCTTGACTGTTGACTGTTTACGGAAGTAATCAATGGAAACATTCTTTGCAATCGCAAACAGCCAAGTTTTTTCAGAACTTTTCCCTTCAAACCGGCCATATGATTTAAGAACGCGCACATACACTTCATGCATCAAATCTTCCGCCACTTCCCGGTTGCGGGTTAAATATGTCAGGAAATTAAACACGTCACGGTTATAATCTTCATATAGCCGCTGAAAAACGGAATCATCCATTCAATCCCCTCGCTCTGTACTAGTAGTCGATTCAGCAAGGATAAAGTTTCAGTTCTTTGCTGAATCAAATGGAAGTGAACAAATGAAGATGGTTCCTGACTGTTCGCCGCGTGTCGCTAAAATAGATCCATTGTGCGCTTCCATAATGTTTTTTGCAATCGCCAAACCAAGCCCGGTCCCGCCTTTTCCTCTCGTCCTCGCTTTATCCGCCTTATAAAAACGTTCAAAAACGAATGGCAGATCTTTTTCAGGAATCCCTACGCCTGTATCAGCCACTGTAATATCGAGCATTCCACCGGTACGGAACACCCCTAGCGTAACAGCTCCTCCATCTGGTGTATGGCGGATGGCATTGTCGATCAAATTGGTCAGAACTTGTTCCATACGGTCTTCGTCAGCGGTCACGAGAAGTGCTTCTGACTCTTCAGTCTGTAAAGATAAGGTGACTTGTGCGTCTTTGGCTACTTGTGAAAATTTCGTCACCATGCGGTCGAGGAATTCCACAATCGGCAAAGGTTCTTTATACAGCTGAATATGTCCTGACTCCATTCTGGCCAGACTCAGCAAATCGGTTACGAGACGGCTCATACGTTTTGATTCGTCATGAATAATCTGAACCATTTCCATACGCTCTTCCTCACTGCTCACCACATTATCGATAATCGCTTCACTGTATCCCTGCAGCATCGAAATTGGCGTGCGCAGTTCATGCGAAACGTTCGCGATGAAATCAGAACGCAGCTTATCCAGTTTACGCTGCTCCGTCATATCACGGAACACAGCAACTGCTCCGCGGATACTGCTCTCACTGTACAGCGGGCTGATAGAGATCACATAAAACTGTCCGCCTAATTCCAGTTCATCCTCCACTTCCTCGTCAAATGAAATAGCATGTTCAAGCATATGGAACACTTCTTTTGGCAATGGATGTTCCTTTTTCTCGTTATAGCCGTACCATTTTTTCAGCAGCAGTTCTGCTTGAGGGTTTTTAAGCAGGATAGAATAGTCTTGATTAAATGTCACAACCGCGTCTGTCATCGACGTCAAGATGCTCGACAACTGTTCTTTCTCCTGCTTGATCAATTCCATATTATATTTTAGTTGACGTCCCATCTGGTTAAAAGCGGTTGCCAGCTGACCTATTTCATCTTTTTGCATGACCGGCAAATGCGTATCAAAGTTCCCTTTTGATAATTCAAAAGCGGCCTGCTTCATTTTACGCAGCGGCAGTGTTATACGTGTGGATAGGAAAAAAGCAAAAAATGTTGTCAGAAGAAATGCGATAAACGCAGAAAGGAATACAATATTCGTTGTACTTTTAGTCGTCCTGTGAACAGCATCCAAACTTTGGTACATGAGCACACTTGCCTGTTGGCCAGATGCCTGTTCATACGGATAAGAAAGAATTAAAAACTGCTCCATGACATCCGCTTCAGTCAGAGAAGGCAGTATCATTTCCTTCATTTTTTGCTTGCCGGTTTCAGGCGAATCAAATAAGCCTTTTTCCGAAAGAAGCTTTTCTTCAATCTCTTGTTTGCTGCTTGATGTGTGGAATGAATAAAGAACGTCTCCCCTTGGGTCTACCACAAGAGCATTAGTTTCCGCATCAAGAATATCTTCTATAATCTGATGTACAGAATCGGTCTTCTGTCCGCTTTGGTCGTTGACAATTTTGCTGATGGTGGCAGCTTCTCTCTGCAATGACTCTTCTGCTTGTTTCGTATGGAAGTTATCCAGAAACTCCAGCAGGAACAGTGTGACGATAAACAAGACAAAGGAAACGAGAAGCAATATGGTGGCCCATAGCTTCCCGACAATTGAATTCCATATTCTCATCATTCGTTCGGAACCTCAAACTTATACCCGACACCCCAGACAGTGACGATCATCTTTGCCGCTTTTTCAGACACACGGCTCAATTTCTCACGCAGACGTTTTACATGTGTATCGACTGTCCGCAAATCTCCGAAAAATTCGTAATGCCATACCTCTTTCAGCAATTGTTCACGGTCAAATACTTTGTCTGGTGACTTTGCAAGGAAATACAGCAATTCATATTCTTTTGGCGTCAAATTGACTTCCTTGCCTTCTGCCGTTACGCGGTGTGCATCGTGATCAATTGTTAGCTGCGGAAATACGACCAGATCTTTCGACGTCGTATTGGATGATACATTAGGAAATGAAACGGAGCGTCTTAGCATCGCTTTCACACGCAGCACGACTTCCCTCGGACTGAACGGTTTGACAATATAATCGTCTGCACCGCTCTCGAATCCGCCTACACGATCTGCCTCTTCCCCTTTCGCGGTCAAAAGAATGACAGGCGTCATCAGCTTATTCTCACGCAATTCCGCCAGCACTTCCAAACCGTCTTTCTCCGGCATCATGACATCGAGCAAAATACAGTCATATTGTTCAGTGAATGCTTTTTCAAGAGCCTCTGCTCCATCAACTGCCTCGTCAATTTCATAGCCTTCTCTGGATAAATACATATTTAACAGACGGCGGATACGATCCTCATCATCCACCACTAATAACTTCACGGTTTCTTCCACAAAACATTGCCCCTTTCGACATACTTCTGTCTCCATTGTACAATTATTACCCTCCAAATAGAAATAAAAAGACTGCATGACATTTTCTGTCATGCAGCCGTAGCTTATGCATAAGAGTGTAAACCAGCAATAATTAAGTTTACCGCAATCAAGTTGAACATAATGATGACGAAACCGATCACTGCCAGCCAAGCGGACTTCTTGCCTTCCCAACCGCGCGACAGGCGCAAGTGAAGGAATGCGGCGTAGAACAACCATGTAATGAGTGCCCACACCTCTTTCGGATCCCATCCCCAGAATCGCGACCAGGCTTCGTGCGCCCAAATCATAGCGAAAATCAATGCTCCGAGTGTAAATACAGGGAAACCGATTAATACCGAACGATAGCCGATCTCATCCATTAGTTGAGAGTTTGCCTTCTTCGCGAGTGGCTGGAAAACCGCAGCAATCGGCTTGCGCGCAATTAACCGCAGCAGCAAATAAAGAACTGAACCTACTGCAATTGACCACACTAGTGAGGATAACTTCTGCGCGTTGATGATAGGCGGCATTTCTACCCATGGCGTCATAGTATCCGGTGTCATCGCTTCATATTCATTCATTCCGAATAACGGAGGAACATGATACGTGATTTCGGCAGACGCTTCATTTTTATCAATATACGTGAATTCTGCTTCATAATTCATTACTTTGAATGTAGTTGATGTGACAACAAAACCAAGAACCAGAATCAGTGTATACATCACTGCTTCAATCCAAAAACGTGATTTAGATTTCTTTGTCATATCAATATTTTTCACCAGGAATACCAGTCCCGCGATCGCACTGATTGCCAGTATCGACTCTCCGATAACCGTTGTAATTACATGAATGAATAACCATTTACTCTGCAGTGCTGGGATCAACGGCGTGACCTCTGTCGGGAACATCGTTGCATAGGAGATAATAATAATCGCAATCGGCAGCGCAAATAATCCAAGTGACGGTGTTCGGTACATAATATACAATAGAATGAACGCTCCTACGAGCATCATGCCAAATGCAGTTGTGAACTCGAACATATTACTGAGAGGTGCATGGCCTGAAGCGCCCCACCGTGTGAAAAAATAGCCTAAATGAGACAGGAAACCGATGATTGTAATCACAAGACCGATTGTGCCCCACTTACTGTTTTGATAGGCTTTTTCTGTTTTCGACTTTTTAATAGCCCCTCCAAAAAACAATGTTGCCACCAAATAAGCAACAAATGAAACCAATAATAAATTACTGCTTACGGTAATTAAGTCCATATCTCTTCGTCCCCTTCCTGTTCCGGCTTGTCCAACTCAGGATCCTGACGATCTATATAAGCAGGCAAGTCTGCAGACTCCCGTAATTTATCCAGCTCTTTACGTAAAGAGAACCAGTTTTTATTCGTGTGAGCTGCAATCAATAGGTGTCCATCTGCATCCTCTTGAATCCAGATTCTGCGATGCTGCCAGTACATACCTTGAATGACGCCGATCATGAAGATCAGACCGCCAAGTAACAGAATATACAATGTTTTGTCTTTCCGAATCGTAAGACCTGAAATATTGCGGGTTTCAGCAGAGGCAAACTTAATTGCGTAATCGTTTTCTTCCACTTCAAGCGTTTGACGGATCGCAACAAAACTTTTTTCACCTTCTGGTTTATCTGGTGTATTCATCTGAAATATGAATGCCGGATTATTCGGAACCGGTGACTTCGAAAACGGCTCACCATCTTTAATTCCGTCATAATCCGGATAAAAACCGAGCATATTAACTGATGAGCCATTGCCAAGATCATATTCTTTTTCCGGATCACTTAAATTAACTGTGAATTCCCCTAAAGATTCTTCAGAAGATTTATTGACCAAGTTAAACGTCATACTTTTCAGTTCGTTCAGCTTATAATCCATCTGAAACACATTATAGCCGTCAAATTTCAATGGTTTGTTTACAACAATCGGATAATCTTTTACTTTTGTCAGACTTTCACTTCCAGGCAGAGCGTTTTCATCCTGCTTATAGAGTGTGACATCTGTTTTATACGTTTTGGCAATTGCGCCGACTTTATCCAAAGCTTCACCGAATACTTCTTCCGCTTCTTCTTTGGAATAGTTTTCTAATGTAAATTTCTTGTTTTCCAGTACATATCCCGGCGCACCGACGATATTTCGTGTCTCACCTTCACGAAGCCACATCGCTTCATCAACATAGAAGCCCGGAATACCTCTCAACAGTACGCCGATGAAGAATATAATCAGACCTGTGTGGTTTACATACGGACCCCACCGTGAGAAGCGGTGTTTTTCTGCTAATATTGCACCATTTTCAGTTTTCACATTATAGCGCAGGGCTTTCAGCTTTTCTTCTGCTTTCGCTAATGATTCTGCCGTATTTTGAACATTGCCTGCTCCGTAAATCCGCTGACGCTTCATAAATGAAGGATGACGGCGCGTGCGCTGCTTTTTAAGAGACTTATACAGCGGTACGACCCGGTCAATACTTGCGATAATGATAGATGTGGCAAGCATAAAGATCAGAACTTTAAACCACCAGCTGTTATACATATCGTAAAAGCCGAGCTGATAATACAATTTACCTACCGTGCCATACAGGCGCTCATAGTATTCTAGATACCCTTCTGGTGTTGTGGCGGGCACATAGAATTTCTGCGGGAAAATGGTTCCGATCGCAGAAGCGATCAGCACTGCCGCAATGATGCCGACCCCAATTTTTACACTGGAGAAGAAATTCCATATTTTATCGATTATGGAGCTTTTATATGTTTGGGATCTTCTCGAAGACCCTTCATAACGCATATCTACAATATCACTTTTCTTTGCCTTTTCAGACAAGGGCCGTCCGCACTTTTCACAAAGCTCTGTACCATAAGGATTTTCATGCCCGCATTGGCATATGATTTTGCTCATTGAGTAACAATCTCCTTACTTTGGTTGTATGCTTTCTAAATACTCGATAATTTGCTCTTCTGTCATTCCTTGCTTAATCACTTTTGTAATCTTCCCTTCAGGGTTGATCAGAAAAGTCGTTGGCAATGGTTTGATATTGTACAAGTCCATAACCGTTTTGTTCTTATCCCACAGCATCGGGAATGAAAGGTTCATATCATCTCTGAACAGTTCTACCTTCACTTTCGGCTCTCCAACGTTCACCGTCAGGATATGTACACCTTTCGCCTCGAATCCTTTGTAAAGATCCTCCATGTGAGGCATCTCCTTTTTACAAGGCGGACACCAAGTGCCCCAGAAATTAAGAAATACACCCTCGCCTTTATAATCGGACAGACGATGTGCGTTGCCTTCCAAATCCACAAGTTCAAAATCAGGCGCTGTATCACCTTCAGCCAAGACTTTCACTTTATCTTTTGAAGCAATTGCGTAGACCATGACCGCTGCTAAAATTAATAGAAGGGCTGCTCTGCTAATCAGCCTGACAGTCTTTTTATTTCTTTTTTTGGCCAATCATGTAACCTCCTGTCTATTTCACGTGCCAACCGCTATTATACCAAAACGAAAATTCAGTTGACACCGCACTAGTGATAGGTTTGTGAACTTTTGACGTTTTCTCAGCCGATTTTTCCTGTTTCAGCCAGAACACGTAATTGTTTCAGTTCATGTGTTGTTAATTCCCGAGCTTCCCCTGCATTTAATCCGCGTGTAGTTAAGTTAGCAAACTCTTCACGCTTTAGTTTTTGCACAGGACAGCCAATCGCGTCAAACATTCTGCGCACTTGACGATTCCGCCCTTCGTGAATGGTAATTTCTACAATTGCGGTATTCGTCTTTTTATCCACAGTTGTCATTTTGACATGAGCCGGAGCGGTTTTACCGTCTTCAAGCTCAATACCTGTTTCCAGCTTTTTCAGGTTCTCGCGTGACGGGATTCCTTTCACTTTGGCTACATATTTCTTTTTGATCTCAAACTTAGGGTGCGTCATCAAATAGGAGAAGTCTCCGTCATTTGTGAGCAGCAGCACGCCCGATGTGTCATAATCCAGTCTGCCGACAGGGAAAATACGCTGACTCACTTCCGGCACCAGATCGATCACCGTTTTACGTCCTTTTTCATCATCCACTGTTGAAATATAGCCCCGAGGTTTATAAAGCAGATAATAAACAGGTGTTTCCTTCGTCAATTGAACGCCTTCCACTTCAATTGTGTCCATTCTGCTAACTTTAGTGCCAAGTTCCGTTACTACTTTACCATTTACTTTAACCAGGCCGTCCAAGATCAGTTTTTCTGATTTTCTTCGTGAAGCAATGCCGGCCTGTGCCAATACCTTTTGTAATCTTTCCATGGGTTCCTCCTTGATGTTACATACTGAAAAAATTATGTCACACTTTGGGCTAAATGAAAAGAAGACTGACCTGTAGAGGCCAATCTTCAAAATAGTATGTTTTCTATTCATTTTTCTGTTTCGATATCGACCGCTATTGTCTTGATTGGTGCAGTCCCTAAATATATAGACCAATAACCTTTCTTCTGCTTCCCGTCTGTTTGGGGAATTTGCAGCACATTGGACAGCAACTTTTTTTCTTCTTTGTTTACGAGAAGTTTAACTGTCTGATCCAGTTTCGCAGTCATGTGAGGAAATACTTGATAACGTCCTTTTTTCACTGCCGTATACAATTGATACTCGGAGAACACCTGCTGAGACAGCTGTTTATGCACTTGCCAGTCGTTGCCATTATTCAGCGTGACAACAATGACTGATTTTCCGTCTTTTTCAAAATAAGTTGCCAGTGTTCGTCCGGCAGCTTTCGTGAAACCTGTTTTGCCTGCGATCGCTGTTGGCTCAGATAGTACCAGCCTGTGCTTATTCTGCCAGCTGTTTTTACCTTGCTCTGTTTCAAACGGATAATTTACAGTGGATGCGATTTTTCTGAACTCGGGATTCTTCATTCCAAAATACAGCATTTTTGCCGTATCATACGCCGAAGACAGGTGATGTTCTGCATGAAGACCAGACGGATTCGTAAAGTACGTCTGCTCCAGGCCGTGACTGCGCGCCTTTTCATTCATCAAGTAGACAAACCCCTCGAGCGACCCCCCGGCATGTTCAGCCAGTGCCTGTGCCGCATCATTTCCTGAGCGGAGCATTAGGCCATACAGTAAGTCCCTGGTACTTCTTGTCTGACCCGCCTCCAAATAAATTGATGATCCTTCCGCTGTGGCCGCCTGATGTGAGATGACAGTGTCTTGATCATCCGGCTGTATATCTAAAAACGTGTATGCAGTCCACATTTTCGTCAGACTCGCGATAGGCAGCGGATAATGCTCATTTTCGCCCATCAGCAATCTGCCGGTCTCTCCGTCTATCACTGCATAAGAAGATCCTGCAGCCTGACTGCTAAGGGGATTCAACAGCAGAGATATTATCAGTAGAACGATGATCATCATCTTTTTCAAGCATCATGTCCTCCTTCTTCGGTAATGGAAAATGCTTCCTGGAATTTCGTCATGAATAAATCCGTATCTTCCGACGACTCCTGTTCTTCATCTAATGACAGCGGAGGCATATCCGCAAGAGAAGCCAGTCCAAAGCGGTCAAGAAAGAAATCCGTGGTGCCGTATAAAATAGGCCGCCCCGGTCCTTCCATGCGACCCACTTCCTCCACAAACCCTTTGCCTGCCAATGAAGACAGCGCCCGTTCTGACTTCACTCCCCGCAGGTCATCGATCTCTACGCGCGTCACAGGCTGTTTGTACGCAATAATGGCAAGCACCTCGAGTGCAGCCTGTGTAAATGTAGAAGGTTTCGGATCTTCCAGCATTCGCTTGATGTCGTCAGCCCATTCACTTTTTGTCATGAGGCGCCAGCTCCCGCCATAACTTTTTACAGTAATGCCGCGTGTAATGTCTTCATCATATTTTTGTTGCAGCGTCATGACAGTATGTTCCGCCCGCTCTTCGTCACATTCCAATAATGCTGCAAGCTGTGCAAGTGTCAATCCTTCCTCACCCGCGACGAATAAAAAACTTTCAGTCATCCCGATGAAACGTGGTTCTATGTCCATTCCCCTCATCCCTTCACATCAATGAGATTCGTAATTCTTCAAAATTACGGCTTTGACGCACTGTCACTTCCTGTAACTTCATCAGCTCCAGCAGAGACAAAAATGTCAGCACGAGTTCTGGCACGCTCGCCGTGTCAAAAAGCGCATGAAACTCACATTCCCCGCCGCTCAATTCCAGCTTGCTCATGATGACAGACATCTTATCGCCGACAGACTGCTCTGATTTTGTTATACTCGCTGTCAGGGGCAGCCGCAGTTTCTTCCGGTGCAGCATCTTTTGAAATGCGCCGATCAAGTCAAAGACATTCAGCTGTTCTTCTGTTTCCGCCATCACCGGTTCACCGTATTCGGTCAGATCTTCCGGTTCTTTTGTAAAGTGCTCATCCCGGTGTGCTGCAGATTCGCGGAGAGAATGGGCCGCTTCTTTGTATTTGCGATATTCCACCAGCCGTGCAATCAGTTCTTCCCGCGGATCTTCTTCATAGCCGAATTCTTCGATGAATGTTTCTTCTTCATTGACAGGCAGCAGCATTTTGCTTTTTATCTCGAGAAGAGTTGCTGCCAGCACAAGATATTCGCTTAACTCATCTAGTTGAAGAACGCGCATGGCGTGCAGATGTTCTATGTATTGCTGTGTCAGCTCCGCCATGGGGATGTCATAAATGTCGATTTCGAGCCGGTTGATCAAATGCAGCAATAAATCAAGCGGACCTTCGAAGACTTCCAGTTTCACACTATAACTCATTTTACCTACCTACCTTATCAGAAAGGAATGTATTGTATGCACCCTTACTATCATCCTCTTTTTCTACAGTTTATTGTGTATTTCAATGACAATCAAGATTATTTTGAATGCCATGAAGTGCTTGAGGAATATTGGAAAGAACAAGAAGATTTTTCAAAGGATCATCCTTTGACAGGCTACATTCTCATGGCTACAGGATTATATCACTGGCGCAGAGGAAATGTTGCAGGCGCATCTCGCACCCTGAATAAAGCATTAGTGCGCTTTCGTGAGATGCCTGTACAGTTCAGCGACTACCTGGAAGAAGTGGCTCTTGATGAAGTCATCGATCAGCTGGAATACTGCCTCACCCGCATAGAATCAGGTGCCGGCTTCCGTTCATTTCAGCTGCCGGTTTCCCGCGGGCTGCAGATGGAAGCAGACAATTTCAAGCCGCAGCTCTCCCTGCTGCCAAAAGACAGCGCGTCCGTCATTCATAAACATATGCAGCGGGACCGGTCTGATATTCTCTTACAACGTGAAGAAAAGAAGAAGGGCAGCCGTTAAAGATCTGCGCCTTCTTCTTTTCGTAGACAACTCTGTATAAAAGGTTCGGTGAAATCTGTTCCCTGACAGCTATATCCCGGATAAATCTCCCGCAATTCCATCATCATCTTATACGCGATGCCTTCCCCGCGGAATGACGGATTTACGGAAATATGCTGAACGGTATATATCTTGGCTTCATCATCCGTTTCCACACCGATTAATCCGATATAGTCTTCTGATTCTTTATAAAGAAACAGCTGCCACTGTTCATTGCAAATATATTGCTGAACAGTTTCTTGTAATTTGCATAACATTTTTTCACTAGGGATATAAGATAAAAAGCCCATAGCAATTTTCTCTTGTGCTTTCTTAAAGCGAATAAGATTCAATAGTAACCCCTTCTTTTCAGAAATCCTTTGTACAGTCTACACCAATCCTACGCTAACTTCAACCCGCGCTTATTTAAAGCGCGGATCAATCACCGGAACGACGAAATACCAATAGATGACTCCCCAGATAACCGCCATGCCTACAATGGAGATAAATAGAATGATGTTTTTCTTTCTCATGAGAAACTTCCTTTTTCATCCGGCTGCAGCGGAAGATCTAATTTAATAATGTCTTCATATGTTTCACGTCTGACTGCCAGCTGGTGCCTTCCTTTTTCCGCGAACACAACAGCAGGACGCGGCAATCGATTGTAGTTGCTGGCCATCGAGTAGGTGTATGCGCCTGTACAAAAGACCGCCAACAGATCACCGGTCTCCACTTGCGGCAGCGCGGCCTGTTCAATCAGTTTGTCACCCGACTCACAGCATTTTCCCGCCACGGTCCATAGCCGGTCATGCGGTTCATTCATCCGGTTGGCCAGCGCACTGGAATAGGGTGCATCGTATAAAGCCGGACGAATATTATCAGACATACCGCCATCCACCGCTACGTATGTACGCACGCCCGGCACATCTTTTGTGCTGCCTGCGGAATAAATCGTTGTTCCCGCATCGCCGACAAGTGAACGGCCGGGCTCAATCCAAATTTGCGGAATCGGATATTCGCTTTCCTCCGCCATGCTTTTTACCACATCAGCCATTTCTTCCACATAAACAGCCGGCTCAAGGGGCGTATCTTCTTCTGTATAGCGAATACCGAAACCGCCGCCTAAATTCAAGACAGGACAGATAAACTGATAGTCTTTTCGCCACTCTGCCATTCTTTCCATCAGCACTTCTGCTGCGAAACGAAACGCATCAGTTTCAAAAATCTGTGATCCGATATGACAGTGCATACCAAGAAAACGGATATATTCATGATCATACAATGCCAAAAATGCCTGATCTGTTTGACCATTTTTCAAATCAAAACCGAATTTTGAGTCTTCCTGGCCTGTTGTAATATAATCATGAGTATGCGCCTCAATGCCCGGCGTTACGCGAATTAATACATTCATGGACTGCTCGCGTTTTTCAGCTATTTCTTTAATAAGATCGATTTCCAAGAAATTATCAACTACAATACAGCCGATTTCCTCGTCAAACGCATACTCAATTTCTTCACGGCTTTTATTATTGCCGTGGAAATGAATCCGTTCACGCGGGAATCCTGCTGCTGCCGCAGTAAACAATTCTCCGCCTGATACTACATCCAGAGAGAGTCCCTGCTGATCTGCCAGCTGATACATGGCAATCGAAGAGAACGCCTTGCTTGCATAGGCAACCTGGGCGTCAATATTTTTTCTCTCAAACGTTTCTTTGAACGCCTGCGCGCGCGATTTAATTAATTCCGTATCGTACACCATGACAGGTGTCCCGTATTGTGATGCCAGTTCAGTAACGTCTACTCCGCCAATTGTCAGGTGGCCGTTTTCATTCACGGCCTGTGTTCCATAAAGATGCATGTCCCAAACCCCTCCCGAATTCTCTCAGATAACTTTATCACAAGAGGACGGATAGTGGCAACGGCATGCAAGAATCAGAACAACAGCTTACGACATCCTGTCACGGTTCGGTGAATCTGTAATGAACGGCCGAGGGTCATCGATTGTCATAGGGAAACGAATCAAGACACGCAGCATCGCTTTCGGGAAGAACGGGGTAAACGGCCACAAATACGGCACATTCATTGGCTTTAAAGAACACAGATAGTAATAAATTACAGCAGACGCAATGAAAAAGCCCGGAGCGCCAAGCAGTGCCGTCGAAACCAATAAGAAAATACGGAATACTTTTGTTGTGATGCTTAATTCAAATGAAGGTATAGCAAATGTCAAAATTGCACTGACTGCCACATACAGCACGACTTCCGAAGAAAATAACCCCACGTCAATCGCCACTTGCCCGATGACGATCGCGGCGACCAGCCCCATTGCGGTAGACAGCGGTGTCGGCGTATGAATCGCTGCCATACGCAGTATTTCAATACCGACATCCGCCAGCATCAGCTGCACGAACAGAGGGACTTCCCCCCATTCATTTGGTCCGATATACTTAATTGCCTCCGGAACGAAATGTTTTTCCGTCGACAGCAAATACCAGAACGGCAGCATGACGAGACTGAAAAATGTTCCCGTAAAACGCACCAGACGAATGAATGTCCCAATCAGCGGCGCCTGCCTGTACTCTTCTGCATGCTGAAGATGATGGACGAGTGTGACAGGCACCAATATGACCGAAGGCGATGTATCAACGATAATCGCGATATGACCTTCGAGCAGATGCGCCGCGCAAATATCGGCACGTTCGGTATAACGGACAAACGGCATCGGATGAAAGCCTTGTTTGAATAGAAATTCTTCCAGTGATTTATCGGTCATCGTCAGTCCGTCCGTTTTTAACTGATCAAGACGTTGTCTGACAAAATCCAAATGCTCTTCACTGGCAGCACCTTTCAAAAAGGCGATCGCGATATCCGTTTTGCCTTTTACAGACGTTTCGTGCATTTCAAAACGCAGTTCCGTTGCCCGCAAACGTCTGCGGATCAATGATGTGTTCATCAGAATATTTTCTGTAAAACCATCTCTTGAACCGCGTATAACTTTTTCCGTATCGGGTTCTTCAGGATTTCTCCCTGGGTATGAACGCACGTCCAGCGCAAATGTAAAACCGTCTTTCATGACAAAGACAGCTAAACCGCTCAGTATTACTTTGGCAAGCGAATCTTCGTCTTTTACTATTTCCAGCGCATGATACGGGAAGTAATCCATCAAAGCCTTGTCAATATTTTCGTCAGTGTTACTTGTATACAATTCATTGCGGTACTGCATTTCTGTCAGTAAGGTTGTTAAGACCTCTCCATCTACTAAACCGTTCATATACAGAAGTAGTATCTCTCTATCCCACAGGTGGATCAGCCGTTTGGTCGCATCAAATGTTTCGTCTTCGCCAAACTGGCTGATGAACCACCGTTCCCCTTCTCGTATAGACGTAAATAGATTTTCGGTCAAATTATGGTCTCCTCACCTTCTCGAGTGCTTCTTCCGCATCCGCACCCATCCAAGTTTTCATTTGTGATAAAATCTTCTTTTCCAAACGTGATACTTGCACTTGCGATATTCCGATCCGTTTGGCAATATCACTTTGTGTGTAGTCAAGATAGTAACGCATATAGATGATCGTCTGATCGCGTTTATTCAAGCGTGTAATCACATCGCGCAACGGAATATGGTCGAAGACGCGTTCCGAGCGGTCGTCACGGAGCTGATCCATCAGTGTCAGACTGTCGCCGTCACTTTCATACAGCTGTTCATTGAGAGAAGCAGGGTCCCGCAGTGCATCAGACGCCAAAATAATGTCTTCCAGCTTCACTTCCAGCACTTCCGCCACTTCTGAGATTGACGGTGAACGGCCATTTTTCTTAATAAAGTCATCCGTTGCGTGACGTATCTTATAACTCAGTTCCCGGATTGTCCGGCCGACTTTCACCATGCCGTCATCGCGGAGATACCGCTGAATTTCCCCTACAATCATCGGTACTGCATACGTTGAAAACTTCACTTCATACGAAAGATCGAACTTATCTATTGATTTCATCAAGCCGATACAGCCAATTTGAAATAAATCTTCTAAATCCGCACCACGCGAAGCGAAGCGTTGAACGATGGACCATACCAGTCTCGTATTTCCTTCCACCATCATTCGTCTGGCTTCTTTGTCACCCGCTTGTGATTCTTTGATGAGCTCCCGCATTTTTTCTTGTGACAATAGAGCGTGTTGCTTCTCAACAGATGCTTCCATACGTCACCTCATTCTACTTACTTCTGTGACGGGAGAAAAACTCTTCTCAAACGTCACGATAGTCCCGTTTCCAAGGGTAGAATCTACACGGATACAATCCGAGAAACTTTCCATAATGGTAAAGCCCATACCCGAACGCTCCATTTGCGGCTTGGTTGTAAACATCGGCTCCATCGCTTGCTCTACGTCGAATATTCCCATGCCTTCATCTTCGACAGTCATTTTCACAGAGCGGTCGTCAATCGTCGCGCGGATGGTTACCATGCTTTTACCGTCACATTCATAGCCATGAATAATCGCATTGGTGACAGCTTCTGAAACGATTGTTTTGAATTCTGACAGTTCTTCCAGCGTCGGATCCAGCGGGGCAATAAAGCAAGTAAGCGCCATCCTTGCAAGCGCCTCATTTTGTTCTATCGCCAGAAACGATAAGGTCAATTCATTTTTCATGTACAACCCCTCCGATTTCGTCGATTGCTTCTTCGACTGTACAGTTTCTGATGGCATCACCCAGTCCTGAGAATTGGAATAGTTTCTCCATTGTCGGAGAAGGGTTCAATATAAGTGTTTCTCCATTGACGGGGACGAGGTCGCGCATTCTTCCGAGTATGAGTCCGATTCCTGCGCTGTCCATGAATCCCAATTGACATAGGTCCCAGATGATAGCACGTGTACTTCCTGTGAATATAGCGGTAGATACTTCTTCTCTAATTTGATTGGCTTCGTGATTGTCCAATTCACCTGCGAGTGTGATTAGCACGATGCCATTTTCCAGTTGTGTAATAGTTGCCATTTGTGGATACGCCTCCTTCATGAAGGCATTGTCGCACATTTAGAACCCATATCCTTTAGTTTTGACAAAACTAGTCATCCATCCCTAAAACTTCTTACGTTGTGACAGAGATTTTTTAAGAAGATGCCACTCGGAAATGACCATGACCGCAATTACAGTTCAGGAAAAAGCATCATGTAAAACTACGTCACCGTTTGTTCTATCCCTTTCCAATTGAAGTGCTTTGCAGGCGGACAGCGAAGTAATGTGAACAGGCCAGGCAGTCCTTGGCGAACGATTCGCCGTCGTCTGAGCATCTTCAGCGACGTTATATCATCACTCCCGCCGGGCTACACAAGAGTATGTACAGTCAAAATCGTTTTTACACATAGACAACAAAAAAGCCATGTGTTCTGAAAGGTTCAATTTCCTGAAACCTTTCAGACACATGGCTTTTCTGTATTACAATGAATATATTAAAGGCGGTGCCGCTGTTTTCTCTGATGATATATGCATATGTTCCTTAAGAAGATTTATTGAATCTTCTGCGTGCTGTTTGTTGGTATGCAGTATGGCGAGCGCTTCTCCCTTTTCCACATAGTCACCAATTTTCTTGCACAGCACAATTCCGACAGCCAAATCAATTACGTCTTCTTTCGTCGCACGCCCTGCGCCCAAGAGCATTGCGGCTACCCCTACTTCGTCAGCGTCGATTGCCGATACATAGCCGCTCTTTACAGCAGGAACCTCGATCTGATACCGGGCTTGCGGCAACAGACTCGTGTTATCCACCACGTCTGCATTGCCGCCCTGTGCTTTGATCAGCGAACCGAACAAACGCAGCGCATCTCCATTTTCCATGACAGTCTGTAATTGTGCGCGGGCATCTTCTTCGGTTTTCGCTTTGTTTGCAGCGAGCAGCATTTTACTGCCGAGCACCAGACAGAGCTCTGTCAAATCAGCCGGACCTTTTCCTTTCAGCGTATCAATCGCCTCTTTTACTTCAAGCGCGTTTCCAATTGCAAATCCGAGCGGCTGACTCATATCCGAAATGACTGCACTTGTATTTCGGCCGACTTCATTGCCGATCGCCGTCATGGCGTCAGCTAGCTGCTTTGAGTCTTCCAGCGTCTTCATGAATGCTCCGGCACCGGTTTTCACATCCAATACAATAGCGTCCGCACCCGCCGCAAGCTTTTTACTCATAATAGAGCTCGCGATAAGCGGAATGCTGTTTACTGTCGCTGTGACATCCCGCAGCGCGTACAGCTTTTTATCTGCCGGCGTTAAATTGCCGCTTTGTCCAATGACAGCGATTTTCAAATCATTCACTTGCTGAATAAATTGTTCGGTTGAAATTTCTACATGGAAACCTTCAATCGCCTCCAGCTTATCAAGCGTTCCCCCGGTATGACCGAGACCGCGGCCGCTCATTTTAGCAACGGGCACACCGCATGCAGCCACAAGAGGTGCGAGAATTAGCGTCGTTGTATCTCCTACGCCGCCGGTAGAGTGTTTATCCACTTTCACGCCTTCTATAGCAGACAGATCAATCTGATCGCCTGATTCCGACATAGCCATCGTCAAATGACCTTGTTCTTCCGCTGTCATTTTTCGGAAATAAATGGCCATCAGAAAGGCGCTTGCCTGGTAATCAGGAATTGTGCCGTCAGTATAGCCTGTCACGAAAAACTCAATTTCTTGTTTGGACAGTTCTTCGCCGTCACGCTTTTTTTCAATGATATCTACCATACGCATCATGATGTCAGTCCTCCCCGGCTACTGAAGATAAAAAACTTTCGCCGTGCTCGGGTCTGTTCACTCTGAAGTTATCCGCAATCGTTGCGCCGATATCTGAGAATGTCTTGCGGATCGGCAGGCTGCCCCCTCCGTTATGGGACGGTGAATAAACGAGCAGCGGCACGTACTCTCTCGTATGATCTGTTCCTTCATGAATCGGGTCATTGCCGTGATCTGCAGTAATGATTAACAAATCATTCGGTTTCAACGCTGCCAAAATTTCCGGCATGCGCGCATCGAATTCCTCAAGCGCTTTACCATAGCCGATCGGGTCTCTCCGGTGTCCGTAGAGGGCATCGAAGTCCACCAAATTGACAAAACTCAAACCTTCAAATTCTTTTTGCATCACGGATACCAACTTGTCCACGCCGTCCATATTTCCTGTCGTGCGCACAGCTTCCGTTATCCCTTCACCGTTATAAATATCAGCGATTTTGCCGATTGCGATAACGTCGTAGCCGCCATCCTTTAACTCGTTCATCACCGTTTTTCCAAATGGCTTTAATGCATAATCATGACGGTTTGTTGTGCGCGTGAACGCACCAGGCTCCCCGATGAACGGACGTGCAATGATGCGGCCAACGAGGTATTCAGGCTGCAATGTAAGTTCCCTGGCGATTTCACAAATGCGGTACTGCTCTTCAATGGGAATGACATCTTCATGTGCTGCGATCTGCATTACAGGGTCCGCCGATGTATAGACAATGATTGCACCGGTCTGCATATGCTCCTCACCGAGTTCTTCGATAATTTCAGTTCCGCTGGCCGGTTTATTGCCGATAACTTTTCTGCTGGTCTTCAGTTCAAGCTCATCGATCAATTCTTTCGGGAAGCCATTTGGATACACTTTAAACGGCTTATCGATCAGCAAGCCCATAATCTCCCAGTGCCCCGTCATCGTATCTTTCCCGACAGATGCTTCTTCCATTTTGGTATAATACGCCTGTGCTTCTTTTTGCGGTGAAAGTCCTTTTATCGGTGCAATATTAGCAAGTCCCAGACGTTCAAGGTTCGGCATATTCAGCCCATCCATTTCTTCACCGATATGGCCGAGAGTATTGGAGCCGACGTCGCCGAATGCCTCCGCGTCCGGTGCTTCGCCAATGCCTACTGAATCAAGCACGATTAAATGAATCCGGTTATAACGTAATTTTTCCATATAAAAACCTCCAGTAATAATAGTTTACGCCCGGGGATGGTACATGCTATACACATCTTTCAGGCGTTTTTTGCTGACATGCGTATACAGCTGTGTAGTAGAAATGTCCGCATGACCGAGCATTTCCTGAACCGCGCGCAAGTCGGCTCCGTTTTCAATCAAATGAGTGGCGAATGAATGCCGCAATAAATGTGGAGTAATGGCTTTTTGAATGTACGCCTTCTCCCCTGCCTCTTTCAGGATTTTCCAGCAGCCCTGTCTCGTCAGCCGTCTTCCATGCATGTTGAGGAATAATGCTTCCGTATCACCGGTCAGGCCGGGCCGGGCTTCATTCAGATATTTTGTGCAGGCCTCAACCGCTCCGCGTCCCAGCGGCACAATCCGCTCCTTGCTTCCTTTTCCAAAAACCCGGACAAACCCCATTGTCAGGTGAAGATCAGCCAAATCAATCGCTATCAATTCACTTACCCTCATTCCTGTTCCATATAACAATTCCAGTAACGCAATATCACGCATTCCTTGAAAAGTGTTGCCATCTACCGCGTCAATCAGCCGCTCTATTTCAGGAATGGAAAGAATATCCGGCAATTTTTGTTCGATTTTCGGCAATTCGATATGAATTGTACAATCATGCGTAGTCACTTGCTCTCTCACTAAAAATTGATGGAAAGAACGAATGGACGAAATATGCCTGGATAATGTGCGGCTCGATTTCCCGCTGTCTTTCAGTTTCTGTAAATATTGCAGAACTGTTGCCCGATCAATCGCATCGAGTGTTTCCACTGACAGGCTTTCTATGAATCGCAAGTAGGCTGTGAGATCTCGCTCATACGATTTTACTGTATTTTGAGCGAGCTGCCTTTCCACAGTGAGAAAATGCACATAATCTTCTAAAGCAAACTTTGCATCTCTCATGACGCAGCCTCCTTTCTATGTAAAAACTAAAAAAGGACAGCGCTTAGGCCATCCCTTTGTCGTCATTTTCTTTCTCTGGCTGTTCATCCTTGGCTTTACAGCGTTTACAAATCCCGTGAAATGTCAGCCAGTGATCTTTCACCGTGAATCCATACCGGCCTTCCACGACTTTTTCCACTTCGCCAAGTAAGTCTTCTTGAATTTCATCGACTGTTCCGCATTCAAGGCAAATCAAGTGATGGTGGAAACGGGCTGCCCCTTCCTCACGCAAGTCATAGCGCGCCACACCATCTCCAAAGTTAATTTTATCGACAACCTTCAGTTCGGTTAATAATTCCAATGTGCGATATACAGTCGCAAGACCGATATCGGGTGCTTTTTCTTTCACAAGCAAGAAAACGTCTTCTGCACTTAAATGGTCTTCTTCATTTTCCAGAAGAACTGCTACAGTCGCTTCACGCTGAGGCGTCAACTTGTAGCTGGCCCCGTGCAATTGCTTCTTGATTCGTTCAATTCGGCTCTCCATACGACGCCCCCCTCAAATTGATTCCATTATACCAAACTGTCGTTCCAGATGACAATAGAAAGGAAACGTTCCGTTCATAATGTGGTATAGAGGAAATTACTTTATGAAATGAAAGACCGATAGTTCCAGCAGCTGCGTGATCAGCAGTAAGCCAATCAGAAGCGGCACTGCCGTTAGCGGACGGTCTTTCCTGACGGCCGGTGCGACAAAAAATGGCGGGTTCAGAACTGTGCATAATATAAGAAACAGCAAACAGCTGATCAGCTGGAATGGGAACCACCAAACCGTGTACGTTAACAGTTTCAAGCCTGTCGACAGTAAATAGGTGGACGACAAGCCAAAAAGGGTGCATTTAACCGCACCTAGAAACATAGTCATAAAACGGACCCTTTTATATTTTGACAGAATGATGGCGAGCACTACAAAGCTCAATGTCACAGCTACAGGTGACCATAAAGCCGCTTCAGCTCCCATTACTACACGCTGATCGTATAAACCGACGATCTGTTCAAGTGAAGTGACCGGCCACTCCCTGAATAATAAAGCTCCTCCTATATAACTGATTGCGAGTATAACGAACAAATAGATAAAAGACAATGATCGAGCCATAAATAGGACACCTCCGCATCGTTTCTACAACATATGCTTGTCCGATCTAAAATAGCTCAATCATTTATAGGTTTTTTACATACCAGACTGCAGCAACTGTCTTGGCATCATAAATCCGTTCGTTCGCAATCAGTTCTTCCGCTTCTTTTACGGATACTTCCAGCACTTCGATGAATTCATCTTCATCGCCGGCTGCAGGATGTTCAATCCTAACGAGATTCTCCGCTATGTACAAGTGAATAATTTCATCGGCAAATCCGGGAGACGTGGAGAATGTCTGCAAATATTTGAATGATTTTGCACGGTATCCCGTCTCTTCTTCCAGTTCCCGTCTGGCGGTGAGTTCCGGCTCTTCACCGGGTTCGATTTTACCAGCGGGAATCTCCAGCATCGTTCGTTCAAGCGCCTTTCTGAACTGTTCCACCAGCACGATCTTTTTATCTTCAGTCAAGGCGATAATTGCAACGGCACCAGGGTGTTTCACTAACTCTCTTTTCGCAAGTTTTCCATCAGGCAGTTCTACTTCATCCACTTGCAGCGAAATGATTTTGCCTGCAAATATCTGTTTTGTTGAGAGGGTCCGTTCTTCAAACTTCATTCAGCACCCAACCCTTTCCATTGGTTTTCTTTCCTGCTTTCATTGTACCATGAAAGCTAAAGGAGTGAAGCACATGAAGAAGCGTACAATCGGTTCCAGTGATCTGCTTGTTTCTGAACTCGGTTTAGGATGCATGTCGCTGCCGGCCGAACTCGAAGCGGCTCGTTCAGTCCTGGATGAAGCGATCGAGAGCGGCATCAACTACTTTGATACAGCAGATCTGTATAATAAAGGAACGAACGAAGAACTTATAGGAAACGTGCTGAAAGAAAAGCGTCAGGATCTGGTCATTGCAACAAAAGCAGGAAATAAGTGGACATCTGAAGGGGAGTCTTGGACATGGGATCCCTCCAGAGAACATATTATGGACGCGGTTAAACAGAGCCTGCAGCGGCTGCAGCTTGATTATATCGACCTGTACCAGCTCCATGGCGGTACAATGGAAGACGATGCGGATGAAACAATTGAGGCGTTTGAGACGCTGAAGAAAGAAGGTGTCATTCGTGAATACGGCATATCAAGCATTCGGCCGGCTGTCATCGACCGTTTCCTGCGCAGCAGTAATGCCGTTTCTGTCATGATGCAATATAATTTGTTAGACCGCCGTCCTGAAGAGTATTTCCCGCTGATTGCAGAACACGGCGCGTCTGTTGTCACACGCGGAACATTGGCAAAAGGATTACTGACAGCAGAAGGAATGAAGCGCATACAGAAAACTGACGGTTTCGCGTCTTATACATCGTCAGATTTGCAGCAAACCGTAAAAACACTTTTTGATCAAACCGATAACCTGCATGCCTATGCCCTTGCCTTCGCGCTTAAAGAGCCTGTTGCAGCCTCTGCGCTGATCGGCTCCAGAACGCCGGAGCAGCTGCGGGAGTCATTGCAGGCATATGACACACCGACAGACCCCGAGATATTGAAACAGTTAATAAAAGCGACCGTGCCGCACCGTTATGAAGAGCATCGGGTGTAAGCGATATAAAAGAGTTTGAGGCTGCACGCACTCAAATAAAAAAACCGCGTAAAACCAAGTTGTACGAACTCTGGTTTTACGCGGTGTTAATTTACTAATGGGAAATCACACTGAATTACCTGCTTATGTCCCATCCGCTTTAGTTATTTATGGTCTGCTGTTGCGCTTGCCAGAACAGAAGCCGGTCCTTCTTTCATGCTAAGAGGCATCGTTTTTGGAGTGTCAGCTTTTTCAGCAGCTTGTCTTTTCTTAGAAGGCGTCATATTGAAAATGATATTCAGGAAGATCGCTGTAATACTGCCGAGCACAATTCCGTTGCTTGTTAAAATTTGCAAGTTTTTCGGTAATTCATTAAACAGATCCGGCACTACTGCAACGCCAAGGCCGATGCCGACAGAACATGCGACGATCATTGCATTGTCCTGGCTTATCGAAATGACAGGACTGAGCATCTTGATTCCTTGCGAGACGACCATTCCGAACATTGCCACCATCGCCCCGCCAAGAACCGCATTGGGGATGATCGTTGCCAGTGCAGCAACTTTTGGCAGAAAGCCCAGTGAAATCAGCATAATAGCCGTCACCAATATCACACGGCGTGACTTCACACCGGATAATTGCATCAGACCGACATTTTGAGAGAACGTTGTATAAGGGAAAGCGTTGAAAATACCGCCGATCACTGAAGCCAGCCCTTCCGCACGATACCCTCTTTCCAATTTTTTCTGATCAATTTCTTCTTCACAAATATCACCGAGTGCAAAATATACACCTGTTGATTCCACAAGTGACACCATTGCCACGAGTGTCATAATCGCAATGGGCAGGAAGTGGAATGTCGGTGTTGCCAAATAAAACGGCATCACCATATGCACGTAAGAAGCATCCTGCACATTCGAAAAGTCCACAATGCCGAGTAATACTGCTGCAAGCGTACCGCCGACCAGCCCTAGCAGAATTGCAATGGACTGCATAAATCCTGACGTGAACCTGAACATCAGCACGATGAATAATAACGTACCGAAAGCCAAACTGATATTGGTCATCGAACCGAAATCCTCGGCACCCTGTCCGCCGCCCATATTATTGATGGCAACAGGAATTAAAGTGATTCCGATGATCGTCACAACGGAACCAGTGACGATTGGAGGGAAAAACTTCACAAGACTTCCGAAAAATCGGCTGATTACAAAGATAATTGCCCCCGAAGCCATAACCGCACCGTAAATTGCGGATATACCATAGTCATTGCCAATTAAAATCATCGGACCGACTGCTGTGAACGTACAGCCTAGAACAACGGGCAATCCGATTCCAAAATACTTATTGCGTGATATTTGTAACAAGGTCGCTACACCGCACATCAATATATCAATTGAAACCAGATAAGTAAGCTGTGTCGGCGTTAACCCAATCTGCGTTCCAACGATGAGCGGCACCAATACTGCACCTGCATACATTGCCAGTAAATGCTGAAAACCAAGAAGCGTAGTTTTCATCAGTCAGTTTCCTCCCCGACGAACTGGACCTGGCCGTTCTGCAGAGATTGAAGCTCTGCCAATGATTCCAGGCGCACTCCTGTTTTACGTATCAAGTCTCCGCCTTGCTGAAAACATTTTTCAATGACAATTCCAACTCCCGCGATTGTCGCCCCCGCCTGTTGTGCAATATCTATCAGCCCAAGTGCCGCTTGACCATTTGCAAGGAAATCATCAATTAACAGGACGGTATCTTCTTTCGTTATGAAATCTTTTGAAACCGAAATATCACTGGTTTCTTTCTTTGTGAATGAATACACTTTTGCGGAGTACAAATGATCCGTCAGCGTTAAAGATTTGCGTTTTCTGGCAAACACTACAGGCACCCCTAAAATCATTCCCGCCATTGTTGCAGGAGCAATTCCTGAAGATTCAATCGTGATGATTTTCGTGATGTTATGTTCGCTGAAACGTCGCACGAACTCTTTGCCGATTTCCTGCATCAGTAATGGATCGATTTGATGATTCAAAAATGAATCAACCTTCAGTACCTCTTCCGATAATACTTTACCTTCTTGTCGAATCTTGTCTTTTAGCAACTCCACGCTGTTGTGCTCCCTTCAATTTTACGAATAAAAAAAGCGTATACGCCCTACTCCCATATAACACTATGAGAGAGCGGCGTGTACGCTTGTAAAAATGAAAAAGCATTTTTCCGTCAAACGACAAAAAAAGCTGCTTTTCATTCTCCCCATAGGCGGTTCATTTACGGTAAACCGGTAGAAACTTACGGGCCATATTCCCGTGATTATATGAGTCTTATTTAACTGAATGCTATCAGTATAGCATGATTCGACAAATTTTCAATACGAATATTTACCATTTAGATTGATAGGTTTAAAGTTGCCGGCAGATGGACATATTCTGGACAAAAAGTCAGGTCGGTTTGGCTGCGATTCTTTGTAAGCAGAAGATTCTCAATATGCACCTGTCAAATTCCTTGCCGGCCAAAGGCGTGCATCTGACCTGTATTCATGCAGCCGCTGCTGACCCTACCCAAACAATAAAGACGAAAGATAAATCACTACACCTACTGTAAAACTGCTGGCTACAGTGTTAAAAAGTACAATTTGGGCCGCAAGTTCGGATTCTACATCGTACTCAAGCGCCAGCGTGGAACTGTTCCTTGACGTAGGAAACGAGCTTGCGATCCACAATGACTGCGCTGTTACACCGTCTATCTGTAACAGCAAAATTAATAACAGCGCCGCAACTGGTGAAATGATAAGACGGCCAAGCGCACTGAGGAAAATGAGGCGGTTCCACAGCGACTTCACTTGAATTTGCGCCAACTGTGCGCCCAGCGTGATTAATGCGATGGCAATGAAAGCATCCGAAAGATGGCTGATCGGCAGCTCAACAAATTGGGGCAGCCTTATATCTGCCAGATTGAGCAGCGCTCCAAGCCAAAGCGCATGAATAATCGGCATCCTGAGAAACTGCTTCACAATCTCGGTGCCCGATTGAGTTGAGGCAACCAGGTTATACAGGCCATATGAATAGGTCAGCAGGTTTTGATAGACGATCAGGACAATTTGTATCGAAACTCCGAGCGGATCCGCATGGAAGACCAGCTGGCTGACAGGCAATCCATAGTTTCCTGAGTTGATCAGGACGATGCTGTTCTTCATCACGGCCGTCTGCTGACGGTTAAGGCGCAGAATTTTACTGAAAAAATGACCTGTAATTAGTAAACAAGTTGAGAATAATAGAACAAAGAGTAATACATCCACTAAAACTTCCACATCAATAACCGTGTGATATAAATTCATGAAAACAGCAGCGGGAATCAGACAGTATGTTAAAATATTCCCCAGTGCTTTCACATTAAAAGTAAACTTTATTTGCAATACCACGCCAATTGCTAATAAAATGAGCATCGGTGTGATAACATTTATAAAGACTATGAGCAAGTACTCCACAAAGGAATCTCCTTTCTGCTGATTCAGCTGCATACTTCTCAGAATGATCTTCAAGGAATACAGGAGGCTTCAAGATGGAAAAAGAACGACCTAGTAAACATTTGCATTTCCCGAAAAGTCAGTGGATATTGCTGGCGGGCATTTTGTTTTTAGCCGCCACGATCCGTTCACCGCTTACTTCGGTAGGACCTATCATCGGAAACATCCGTGACCAGCTGCAGATTACCAATTCGCTGGCAGGATTTCTGACTACGATCCCATTACTGGCATTCGCCATTGTATCACCTTTTACGCCGCGTTTAGCAAAACGTTATGGATTATCCCGCACACTTTTCTATTCGATGATCATTTTATTGCTCGGAATCATTATGCGTTCCATCGGCAACAGTACGCTGCTGCTGATCGGCACATTTTTAATCGGAGTAGGAATCGCTTTTGCAAACGTACTCCTGCCGAGTCTTCTCAAACTCAGTTTCCCTTTACATATCGGATTGATGACAGGACTGTATTCAGTGTCAATGAGCATATCCGCAACTCTGGCTTCAGGCATCGCAGCTCCAATTGCTAATCAGACTTCCTATGGCTGGCAGGGAGCGCTTGGAATATGGGGTGTCATCACATTTCTGGCCATTATTGTATGGATTCCTCAGATACTAAAGAAAAAGGAAATTGTCAAAACGGCACAAAAGAATAAGAAAACGAAGCCCGCCGCGCCGCTCTTGCGTTCACCGCTGGCGTGGAGCATCACCGTCTTCATGGGACTGCAGTCCTTTCTATTCTATACGACTGCATCATGGATTCCGGTTGTATTGCAGACTGGCGGAATGACGGACGAGGCCGCTGGATGGATGCTTGCACTCGTTCAGCTCGCACAATTGCCCATGATGTTTATCATACCAGTGATTGCGGATAAAGTGCACGATCAACGCGGACTTGTAATAGGCGTTTTTGCCTGTTATCTGATTGGTTATGGAGGTGTACAATTCGGCAGCGAAAGTCTGACAGCGCTGTGGATGATTTTCATTGGCCTCGGAGGCGGTTCCGCATTCGGACTGGCAATGATGTTCTTTACATTGCGCACCAGCACTCCGGCACAGGCAGCATCAATCTCCGGCATGGCACAGTCTATCGGCTACCTGCTGGCGGCAGTCGGACCGGTTCTGTTCGGTTCGCTTCACGATTATTCAGGTTCATGGACATTGCCGCTTTACACGTTTCTTGTCATCGCAGCCATACTATTTGTAAGCGGTATGTACGCGGGGAAGAGACGGTATATTTCACAAGAAGCAGATATGGAGGCTTCATGACAAAAGAGACTGGGACATAATATGAAAAAAGCGTAAAGGAGTTTTCCCTTACGCTTTTTTATGTCTATTTTTTAATAAATACTTTGCAAAGCATTTGAGTGGACCGGAGCGGAAAAAGGCCGACTCCTGCGGGATTTAGCGCGAATGTTGAGACCCCGCAGGAGCGCCAGCGACGAGGAGGCTCAAGCGCGCCCCGCGGAAAGCGTGCCTTTTGGAGCGCAGGGGAACGGACTTTATTTTTAGTTTTGTCCCAGCCTCTTTTTATTACATTAAAAATTCTGCAGAAATAGGACAATGATCGCTGCCCAACACTTCTGAATGAATGGAAGCCGTTTGCAGAGCCGGCCCGAGACGTTCAGAAATAATGAGGTAATCAATACGCCACCCGATATTTCTTGCTCTCACATCACGCATATACGACCACCACGTATAGGCTCCTTCCTGATCAGGATTCATATAACGGAATGTATCAAGAAATCCCGCATTCAGAAGGCGTGTCATTTTTCCGCGCTCTTGTTCCGTAAATCCTGAATTTCCTATATTGGATTTCACATTGCGAATATCGATTTCTTCGTGTGCGACATTCAGATCGCCGCAATAGATGACGGGTTTCATCGCATCCAGTGCGGTTAAATGGACGAGCAATTCGTCTTCCCAAGCCAGACGATACGGCAGACGCGCTAAATCACGCTGTGCATTCGGTGTATAACTGTTGACGAGGAAAAACGTATCAAATTCCAGCGTCAGCACACGCCCTTCCTCTTCAAAATCCTGATCATTCAAGCCATAACGAACAGATAGCGGCTTTTTTTTCGTAAACACCGCAGTTCCTGAATAGCCTTTTTTTACTGCATAGTTCCAATAGGATTCATAGCCTTCAAACGAAAGATCTATTTGTCCCTGCTGACATTTAATTTCCTGTATACAAAAAATATCTGCCTGTGCTTGTTCAAAAAAATCTACGAACCCTTTCTTTACACAAGCCCTGATCCCGTTGACATTCCAAGATACTACTTTCAACTGTTCACAACCTGTCTTTATTAATTCCCGTTAAAACTGACTGCCAGTTTTGCGGCAAGTTCCGCATTCGCTTTTACTAATGCAATATTAGCATCCAGGCTTTTCCCGCCTGTCATTTCCTGCACTTTTTTCAGCATATACGGTGTGAGATTTTTTCCGCTGACACCTGATTGTTCCGCCTCTGCAAGTGCATCTGAAACCAGTTTATCCATATACTCCTGATCCATTGCGTATTCTTCTGGAATTGGATTGGCGATGATGGCACTGCCCTCCAAACCCAAATTCCATTTAACCCTCAGCATTTCTGCCATCATATCGATTTCATCCATACGGTAATCTACATGATGCGCGCTGCTTCTTGTATAAAAGGCAGGAAATATATCCGTTTTATATCCCATAACAGGCACACCTTTTGTTTCCAAGTATTCAAGCGTCTTGCCAAGATCTAATATTGACTTGGCGCCTGAGCAGACGACCGCCACGCTCGTACGTGCAAATTCCTCAAGATCGGCGGAAATATCCATTGTTTTCTCCGCACCGCGGTGTACACCCCCGATGGCCCCTGTCGTGAACACACGGATACGTGCCAAGTCCGCGAAAAACATCGAAGCTGCGACTGTTGTGGCTCCGGGCTGTTTCGTTGCGATTAAATAACTGATATCCCGTCTGGAAGCTTTGACAACCCCCTTACTGTCACCAAATCGCTCCAGTTCTTCGTCAGTCAGGCCGATTTTAATTTTCCCGTCCATAATAGCAATCGTTGCTGGAACTGCCCCATTGTCCCGTATGATTTGCTGAACTTCCCGGGCCGCTTTGACATTTTCAGGATACGGCATACCATACGTGATAATAGTGGATTCCAATGCAACAAGCGGTTTACCGTACTTCATCGCTTCCTTTACTTCTTCTGAATACGAAACATATCTTCTCATGTCCATCTTCCCCCTAACCGTTCAATGGCTCTATCTTCATAATAAGCATTCTGCGTGCTTTGTTCAATGCGCATCTTCAATTATTTGCTCAACAGCATAGCTTTCCAGATTCCATCCTGTTTCTTCACCAAGTACCAATTTTGATAACAGCTTCCCGAGCAATGGTCCGACCGTTAAGCCGGATGAACCGAGCCCATTGACAACCCAGACTTGCGGATGATCAGGCAGCTGGCCGATCACAGGCATAAAATTTGGAGTATGCGGACGAATGCCCACACGCACCTCCGCCAGCTCCGCTTCACGCAATGCGGGAGCAATCGGCAGTGCATTCGCCAATATCTCCATTATGCCTCCGGCTGTGGACTGAATAGTAACGTGATCTGTATCTTCATGTGTCGCGCCTGCAACGAATCTGCCATGTTGGAACGGTACAAGATACTGGGTGCTTGGCGGCATGATCACCGGCCAGTCGCCGGATGATTCATGAACTGACTGCAAGTGAAGAATCTGTGCTTTCTGTCCGGCTACTTGCAGTTTCTTGCCGAGCGGTTCTGTAAATTCACCCGCCCAGGCGCCCGCTGCAACGATGATTTGATCCGCTTTTACTATTTCTCCGTTGACCATGACACCTCGAACTTCGCCATCTTCTGCATATGGAGTTGCGGAGCCGCGGATCAGTTGGACGCCCCGTTTTACTGCGACACGCTCCAATGCCTCCCGCAGTTTATCTCCCTCGACTTTGGCTGCGCCTGAAATTCGGACTGCTGAATAATCCTCTGACAAAACCGGAAAATAGACCGCCGCCTGACCAGGTTCCAGTAACTCTACTTCCCCAATTTCAGGGCTTTGTTCTCTTCTTGTATGCAACAGGTCCACTTTCTTTTCCAGACGGCTCACATCCGTATGAATCGCCAAAGCGCCCACTTTTTTATACCCTGTCTCCATCTCTCCCTGTTCTTCCAGTGAACGGATGAGTTCAGGATAATACGCAGCACCTGCTGACGCCAGCGCGTACCATGCTTTATTTCGCCGTTGAGAGGCCCATGGACAAATAATGCCTGCTGCAGCTTTTGTTGCCTGCCCCGGCTCCTGTCTGTCGACCAGCACGACTTCCGCCTGTTGTGCTGACAAGTGATAAGCGGCGGATACTCCGGCGATTCCAGCCCCGATAATCAGTACCTTTTTCATTTCATCTCTGTCCTTTCTACAATAATTTTCAAAAACGACAAACTTTTCACTTTATTTTTTGGAAAAAAGCAGTATAATTACACTATTCGGAATTGAAGTTTCGGAATATTCTACACTTTGAGGAGATCTGATGATTATGACGAGATTACCTATGCAAATACAATTAACACAAAGCAAAAAGGAAAAACCGGACCCCAGCACACTCGTTTTTGGGAAAACATTTACCGACCATATGCTAATTATAGACTATGAAGAAGGTAAAGGATGGCATAATCACCGTATTACTCCTTACGCACCATTGACGCTTGATCCAGCCGCAATCGTTCTTCATTACGGACAGACTGTTTTTGAAGGCATGAAAGCTTATCGTTCAGAAGACGGGACGATTCGTCTGTTCCGTCCGGATGAAAATATGAAGCGCCTGAATTACTCGCTGGACCGACTGTGCATGCCGCGTATCGACGAGGCGAATGCGCTGTACGCACTGAATCTGTTACTGCAAATAGAGCAGGATTGGATTCCTGCACTGGAAGGAACTTCACTTTACATTCGGCCATTCGTCATTGCAACAGAGGCTTTCCTGGGCGTGGCTCCTGCAAAGAAATATCAATTCTATATAATTTTATCTCCTGTCGGCTCGTATTACAAAGAAGGCATCCATCCTGTCAAAATTCTCGTGGAAAATGAATTTGTCCGTGCGGCTAAAGGCGGAACAGGCAGCGCCAAAACTGCAGGCAACTATGCAGCTGCTTTAAAAGCACAAGAAACAGCAGACAAACAAGGCTATTCGCAAGTTCTATGGCTCGACAGCACGGAACGTAAATACGTTGAAGAAGTAGGCAGCATGAATATTTTCTTCAAAATTAATGGTGAAGTCGTCACGCCTGCAATCAACGGCAGCATTTTGGAAGGCATTACACGAAAATCGATTTTACAGCTGCTTCGTCACTGGAATATACCGGTCGCTGAACGAAAAATCTCCATGGATGAAATCCGTGCAGCCTATGAGTGCGGTGAACTGGAAGAAGTATTCGGCACCGGAACAGCTGCTGTCATTTCCCCTGTAGGCGAACTGAACTGGGATGGCTATAAAATGATTATCGGGAACGGTGAAACGGGTGAACTTTCCGCTAAACTGTACAATACATTAACGAATATTCAAACAGGCAAAGAGAGCGACCCATTTGACTGGGTGTATGAAATCAAAAAACCTATTGCACATCTTGCCTGAGCAGACGAAACAGCCCCTGTTTTCCCAATAGCGGAAAACAGGGGCTTTTCATTTATACAGACAGTAATGCAGCATCACTGTTTAATTGTTCACCGCGAATCCGCTGGAATTCATCCATTAACTTCGCAATGGTCAGATGCCGTTTCTGTTCTTCTCCTACTTCCAGGATAATCTGTCCCTTGTCCATCATGATCAAACGATTCCCGAGGTCCAGTGCCTGCTGCATATTATGCGTAACCATCAATGTCGTCAGCTGATCTTTCTCAACCAGGCGCTTCGTCAGGTCAGTGATCAGCTCGGCACGTGACGGGTCAAGTGCTGCTGTATGCTCGTCAAGCAGCAGGATGGACGGTTGTGTAAATGTCGCCATCAGCAGTGACAGCGCCTGCCGCTCCCCGCCTGACAGCAGTCCTACTTTTGCCGTCATTCGGTTCTCGAGATTTAAATGTAACGTTTCCAGTGATGTGCGGAATAAATCTTTTCGTTTCTTATCTACACCGCGGTGCAGTGAACGGCGTTTATTACGTGAATAGGCCATCGCCAGATTCTCTTCAATCGTCATAGCGGGCGCTGTTCCCGCCATCGGATCCTGGAACACACGGCCAATCATTTTGGAGCGTTTAAACTCTGGGAGTCGCGTAACATTTTTACTATCAATAAATATATTGCCGAAGTCAGGTGTCAGGGCACCGGAAATCATATTCATCATTGTTGATTTCCCCGCTCCGTTACTGCCGATCACCGTAACGAAGTCGCCCGGCTTTAAATGCAGGTTGATCTGGTCGAGCGCCACTTTTTCATCCGGAGTCGCTTCATTAAAAATTTTATTGATTTGGTCCAGTTTCAACAATGCTGTGACCCCCTTGTGATGCTTTCATTGCAATTCGTTCAGATTGTCTTTTCGCTTTACGTGCTTTTTCCCGTCTCTTTTCCAAAATCTGCGGAATGATCAAAGCAGCAATTACAATTACTGCTGTAATCAGTTTCATGTCTCCGGAATCCAGGATTTTTACGCGCAGTGACAGTCCGAGTACGATACGGTAAATGACAGCACCAATTACGACTGCCAATGTCGTACGGAAAATAGTTTTCGTTCCGAATATTGCCTCTCCAATAATTACAGAAGCCAGGCCGATGATGATCATACCGATCCCCATCCCGTTATCGGCGAATTTTCCGTATTGCGCAATCAGAGAACCTGAGAAAGCGACTAATGCGTTAGAAATACCTAATCCGAGAATAACGAGAGTATCTGTATTGGCAGAAAAACTGCGAATCATTTTTTTATTATCGCCTGTTGCGCGGATTGCCAAGCCGACTTCAGTCTGTAAAAACCAGTCCGCAATAAATTTAATTACAATTACCACGAGAATCATCAGGAATAATGTTCCCCATGTAGAAGGCAGATGTTCTATGCCGAGTCCTGATAAGAAGCCGTTAATCATTCCGTCAATACCTAGATTACTCCAGAATCCCTGGAACTTACTGAAAATCGTTTCTGCATTTAATAGCGGAATATTTGGGCGGCCTACTGAACTTTCGGTAGTCAGTCCCATTATCCGAAGGTTTATCGAGTAAAGAGCTATCATCATGAGGATTCCGGATAAAAGTGGATTGATTTTTCCTTTGGTATGTAATAAACCTGTTATACATCCAGCAAAAAAGCCTACCACGATCGCGGTAAGTGTTGCAACAAGCGGATGATAGTCAAAGACGATCATCGTAGCAGCCACCGCTGCGCCTGTTACAAAACTTCCGTCCACTGTTAAATCTGGAAAATCAAGCACCCGGAATGTCAGATACACTCCGAGTGCCATGATCGCATAGATGATACCCTGCTCAACTGAGCCAAATACAGCTGAAAACATGCAAGATCATCTCCTAATTTTATTCTACAATTTCTGCATTCCAGTCGTCTTGTATTTTCAAGCCGATTGCGTCTGCTGTTTTTTCATTCATCATCAGCTTCAGGTTCTGCGGCACTTGTACAGGCAACGATTCAGGTGCAGCTTCCCCTTTAAGAATCTTGACTGCCATTTCGCCGGCTTCATAACCGATGTCATAGTACTCGAAACCGTACGCGCCAAGTCCGCCGCGCTTCACAGAATCAAATTCACCGACCATCATTGGAATCTTATTGTCATTCGCAACGGAGATAACAGATTCCAATGCTGATACTACAGTGTTGTCTGTAATGATATAGAATGAGTCCACTGAACCGATCAGCGATTCTGCAGCCTGTTTCACATCAGCTGAAGTAGCAACAGATGCTTCCACTACTTCCATGTCCATGTCTTTTAGGATCTCTTTTACGTGATCCACTTGCAGACGGGAGTTCTGTTCTCCAGAGTTGAAGATCATCCCTACTTTTTTCGCGCTTAAGTTTTCTTTCAAAAATTTCATGGTGTCAGAGATTGCCTCCGGATGGTTATCGATTGTTCCGGTAACGTTCCCGCCTGGCTCTTCATTAGAAGCCACAAGCTCTGCAGCCACTGCATCTGTTACAGAAGTAAAGATGATTGGAATCTCCTGTGTGGCACTGGCCGCAGCTTGAGCGCTCGGTGTAGAGTTGGCAAAGATTAAATCTACCCCCGCCCCTGCCAAGTTGTTCGCAATCGTGGAGTTGGAACTATTATCATTTTGCGCATTTTGCTTATCGTATTCGACGTTCAGTCCGGCATCTTCAATCGCCTTTTGGAAACCTTCAAATGCCGCATCCAACGATGGATGTTCTACAATTTGCGTGACACCAATCGTATATTTTTCTTCTGTGTCTGCTTTGTCATCACTTGTATCCCCTGATGATGAATCCGATGACCCATCTTTCCCCCCGCACGCAGCTAAAATGAGCACAATACTGAATAGTGCTGCTGCGTAAGTCATCCAACGTTTCTTCATGCAAATCCCCCTCAACTATTATCTACCAGCTTTTCGATATATTCTAAAAAGATGATAATTATACGTAATCGTACCCTTTACACAGTTATTCGTCAATGCAATATTCGATATTTTACGTGAATTCCCATAAGTTTACGGGTAACTTGCCTAACCCTTTCACAAATTGCGATAATTCCGGTGTTACTTCACCAGGATAGTAAAAAGCCAGGCGAATAGTTTACTCGCCTGGCCCTATTTTCCTTATTCTTTTTGTACGTAGTTCAGGAATTTTTTCGTCCGTAATTCTTTCGGCGCTTTAATTACTTCATGCGGAGTGCCGGATTCTATAATCATACCGTCATCCATGAAAATCACTTGATCCGCGACATTACTTGCAAATTCCATTTCATGCGTGACGACAATCATCGTCATATGCTCTTCCGCAAGATTTTTCATGACTTGCAGCACTTCTTCTGTCAGTTGCGGGTCAAGGGCAGACGTCGGTTCGTCAAAGAGCAATATATCAGGGTTCATCATCAGCGCCCTTGCAATTGCTACACGCTGCTTTTGACCGCCCGAGAGTCTTGAAGGCAGTTCATGACTTTTTGAAGCAAGACCTACTTTTTCAAGCAACTCCATACTTCGTTCACTGTAATTTTGGGCTTTCTCTTTTTTCACCAGTTTTGGTGCAAGCTCCAAATTCTGCTTCACTGTTAAATGCGGAAACAGATTGAATTGCTGAAAGACCATTCCCATTTTCGAGTTGATTATTTTACTGTCGGCCGCGTTCGCATACACTCCATCTTTTACGAGGTAATCCCCGTCAACGATAATGCTTCCGCCCCCTACCTGCTCCAGCTGTATCAAACTTCTGAGCATCGTACTTTTTCCAGATCCTGAAGGCCCGATAATTGCCAGCACATCATTTTTCTGAACATCAAATGAAATGTCCTTCAATACTTCCAACGGACCGAATGATTTTTTTAAATTGCGCACTTCAATGAAAGACATAATTTTCTCTCCTCAATCGTATTGCAGCTTTCTCTCTAAATACTTGAACACCAGTGTCAGTCCGAATGCAATCAGCAAGTAGATCCCCGCCGCAATAAAAAACGGAATGATCGTGAAATCTCTATTGACGACGGTTTGTGCATAATGAAGCAGTTCCGGGACCGCGACCGCATACAACAGAGCCGTATCTTTAACAAGAGACACTGATTCATTGGCAATTGGCGGCAGCGTCACACGGAACATCTGCGGCAAAATTACACGTACGGTCGTCTGCCATTTGGACAAACCGAGTACTTGAGAAGCTTCATACTGTCCTTTATCGATGGAGATCAATCCGCCGCGGAATATTTCAGCGAAGTACGCAGCATAGTTCAGAATAAACGCGAGTGTCGCTGCGACGAAACGGTCGAGTACTAAAAACTCACCAATTACCGGCAGAAGTGGTAAACCAAAAACAAAGAACAGCAGCTGCAGTAACAAAGGGGTCCCACGCATGACATAAATATAAGTCTGCGCCAAATAAGAAATTGGTTTAATACTACTTCTTACGGCAAGTGTCAGTATGAACCCAAGCGGTATGGAAAGGACAATCGCAATTACAAATAACAGGACAGTCGCTTTGGCACCTTCCAGCATGGGAATCAGCATGGACATAAAATATTCATAGCTCATCAGTCAATTCCTCCAAAAAACCAATTGCGGTTTTATGTACTTCTTTTACAATAAAACCACCGGAAATCCTAACGGCAACTTCCGGCGGCATCACTTATTCTACATCTTAACGAAGAACTTTGTCTTCTCCGAACCATTCCTTGGAGATTTCAGCAGAAGTACCGTCTTCATTCATTTGATCTAATGCATTCTGGAGGCTTTCCAGCAGTTCTTCATTGCCTTTTTTTACTCCAATTCCGTATTCCTCCACTGCTAATGAGCCTTCAAGTTTTTTGAAGACATCCTTTTCTGTTGTCATGTAGTAATCGATGACGACTTCATCGATGATTACTGCATCCAGACGGCCTGTCTTTAAATCCGTTAATGCCAGCACATTATCCGCAAATTCGGTAACATTTTTTACTTTTTCATTGATTGAATGATTTTCCAGTGCCGGACCGGCAGATGACAGCGCCTGCAGGCCTACAGTTTTCCCAGCCAAATCCTCAAATGTTTCAATATCAGAACCCGCCAATGTAACGACCACTTGATTATTATCCAAGTACGGCTTTGTGAACAATACTTTTTCTTTACGCTCTTCTGTGATTGTATAGCCGTTCCAAATTAAATCAATACGGCCGCTGCTGAGTTCAGTTTCTTTTGTTTTCCAGTCAATTGGCTGGAATTTCGCAGCAGCACCCATATGTTCAGCAGCTGCTGTCGCCATATCGATATCAAATCCAACTAAGTTATTTTTATCATCACGGAATCCCATCGGTGCAAACTTGTCATCAACACCAATGATAATTTCTTTCGCTTCTTCTTTTCCTTTGTCATCTTTCGAGCTGTCCCCGGTCGAAGACTTGTCCGAACATCCTGCAATTACTAGGAACATTGCGGCAAACAGGAATGTAAACAGTATCTTTTTCATGTATTTTCCTCTTTTCTCAACTCTTTAGTACGTTAATGAGTTAGTATACTATAAAAATAACATTAGATGCATGAAATGAAAAGTACCTTGATAAAAAAAGATCGAGGAAAGTTCAATGGGGACGTACGAGACAGCCTGCCGCTCCGGATACAGACAGCGGCAAATACAAATAAAAGCTGAAGACACCCTAGTTTCCGGAATGTGTCTTCAGCTTTACAATTAACCTTCTGCTCTTTATCCATTACTTGCTTCTTCTGAACACTTTGTGACCGTCGTATGAAAAAACAAGTGGTTTGTTTTCGAGTACTGTCTCAATGTGCACTATGCGGCCCCACAGATGATGAATATGCGGCAAGACGTGTTCCAGGTACGGAAGATCAAGTTCGGTATCTTCATAGCGGTGTACGAGGTAGAGCTCGCCATTCCTCATATAATCACCGTCTTCTACTACAATATAAGGGAAACCGCCGTTGACGCGCTGTCCGATCAGCTGATTCCTGACCGCTTCAGCCTGCTTATCAGATATTTTATACTGATCATCCTGTTTCTTGAACACATACAGATCTTCCTGTTTGATTAAATCATCCGTCAGATAATTACGGATAAAGGACGTATCATTCTCAATTTCGCGTGCTTCGAATATTTTTTCACGTCCTGTAACAGCCTGCTCGCCTCTTTTGCCGGCTTCTGCCGCCAGCAGGTCATAACGCTTTTCTATATCCTCGTATATTTTAACTCCCAGATAATATGGATTGATTGAGGTCTTTGAAGGCTGAAGTACACTTGCATTAAGCTTAGCAAATTCTATTGTCTCCGCAGGCGTCAGATCCATCTGGCGCAGTATAGTCTGATGCCAGTAAGAAGCCCATCCTTCATTCATGATTTTTGTTTCCAGCTGCGGCCAGAAATACAGCATCTCCTCACGCAGCATCGTAAGAATATCCGATTGCCATTCGGTCAGGCTGCGGCTGTTTTCAAGAATAAAAAGCAATATGTCTTTTTCTTGGTTTCGCGGATTTTTTTTATGCATTTCAATCGCCTGCTGGCCCGGAATTTTCTTTTGATCCAGCTCCCATAAATCATCATATGCTGTCTTTCTCGGCTGCTGTACAGCGGAAGCAGACGGTATGACATCCCTCATAATACTCGGGTCGACGTGTTCCTGAATTGCCAGCACTGCATCCAGAAACGTTTCCACACGGCTCTTGCCGTGTCGGATTTCATAATCCGCGATTCTGTCTGCTGTTGCTGCCATACTCTCCACCATATCTTTTCGGGTCTTTGAGAAATAAATATTGTTCTTGAAAAAATCACAATGCGCCAGAACGTGCGCAATAATTAACTTATTTTGAATGAGACTATTTGTATTCAATAAAAATGCATAACAAGGGTTTGAATTAATGACCAGCTCATAAATCTTACTGAGCCCTACATCATACTGGAGCTTCATTTTGTGGAACTGCTTACCGAAACTCCAATGAGTAAAGCGGGTCGGCATTCCATAGGCACCGAATGTGTACAAAATATCGGCGGGACAAATTTCATAGCGCATCGGGTAAAAATCGAGTCCGTATCCGCTGGCAATCTCCGTGATCTCATCTATCGCATAGTGTAATGCCTGTTGATCGGTCAGCGTAATCCCTCCGTTCGCTTTTCGAAGAATTTCTTGAGCGCAAAGTAGACATCGCGGTTTTTCTGCAAAATGTAATAATTAAATTTGGGATGTTCGATTGATTTATAAGCAGACATCAATGTAGACATTCTGCGGTGTTCATTGACTTCCGCATAACCGAACATATTGGATATTGCCAATAATTCATCCACGTACTCCAAACATTTCTTGTTATCGCTTGTCATATTCTCACCGTCCGAAAAATGAACAGGATAAATATTATAACTTGCAGGAGGATAAGACTCTTTGATTACTTCCAGCGCCTTTACATAAGCTGACGAACATCTCGTTCCGCCGCTTTCCCCTTTATTGAAGAAATTATCTTCAGATACCACTTTTGCTTCCGTATGATGCGCTATGAATTCAATTTCGACGGTTTCGTATTTTGTACGCAGGAACTTCGTCATCCAAAAGAAGAAGCTGCGTGCCATATACTTTTCGAACTTGCCCATCGACCCGCTCGTATCCATCATGGCGATGACTACCGCTTTAGACTGCGGTTTCTCCACAGGGTTCCATGTTTTGAAGCGCAGGTCATCTTCCAGAATCGGTGCGATTTCCGCCTTTCCCTTCATCGCATTGCGTTTGATTGCTGATAATAGGGTCCGTTTCTTATCAATATTTCCGATCAGACCTTTTTTACGGATATCTGTAAAATCAATATCTTCAATTGTTGTGACGGATTGCTCTTTTTGCTCTAAGTGAGGCAGTTCCAATTCTTTGAAAAACATTTCTTCCAATTCTTCGATAGAAACTTCTGTTTCATAAATATCCTCGCCCGGCTGATCTCCTGCCTCTTTCCCTTTCCCCGGCTGCGCCTGCTTTTCACCCTGCGCCACTACATCCCCTACTTCGCTGTCGCCCTGCCCTTGGCCGACGTGCTTGGACTTGTCGTAGTTGTAGCGAATTTTAAATTCATCCAATGAACGAATCGGTATTTTCACCATGTCTTTTCCATTTGACAGTATGATGCTCTCTTCGCTGATTAAGTCGGGTAAATTACTTTGCAACACTTCATTTATTTTATCCAAATGGCGTTGCTGATCCTGATGGCCTTTGCGATGGAGTGACCAATTTTCTTCGGTAACAACGAATCGACTTTTCTGGTTTTCTTCCATTCGAATCCCCGCCTATCTCTCGAACAATTTGTTTCCTTATCATATGCGATAGAAGTTTGAATATTGACAAAATAAAAAGAGACCTCTTGTTTAAGAGGTCCCAGAATGAATTCAGATCAAACTATTTTCATAAAACACTGGCTGCAGTCTGCTTGCCTTCCCGCTATTCTCCATCTGGTTATCTGTTCAGCAAGCTCCCGACATAGCGCAGCAGTTCATTTGCGGAAACAGTATTATAACCGTGTTCGTCTACCAGACGGGCTACTACTTCATTCATTTTCTTCAATTGCGTCTCATCCGGTGTAGAGGAGGTTGTAGTGATTTTTACTACATCTTTCAAATCGGCGAAAAGCTTTTTCTGAATGGCTTCACGCAGCCGGTCATGCGAACGGTAGTCAAAGCGCTGACTTTTTCTGGCGTATGCTGAAATACGGATTAAAATCTCTTCACGGAAAGCTTTCTTTGCATTTTCCGAAATTCCAATCTGTTCTTCCAGCGAACGCATCAATTTTTCGTCGGGACTGACTTCTTCACCGGTAAGCGTATCCCGTAATTTATTTTTATTGCAGTAAGCTTCCACATTATCCAGGTAGTTATCCATCAGCGTCTTCGCTGATTCTTCATAGGAATAAACGAACGCTTTCTGCACTTCTTTTTTCGCAATTTCATCGTATTCTTTGCGTGCCATGGAAATGTAATTCATATACGTGTCACGGTCTTCGGCAGATATCGATGCGTGCTGATCAAAGCCGTCTTTTAACGAACGCAATACATCCAGCGCATTGATGCTCGGCACTTCTTTTCGAATGATTGCGGAGGAAATGCGGTTAATGACATAGCGCGGGTCGATTCCATCCATACCTTCGTCAATGAATTCGTTTTTCAGTTCTTCAGTATCTGCATTATTAAACCCTTCCACATTCTGTCCATCATACAGACGCAGCTTCTTCAAGCGGTCGACTCCTTGTTTTTTAGAAGCTTTCAAACGCGTCAATACAGAGAATATCGCAGCTACGCGCAGTGCATGCGGTGCAATATGGACGTGAGCCATATCACTGTCGCGAATCATTTTTTCGTAGATTTTTTCCTCAGCACTTACTTTCAAATTATATGGAATCGGAATGACAATCAACCGTGAATGCAGCGCTTCATTCTTTTTGTTGCTGATAAAGGAACGGTATTCCGTTTCATTTGTATGCGCGACAATCAATTCATCTGCACTAATCAGCGCAAAGCGGCCTGCTTTGAAATTCCCTTCCTGTGTCAGGGATAATAAATGCCAAAGGAACTTTTCATCGAGCTTCAGCATTTCCTGGAATTCCATCATGCCGCGATTCGCTTTATTTAACTCTCCGTCAAACCGATAAGCGCGGGGATCTGATTCGGAACCAAATTCGGCTATCGTTGAGAAATCGATGCTTCCTGTCAGATCAGCAATATCCTGTGATTTTGGGTCAGATGGAGTGAAAGTCCCGATTCCCACTCTTCGGTCTTCAGACAGCAGGATACGCTCCACCAGGACATCTTCAATCTTTCCGTCATATTCTTCTTCCAGACGCAGCTGATTAAGAGGCGACAAGCTGCCTTCTACACGTATGCCGTACTCTTCAAAGAATGACTCCCGCAGCGGGTTGGGGATGAGATGCAGCGGATCTTCATGCATCGGACAGCCTTTAATTGCGTACACTGCCCCTTCATCTGTGCGTGAGTACGCTTCCAGCCCGCGCTTGAGCATCGTAACAATAGTTGATTTACCGCCGCTGACAGGGCCCATGAGCAACAGCACCCGTTTCTTTACGTCCAAACGTTTTGCCGCAGGATGAAAGTATTCCTCCACCAGACGCTCGATCGATTCTTCAAGACCAAATAATTCTTCATTAAAGAAATTATAGACTTTCTTGCCGTCGTGCTTTTCGATTCCTGCACTTTTGATCATTTCATAAATACGTGAATGGGCAGTTTGCGCAACTTCTTTGCGCTCTTTTAACAGCTCCAGGTATTCCATAAACGTGCCTTCCCACTTCAACTCATTTTCTTCTTTGCGATAATTATGCAACTGACGAATGATATCCAACATATCTCCTCCAATTAGGCTATGATGTATCATCGTATGCCCGGGAAGTAAAAATGATTCATCCCTCTTCCTAGAGAGAAAAATGAAACTCTTATAATTCATCCTTCTTTCTTCGTTTAAATTCCGTTAAGATAGTACATATCGGATTTGGAAAAGGGGAGTGTTATGAACAAGCAGCATAAAAAAGAGACGATCGGGCATCTGCTCAGACGCTATGTATTTATTTCAATCGGTGTAGTCATCACCGCCATTGCATTAGATTTATTTTTGATCCCGAATTCCGTGATTGACGGAGGAATTATTGGAATTGCCCTTATATTAAACTTCATCACAAAAATACCGTTCGGGATTTTGATTTTGCTCTTAAATTTACCTTTTCTGTTTTTCGGGTATAAACATATCGGGAAAAATTTCTTTTTCTCCTCATCCTATGCTATTGCATTACTTGCCATTGTAGAGATTCCGCTAAAAAATGTCGGACCGTTCGTTACGGATTCATTGCTTGCCACTGTGTTTGGCGGTCTGCTGCTCGGGGCCGGTGTGGGAACCATCATCCGAAATGGCGGTGCGCTAGACGGCACGGAAATTTTAGGCATCTTATTGACGAAAAAAATTCCGTACAGTGTCGGAGAATTTGTTATGTTCTTCAACCTCTTCATCTTCGGCTGGGCAGGGTTTGTGCTTGGCCCGGAAAAAGCTATGTACTCCATCATTACCTATTATATCGCCTCAAAAGCAATCGATATCGTCATACAGGGACTGGATGAAACAAAGGCTGTCTTTATCATTTCAGATGAATACGAAGAGCTTGGCGAGGCGATTCGTCTGCGGCTTGGAAGAAGTATTACAAAACTGCACGGCCGCGGCGGCTACACAGATAATGAAAAAGACGTCATCTACGTCGTAGTGACACGGCTGGAAATTTCAAAACTGAAACAGATTACGACCGATATAGACCCGTCTGCATTTCTGACGATTATGAACACGCAGGAAACGCACGGGGCCACTTTCAAATCACCCATACACTAAAAAAACCGTCATCCAATGACATCGGATGACGGTTTTTTCTATTACTGGAAAACGATTGTTTTATTGTTCTCTACAATTACACGGTCTTCCAGATGCCATTTCACCGCGCGGGCAAGGACACGCCGCTCGATAGTACGTCCAATCTTCTTCAGCTGGGCTACATCGTCCCGGTGATCTACCCGTTCGATATCCTGCTCAATGATCGGACCTTCATCCAGATCATTCGTTACGTAGTGCGATGTCGCACCAATCAATTTTACACCGCGCCCAAACGCTCTCTCATATGGGCGTGCGCCGATAAATGCCGGTAAAAATGAATGGTGGATATTGATGATCTGATTTGGAAAGTGACTGACAAAATCAGGCGTCAGAATTTGCATATAACGCGCTAAAACCAGTACGTCGACATCGTATTCCTCCATCAGCCTGATCTGCTGCTGCTCTACTTCTTGGCGGATATCTTTATTTGCAGGAATGTAGTGAAAAGGGATGCCAAGTGCTTCTACCATACCGCGTGCATCTTCATGGTTACTGATGACGACCACGATATCCGTATTCAAATCACCGTTTTGCCACTCCCAAAGAAGCTCCATTAAGCAATACGGCTCTTTAGAAACGAAGATTGCTGTCCGTTTCAGCTCTACTGCATAGGAAAATTTATAATCTAATTCATGCTGGGCTGCAATTTCCTCAAAATCTGCCTCAATCTCTTCTTTCTTTTCAAGCAAATGATCCAAGTGGAATTCGATGCGAAGATAGAACATGCCGCCTTCAGGATCAGTTGAGTATTGGCTGGACTCTACAATATTTGCGCCGTGTTTCAGCAAAAAAGTAGAAACTGCAGAAACAATTCCCGGTCTGTCCGAGCATTTAACAAGCAGTCTGCCGATATTTTTCAATGATGCGGATTGTTCTTTTAAATGTGAAGCTATTTTACTCTGTGTTGACATTTTTCCATCTCCTACTAATAAAGTTACTTAATGAATAAGTTCCCCGGCCCAAATGGCCAGGGAACGGGTGAACTATTACGTTACAGTATGAAGCAAATTCGCCGGTTTCGCAAAGTTTTGTTACTCTGAAGAATCCTCCAGGCCTTTACCCATTCCCTTGAGGAAGTTCAGACCGAATGTTAACGCACGATTTATATCAGGATCATTCATCGATTTCATCAGCTGAAGCAGACTTATTTTCTGTCCTTCTGCATTTCCCTGTTCCGCTTCAGATAAGCCCTTTTGAACACTTTGAGATAATTGTTTAACGGTTGCCGGATCCAAAGCGGTCAGCACGCCGGCGCCGGCCATCAAATTATTGAGCATATTCGTTACAGGCTCCCTTGATACTTGACCCAGCGCTATTCCGGTGATCTTTTCTTTTGATTGAAGCATGGCCTGCAATGCATCCAATGCTCCAATCTTATGAAGTTCACCTGTAAGCTCCATCACTTTCTGCAAAGACTCTTCCTGTTCTGCAATTTGTTTCTGCAATTCGGCCAGTTTCTCCTGCTGCACTTCCATTTCCGAACGTTCTTTTCTTTTAATAGAAGTTATTGGTGCTGCCATTCACATTCACCTCACTGTTTATCGGTCTGTTAATTGAACATACCCTGGACGGTTCCATTTACGCTGCACTTCCACGCCGTTTTGCGGATGGCGCTTCTTATCGCGATGATTACTCTTCGGCAATGGATTATCTCCCTGCTTTTCAAGAACTTCCATCCGCACTTTGGTCTGCTTGTATGCCGGCGTGTTTGTTCGCTCATCTGTTGCCGGGCCGGTCAAGAAATTAATTGCTGATTCTTTTTCCACTGAATTCATAGGTAAGAATAATTCATTCTTCTGTACTCTGTCCGTGACAAGTGCAGGCAGCTTAACCGCACCGTACGGCGATATCAATCTGACATACGTACCTGTTTCCACTCCCCGTTCACTAGCCAGTTCGGGAGAGATTTCCACATAAATATTCGGTACCTTTTCTTGAATTCCTTCTGATTTATTGGTCATATTTCCTTCATGGAAGTGCTCAAGCATACGTCCATTATTAATATGAAGATCAAATTCATCAGGAAATTTCACAGGCTCTACCCAATCTGATAATGCAAAGCGGGCTTTTTTGTCAGGGAAATTGAACCCTTCGGTATAAAGCAGCGGAGTACTCTTTCCTTCAAGACTGCCCCATAGGAAACTGCCCCAATCTTCCAGCACTTCATAGGAAGCTTCGCCGAACATTGGACTCAAACTTGCCATTTCAGCGAAAATCTCACTTGGATGCGTGTAATTCCAGTCAGCGCCTAATCTATTCGCAACTTCCTGGATAATCCACCAGTCCTGCCGTGAATCACCTTTATTCGGCAGCGCTTTATACAGTCTTTGTACCCTGCGCTCGGTATTCGTGAACGTACCGTCTTTCTCAAGTGATGGCACGGCGGGCAATATCACATCCGCATATTGTGCAGTACGTGAGAAGAAAATATCCTGAACAACGAGAAAATCCAGCTTCGACAGAACGTCATGAACATAGTTCGCATTGGAGTCTACAAGCGCCATATCTTCCCCGACAATATACATTCCTTTCATTACCCCGTCATCAATTGAATGCAGCATTTGAATATTATCGAGTCCAGGTTTACCTTCTATTTCCACACCATACGCGCGCTCAAATTTCTCTCTTGCCGCGTCGTCCGTAATATGCTGATAGCCTGGCAGCCAGCCCGGAAGACTTCCCATGTCGCAGGCACCTTGGACGTTGTTGTGACCGCGAAGCGGATACGCACCTGCACCCGGACGGCGGTAATTCCCAGTAGCCAGCAGCAAATTGGAAATTGCTGCAGAGGTATCCGAACCGCCCGTATTCTGTGTCACACCCATCCCCCATAAGATACACGTGCCGTCTGCATCGCGGATCATTTCCGCAGTGCGGATGAGTACGTCTTTTGAAATACCTGTCACTTCTTCCGCGTATTCCAACGTATAGCGGTTTAATACTTCGTTAAAGTCTTCAAAGTGCAAAACATTCTCTTCGATAAATTGCTGGTCGTGCCAGCCCTGGTCAATCAGATATTTCGTTACTGCCATCAGCCATACCTGATCCGTCCCTTGCTGCGGTGTCATAAAGATATCTGCGCGTTCCGCCATCTCGTGCTTTCTGAGATCCGCCACGATTAGCTTTTGGCCATGAAGTTTATGCGCTCTCTTAACGCGTGTCGCAAGAACAGGATGTCCTTCTGCGGGATTGGCACCGACAATGATGACGAGGCCTGCTTCTGCAATATCTTTAATTGTGCCGGCATCCCCGCCCATCCCTACTGTACGGAACAATCCGTCTGTAGCCGGAGATTGGCAATAGCGCGAACAGTTATCTACGTTATTCGTACCGAACACCTGCCGGGCAAATTTTTGGATGACATAGTTCTCTTCATTCGTAATTTTAGATGAAGAGATGATGCCTACCCCATCCTTTCCATGCTCATCACGTATTTTACCGAGGTTTTTCGCGACCAGATCCAATGCCTCATCCCATGACGCCTCTACAAAGTCCTCGCCTTTACGAATAAGCGGGGCCGTAATGCGCTCTTCACTGTTAACGAAATCCCAGCCGAACTTCCCTTTGACACATGTAGATATTTGATTGACCGGTGCATCAGAAACCGGCTGGATTTTCAATATAGTTCGATCTTTCGTCCATACTTCGAACGAACAGCCTACACCGCAAAAAGTGCAAACCGTTTTGGTTTTATCAATCTTCGGCTCTCTCATCGCAGCTTCCACATCGGAAATTGCCATGATGCTGCTGTAACCCGGTTCCACTTCTTTAATTAAATCGATCATCGGATCCAATAGCTCATCATCCATTTTCGTCAGGAATCCTGCTTCACCCAGCATCGTTTTTTCCATGAGTGCGTTACACGGACAAACCGTGATACAATGGCCGCAGCCTACGCAGGACGATTCATTGATCTTCGCACCGCCGTCCCATAAAACGATTGGACGGTCACGTTCCCAGTCGATAGAAAGTGTTTCATTAACCTGCAGGTTTTGGCACACTTCCACACACTGGCCGCATGCGATACACTGATTCGGGTCATAGCGGTAGAATGGATGCGTGAAGTCTACTGCATCTTTTGAACACTTTGGCTCATAAGGATATTTTTGTTCTTCCACTCCCATGAGTGCCACTGTATTATGTACTTTGCAGTTTCCATTATTATTGTCGCAGACAGTACAATACAGCAAATGGTTTTCTAAAATTCGGTCCATCGCCTCGGTCTGTGCAGCTTTCGCACGGGGAGATGCTAATTTCACATCCATGCCGTCCACTGCCTTCGTAGAACAGGCACGCGTGAGTTCGCCATTTACTTCCACGATACATGTATCACATGTCTCAATGGGGTCTACTTCAGGCAAATGACAAATTTGCGGATGCTCGATGTTGTTTGCATTAATCACCTGAATAAGTGTCGACCCCGGCTGGAAATCAAACAGCTTATCGTTTATTGATATTGACATACAGGCGCCCTCCTTCTCAAATAAAAATCCACCATAAAAAAACCGTCAGTGCGGTAATTTTTATGGTGGAATAGTTTCTTAACAGGACTTGCTAAAGAACCAATCCATACTTATTATATCAAGTAGGCTGATGAACCCCCGGCAATCGCATACTGGAGTTTCATCAATTCTGTATTTAGTATAAAGTAATAGAGCACATTATACAATGCCTAATGACGAGAAATTAGACTATTCTGCCAATAAGAGTAAGGAAGTGTCCTATGAAAAAAATTCATGAGTTTAATGATGTGATCCGGAGACTGCGCAAAGATCTATTCGGTAAAGGACCAGAGCGTATTCATACGGTATTTATTGATAATATGGCGGTGTCTACCCTGTACGGCAATTTGACACCGACTGAAAAGTTTATTGCTGGCACTGAGGACGGCAAAGAGATGGTGCACCGCGCGCGCACGAGCATGATTCAGGCTGTTTATGATAAAGAACCGCCCGCAGGCCTGGAAGAACTTGTCGATGCGAAGTTTCTGCACTTATTCAGCGATTTTAAAATTGACGATGACATAGCGGTATCGGTTTTTTTATTCGATCGTTCGATTGATTGAAGGGAGGCAGCATCATGGAGCTGCAGCAGCAACGTTCTATTATTCGTTTTCAGGACGGCGAAATTTTGAAAAAAGATGACCGTGTGGCAATAGAATATGCGATCACTATAAAGCTGAATGGAAAAGAATTTGCAACAATCGTCTGTACGCCTGAATACATTGAAGATATGACAGTCGGCTTTCTTGCCTCAGAAGGTGTCGTACCGAAATGGGCGCACATTAAAGATATCCGATTGGATCTCAAAAATGGCTTTATTCATATCGAAACGGAAAAAGTTTATCCTTTCTTTGAACAATTGCAGAACAAGCGTTATATTACATCGTGCTGCGGCATGAGCAGACAAGGATTCATTTTCGCAAGTGATGCATTAACCGCAAAAAAAATGGACAGCGTTTCGGTTCATCTTACACCTGCTCAAATATTTTCACGGATGAATGAAATGGAAGAACAGGCAGACATGTTCCGCCATACTGGCGGTGTCCACAATGCAGCATTATGTGCGCCTGATCAGCTGCTGCTGTCTCGCATGGACATCGGCCGGCATAATGCACTGGATAAAATTTATGGCCATTGTTTGAAAAACGATATTTCCGTTCGCGATAAAATTATTGTGTTCAGCGGGCGAATCTCTTCTGAAATTTTATTGAAAGTCGCGAAGATCGGCTGTGAAATCGTATTATCTAAATCTGCACCGACCGAGCTGGCCCTGTCTTTAGCGGATGACCTTGGCATTACAACTGTCGGTTTCATTCGCGGCAAGTCTTTTAATGTCTATACTCACCCTGGTCGGATCCGATGGAATGAAGAGTGAAGTATTTCCCTGCTTATGTGAGAGAATACTAAACGGCTTCGCAATGAAAAGCATAAATCACATCACGCAACAAAATAAAAAGACAGCACCTGTCATTCTTTCTGCATGAATGACGGGTGCTGTTTTATTTTTCGGTCTGATTAAATGTGTCTCCGCCTTTAATCGTACCCAGTTCAAATCCGTGCTCAAACCAGTACATGCGTTGTTTTGCCGTGCCGTGCGTAAAACTTTCGGGCACTACATATCCCCTTGCACGTTTTTGAATCGTATCATCTCCTACGGCACTTGCTGCTGTAATAGCCTCCTGTAAATCACCCTGTTCCAAATATCCGCGCCCTTGCGCATGATGTGCCCATACGCCCGCAAAATAATCTGCCTGCAATTCAAATCTCACCAAATATTTATTGAATTCTTCTTCGCTCATTTTTTGGCGTAATGGCATCACTTGCTCTGAAATTCCCAGCAATGTCTGCACGTGGTGCCCCACCTCATGTGCAACGACATAAGCCATTGCAAAATCACCCGGCGCTTTAAATGAATTTTGCAATTCATTGTAAAATGCTAAGTCAATATACAATTTCTGATCTCCGGGACAGTAGAATGGGCCGGCAGCTGCGCTTCCAAATCCACAGGCAGTCTGTACTTGTCCAGAATAAAGCACGAGCGTGGGATTCTCATATTGCAGTCCTTCGCGCGCAAACAGCTCTGACCAAATATCTTCAGTATCCGCCAATACAACTGACACAAAATCCGCCAGCTCTTTATCCTGTGCTGTTTCGACGTATGGCTCATCAGGAGCTGCCGGGCTGCTGTCCAAAAGGTCTCCGGGGTTACCTCCTAACAGCAGAAAAAGAATAATACCTACGATGCCAAGGCCTCCGCCGCCTAAAGCAATCGCTCCCCCTCCTCTGCTTCTGCCTCTGCGGTCTTCCACATTTGTACTTTTTCTGCGTCCGTCTGTTTTCAATATCTATGCCCCCGTTCCTTCTTTTACTCATCGGAAATATTTCATTATGTAGACTGTACTTGCTTACATTGTACCCATCTTTACAATTCAGCAAACTAGACGGCAAGACAAATCGAAGCGGTTCTTTGCAGATATTCGGCAGATAACTATTCCACACGCTCTGTTTTTCATATATACTTTACTTTAGGGTTGTAAATTAATGAAGGAGTGATTTTGTTGAATAGTCAAAAGGCTGTCTATAATTTTAATGCGGGTCCATCCGCTCTTCCAAGAGAAGTACTGGACAAAGCACAAGCTGAACTTGTGAATTTTAAAAAATCCGGGATGTCCATTATGGAAATGAGTCACCGCAGTGCAACATATGAGGAAGTACATAATCAAGCAATTCAGCGTTTACGTTCTTTATTCTCCATTCCTGAAAACTATGAAGTCCTATTTTTACAGGGCGGGGCAAGTCTCCAATTTGCCATGGTCCCAATGAACTTCCTGCCTGAAGGAAAAAAGGCCGGCTATATCATGTCTGGTGCCTGGTCAGATAAAGCATTAAAAGAAGCAAAGACAATCGGTGATGTATACGAAGCAGCTTCCACAAAAGATACAAACTATAACCATGTTCCATCCGCCGAGGAAATCAAATACAACGAAACGGATGCTTATGTTCATATTACATCCAACAATACCATTTTCGGCACACAGTTCCATGAGTTCCCGTCTATCGGCAATGTTCCGTTGATTGCTGATATGTCCAGCGATATTTTGTCCCGACCTCTTGACGTCAGTAAATTTGGTATGATTTATGCCGGGGCTCAGAAAAACCTTGGTCCATCAGGTGTTACAGTTGCTGTCATTCGCAAAGATCTGCTGGAGGATGCCAACAGCGGAATTCCGGCCATCTTAAAATACAGCACGCATGCGTCTAACAATTCTTTATACAATACACCGCCGTCTTTCGGAATTTATATGCTGGGCGAAGTATTGGGCTGGATGGAGCAGCAGGGCGGACTGGAGCAAATTGCAAAACGAAATGAAGAAAAAGCAAATCTGATCTATGACGTAATCGATAACAGCAATGATTTTTATACAGGACACGCTGAAAAAAGCAGTCGTTCACTTATGAACATCACATTCCGCGTAGCAGATGAAGAATTGGAAAAGCAATTCTTGCAGGAAGCAAAGGAAGCTGGATTCGTCGGATTAAACGGCCACCGTTCTGTCGGCGGATGCCGGGCATCAGTTTATAACGCAGTGCCGTATGAAGCCTGCCGGGCATTACAGCAATTCATGCTTGACTTCCAGAAAAAACATCAATAAAAAAATAGACCCAGCCGCTTCTGTTAAGAAGAGGCCGGGTCTTTAATTTTCCCTATTGAAAATACATCTGAAAATGCCATTTCCAGCGAACTGAACGTTTGAACATTCGTGAAATCCAGGCCAAGCTCTGTAGAAGCATGGGCAATTTCTGGCCGAATCCCTGTAATTGTAGTTCGTGTGCCTAATAAAGAAAGGACCTGTGTGATTTGAAAAATCTTCTGGGCCACCAACGTGTCAATTACTGTCACCCCGGACAAATCAAGGAATACATGCTCAATATCTAATTCCAAACTCCTTTTTGGAATACTTTCCAGCATAATCCGCGCGCGTAGCACATCCATATCCCCCACTAAAGGCACGATTCCGATCTTATCCGTAATTTTAATAACAGGTGCGCTCAACTCATTGATCAGGCTTTGCTGTATAGCAAACTTGCTGTTCATGTATTGATTATAAGTTTCCGCAAAGCTTACATAAATTTCGTCAAAAGCATTACTTAATGTGTCACTCCAGCGCATATAATCTTTCATCGTAATTTCGTCTTCATGAAGTGTATAAAACTCTTTTATGAAGCGCCAATGCGTTAAGCGGACTTTGCTTAATGCGTCAATCACATCTTCAACAGGTGTGTTGCTGTTGACTCTGCTGAGGGCGACTACTGCAGCCCACTTCTTTTTATTTGCCGCAAATACATCCGGATTGCCGAGCAAGCTGCTGGTAACTGTCAAATTTGTCAGTTCATTCTGTTCACGAAGTGTTTCTACAGTCCGCGAATCGGCATCAAGAGAGTATATGGAGTCGTTTTCAACCGCCCTCATCGCCAGCCACTCATTTGTGATTTCCGGGGATTTATCTAGTAAATATTCATAAAGCTTACTGTCAAGCTGCCTCATCTTTTGTCCTCCTGAATACTTCAGTACTTCTTATTGAATATACACAATCAGCTGATTGGCAGTAAAATCAAAGATTTGTAAAATTATGCCGAGCGCCGTTATGTATTTGTACAGTGTATCATAATAGATCACACCATATTCTTTCTCGTAATGAGCAATTGGATAAGGATAATTTTGCTCGTCCGGTATCGGCAAGTACTTCCATGGCCTTGGTGAGTCTTTTGATTTTTCTGCATGAGCATCTGATAACTTGCTGTAAAGTCTTTCTGCCTTCTCTTTTGGGAAATCAAAGTATGTTACATTGCCATTTGCAGAAATCGGCGTCAGATTTTCCCGGATCCATTGAACAATCGGGTGCTCAATCGGCGCTGAATGGACACGTTTGAGAGATTGATTGAACTGTTCTTCCTGTATATCCTGTCTGTTGCGATAGGCAATATACAAAAAAATCATATTTTCTCCTCCTCAATTGAGCGTAATAAGTAGCACATCAAAGTATTCCGCACGGCAAAACTGCTGCCTGTATTATCAGTTTTTAATATTTTGTTCCCTGATCTCCATATTCCTCAAGCAATTCTTCAAAGCTTTTATTTTTCTCTCTTTCTTTACGTTCTTGAATCCGCTGTACTTTTTCCTGTTCTTTTTTTGTTTCTTCTATAGCTTTCATTTCTTGCTTCATTTCCTTTAATTTAGCGAGCATATCATCGCTAACTATATCTGAAAGAGATGAAGCGGAGTTATCTGCAGATTTTTCTTGCTGCTTTATAGCTGGCTTCCGTAATTTTTTGGACATTACAATCACTGCTTTCTGTTTACTAGAATTGTTGTGCTTTTCGATTTTTTTCAAAAAATAGCAAGGGGTTTGCATTGCCCTTATTCTCTGTAATTACGTACAATAGAAGAAGGGAGGTATGTGTATGTTTAGTCTACCAAAAAACGTGACACTAATCGAGGTTGGACCGCGCGATGGTTTGCAAAATGAAAATAATAGTATCCCGACAGATCAAAAACTAGCTTTTATTCACGCTTTGCAAAATGCAGGAATCAAAGAGATGGAGATCACGTCTTTTGTCTCTCCTAAATGGGTCCCCCAAATGGCAGATGCATCAGAGATAGTACATCGAGTAAAGAAACTAGGCAGACAACTCGTCCTGACACCGAATGCACGCGGCGCAGAAAATGCCCTTGAAGCCGGCGCAGAAAGTATCGCCGTCTTTGTGGGAGTAAGCGATACATTCAACAGGCATAATATTAACCGATCTACTGCGGAGAGTATGGAATTATTGCAGCCCATTATTACACAGGCAAAAGAAGACGGTCATTTTGTCAGAGCCTGTATTTCGACCGCTTTTCACTGTCCTTATGAGGGGTTCATTCCTCCTGCACAGACTATGGCACTGTGTCAGCAGTTTGTAAGAATGGGTGTCGACGAATTAAGCGTTGCAGATACAGATGGCATGGCGAATCCGTCGGCCAGTTATTCTTTATTCCTTGCACTGAAAGAGCAATTTCCGGACATACTGATTACAGCTCACTTCCATGATACGCGAAAATTAGGCTTGGCGAATATTTATGCTTCCTTGCAGGCAGGTGTCGACCGTTTTGACACATCCGCTGGCGGACTGGGCGGGTGTCCTTTCGCTCCCGGGGCTACGGGTAATGTCGCAACAGAAGACGTTTTATATTTGCTGGATTCACTGGAAATTGAAACAGGTATTGACAGAGAGAAGATTTGTGCCGCGGTGGATACAGTAGCACCGTATTTATCACGTCCTATTGAGACTGCTATGTATAATCTGTACAAAAGAAATCATTAAACGGAAAGGAGAATATTGTTGAAACGTAGAGTGATGTATGTCGCCGGAATTGCATCCAGTGTAGTAACGGCGTTTCTTACCATCTTCGGTATTGTCGTAACGAACCGACTGATGTACCTGAAAACGAAGGATTCCGAATTCATTTTACAGCGTGAAATGATTGCAAAACGCTTTGACCGGCAATGGTTTGAAACCGTAAGAAAAGATGATATTTGGATTCCTTCGCCTAATGGCTACAACTTGCGTGCGATTTTCCTTCGGCCTTTGGATACGACACGCACTGTCGTTATTTGCCACGGCGTGACTGAAAACAAAGTAAATTCCATAAAATATGCCCGATTGTTTGAAAAGCTGGGATTTAATTCTGTAATTTTTGACCATCGGCGCCATGGTGATTCCGGCGGCAAGACGACAAGTTTCGGATTTTATGAAAAAATGGACTTGAAAGAAGTGGTTTCAGCTGTCCGTAAACGCGTGGGCAAACGTGCGTTAATCGGAATTCATGGAGAATCAATGGGAGCTGCGACGACGCTGCTGTACGCCGGCACGTATGAGGATGAAGCAGATTTCTATATTTCTGACTGTCCTTTCTCTGATTTTTCTGAGCAGCTCTTGCATATTATTCGGACAGAACTTCCTTTTAAGACGTCCATGAGCTTGCGGATCGCCAACTTATTTTTAAAAATTCGGGATGGCTACACGTCTGCGGCAGTTTCACCGCGTGAAGTTATGAAATTCATCGACAAACCGGTATTGTTCATACACAGTATGGAAGACACGTTCATTTTGCCGCATATGACGGAAGAGCTGTATGATCTGAAAGAAGGCGATAAAATGATGAAACTTTTCGCAAAAGGTGCACATGCCAAATCATATAATGACAACCCAGAAGAATATTTACAGACCGTGCAAAGATTTTTAAATCGTTTTCAGTTATACTAATTAGCTTTTAAAAGTCAAAAAAACTCCGTGGCAGCTGGCAGCTGATCACGGAGTTTTACTTATTTTTTTTTAGCGGGCTTGTCCTGAACTTTATTCATTTGAGCCATCATTTGATTGATTTTCTTTTGTGAAGGTTTTTGTCCCATTTGCATCATCATCATACGCAACATCTGTTCATTAATTGGTGGATTTTCCTTCAAGTAATTCATCATATATTTACGCGCGATGAAAAAGCCGAGTGCGACTCCGCCGATCAAAGCGACGACGATCAATACAATTGCTAACCATAAATCCATTGCTGCCAATCCTCCCTCACTGAAAATAGTTCGATAACATACTACCAAGAAGGATTATACAACATAGCAGCAGTGAATAGCAATGACTGTTCGTAATTTGTGCGGAAGTTTTTACATCATTGCATTCTCCAGTATCATCCGCTCTGAATATTTAATTGGTTTCAGCCATCCGCATTCTTCCTGTTCATTCATGATTGCGAAAAATCGATCGGTGGAAGTGGACAGTGCGACGAATAAATCCAGGTCAAGCATTCGGGAACCCTGACAATACACTTGGATACAATGAGTGCTCACTTTAATAAAAACTTCTCCTTTAATCAGGTGGGTCAGCCGATATTCATGATGATGCGAGTCCACATGATCAAAGCATTTGGCCAGATTATGCTGAATGATATGATCCAATTCCTTTTGGTTTAACTGATCACATAAATATTCAATTTCCTGATAGTTCGCAGAAGGACTCACCGCTAATAACTCAAAAAGTAACCGTTCACGTCCCATTATGAAGGATTGATACGCAGACTTTATCTTAAATATTTCATACTTCCTCATAACGAACACCTCCTACTGTCTATCATAGGGCTTGTCTTATGTAAATCATGTCAGTTTACGGAAAACTTCATCACTATTATTGTCGTAAAGATGCATAAAAAAACACACGGCTCCGGTACTCAGCCCGGGCCGTGTGTAAATTATTTTCAGTTATTCAGCAGATTAGTCATTTCTTTCACGACATTCTCCACGGTAAAGCCATACTTCTCGATTACCAAGTCCCCAGGGGCACTGGCACCGAATGTATCGATTGCCATGACAGTTCCTTCATCACCTGAATATTTATGCCATCCAAGCGACGCGCCCATCTCGATTGCTACTCTCTTCTTCACATTCTTAGGCAGAACTGACTCTTTATATGCCTGATCTTGTTTCTCAAAGAGATCCCATGAAGGCATTGATACGACACTGACGTCGATATCCTGTTCTTTTAATGCTTTCTGAGCTGCAACAGCCAAACCAACTTCTGAACCGCTTGCCAGCAGCAAACCGTCAGCTTGCTCTTTGGCAGCAGGCGATACTACATATGCCCCTTTAGCTACATGAGTCATCGCAAGTTCTTTTGACTTCGGCAGCACTTCCAAGTTTTGTCTGGACAATACCAGAACAGTTGGCGTATCTTTTGATGTCGCTGCTGTGAGCCAGGCAGCGGATGTTTCATTGCCGTCTGCAGGGCGGATAATAGACAATCCTGGCATCGCACGCAGAGAAGCAAGTTGTTCTATTGGTTCGTGTGTTGGGCCGTCTTCTCCTACAGCCACACTGTCATGTGTGAATACATACGTTACAGGCAAGCCCATTAACGCAGACAGACGTATAGCAGGCCGTACGTAATCGCTGAACACGAAGAACGTGCCGCCGAATACTTTAACACCGCCATGGAGTGCCATACCGTTCAGCGCCGTTCCCATCGCAAATTCACGCACGCCGAACCAGATATTGCGTCCTGAGTAATCAGCCGCTGTAAAATCGCCTGCATTTTTAATTGTAGTCTTGTTTGAGCCTGCAAGATCCGCACTGCCGCCAAATAAAGCCGGCACAGCGTTTGCCAATGCATTAATTGAATCCCCAGATGCGGAGCGGGTCGCTACAGAAGCACCAGCCTCATAGACAGGCATCTGCTCCTGTAAATCAGCGGGAAGTTCATTGGCTACGGCTTGTTTGAATTGGGCTGCCAATTCTTGGTGTTCGTTGGCATAGCTCTCAAACAGCTCATTCCATTGCTGTTCTTTTTGCACGCCCAGTTCATCTGTTGCCGAATTGAATCGGTCATACACTTCTTCTGGGACATAGAAATCCTCTTCGAATGTCCACTTATAATACTCTTTTGTCAGAGCCATTTCTTCTTCTCCAAGAGGGGCGCCGTGCGCGTCTGCTTTACCTGACTTATTCGGAGATCCGTAACCGATGACAGTTTTTACTTCGATGATTGTCGGTCCGCCGCTGTTTTCTTTTGCTTGTTCAATTGCAGCTGATACAGATTTCGTATCGTTGCCGTCTTCTACACGCGCATAATTCCAGCCGTATGATTCAAAGCGTTTTCTGATATTCTCAGAAAACGACATATCCAAATCGCCATCTAAAGAAATGTCATTACTGTCATATAGTACGATCAATTTATCTAATTGCAGGTGACCAGCCATGGAAATAGCTTCAGCCGCTACTCCCTCCATAAGATCCCCGTCACCGCAAAGTGCGTACGTGTAGTGATCAACAATATTAAAGCCAGGTTTATTGTATGTTGCCGCAAGGTGCTTTTCAGCCATTGCCATTCCGACAGCCATACCAATCCCTTGGCCAAGCGGTCCTGTCGTCGCTTCGACTCCTGCTGTATGACCATACTCCGGGTGACCCGGCGTTTTTGAATCCCATTGTCTGAAATTCTTCAGATCATCAATCGTCAAGCCGTAGCCGCTTAAATGCAGCAAACTGTAAAGCAGCATGGAGCCATGTCCTGCTGAAAGCACAAAACGGTCACGATTGAACCATTGTGGGTTTGATGGATTATGGTGAAGATGCTGTGTCCATAATGTGTAAGCCATCGGTGCTGCGCCCATCGGTAATCCCGGGTGACCTGAATTTGCTTTTTCAATTGCGTCGATTGATAATGTCCGGATTGTCGTTATTGCCAGTTGATCGATTTTTTCGGTCATGCTGTACATCCTTTCCATCCTGCTCATATGAGTGTTTTATGGTACATATTCCTTCTCTAGTGTAGTCAATTCCCGAGATAATTACAATGTTATTCCGTTGCCTGCAGTCAATTCAGGGGTTTTTTGTTTGCTTTTGCTTCTTTGACTTTTTCAGGCGTGACATCATTACCTTCCGCATCGATTACTTTGACGGATTCGATTGTTTCACGCATTCCCGAACGGAACGTTTCGAGGTACTCTTTGCGTAATTGTGTCTGTTCTTTTGCTTCTTCAATCGATAAACCTGTTGTCTTCTTTTTATTTGCAAGCTCATTAATACGTTTCATTTTCTTTTCTGGCAGCATGTTATAAACCTCCACATATTTATTGTTCAACTAAAATGTAAACAACCTGGAGGAAAAGTGCAAACGATTAGTGTTCCTGCGCTATAAACTCTCTATATCTTCTATGAACTGTCGCTTTGCTGACTGTGTGGCCCAGTCCATTCAGCACATTGGCAATCTCTTCATAGGTGAGGCCTTTACTGCGCAGCGAGACAATCTCTTCCATGGGCAGCTCAAGTCTTTCACGCCCTGGGCCCTGATCGATATTATACAAGTTTTCAGATGGATTATAGCCTCTTTCAACAGCCCGCTTCATCCCTCTGCGTATTTTTGCATTATGTAGTTTCCGCTGATATTCTTCCACTATTGCAAGAATCTCCAGCAGCATGGTATCCATTTCGTTAAGTTCTATCGTCCCGTTGGAATGATTCGTAATTACTGCAGTATCACTCTTGGCAATAACATGCAAAATAGCCACCCGCGCATTCCCCCGTCCCAAACGTGTTTCATCTTGAATGAATACGGCATCTACAGCTCCGCTCTGAATATGATCCAGCATGGCAAGAAGCCCTTCGCGGTCCATATCATATCCGCTTTGACGGTCTGTATAAATCCCTTCACATGTGTAGGACAATTCTGCAGCCAATTTCTCAAGTTCTTCCTGCTGACGAACAATCGACTGCTCTTGTGTTTCTTTTTCTGTACTCACACGGCAATAGATTACGCAATTCTTTTCCTTCATCTTTCTCCCACTCCCATTTCAGCTACACGCATATCTGACTGTTTATTTATTTTAACAGGGACACGCAGTAATTCACCTGAAATGATCTGATCACTCTGTAATTCATTCAATGAGCGCACCTGTTTAATCCAATGTGCTGCAGGTATATCTTCTGAATAATTGGAAGCCAGCCCCCACAATGTATCTCCTTCATTAATAACTATTTCCATGTATTGGTCATCTTCTGCCAGTTTATCAAATTGCACCCATGCAAATGTTACACATACTGCCAGCAGTACCGCAAAATAATAATTGTTTTTAATAAATTCTTTCATAATCTCCATGATAACTCCTCCTAAAATATACGATTTAAGAATGCATGTTCGGAATACTTGTTCTTAATTATAAGAGAACATACGATTCCATGTCAAGTAAAATTAGAACCTTTGTTTGATTAGTAATCGAACACATGTTATACTATATTCAAAATAATGGTTCAGTATTCCATTGCTCGTAATCTTGCAGAAGAGGTGAATATGTTGAAAAAAATATCGAAGAGACAAGAAGAAATACTCGCTTTCATCAAAGATGAAGTCCGTTTAAAAGGATATCCCCCTTCCGTGCGCGAAATCGGAGAAGCTGTGGGACTTGCGTCAAGTTCAACCGTTCATGGGCATTTGTCGCGATTGGAAACCAAAGGATTCATCCGCCGGGACCCGACAAAACCCCGTGCTATCGAGATTTTAGATCCAGATGGTCTGGATGAGATGAAAAGCGGAGTTATGCACGTGCCGCTCATCGGTAAAGTTACAGCCGGCAATCCGATTACAACAGTTGAAAATATTGAAGAATACTTTCCATTGCCGGATACGTTCGGTTCTTCAGAAGATGAAATTTTCATGCTGGAGATTGTCGGAGACAGTATGATTGAAGCAGGAATCCTTAACGGTGACCGCGTAATCGTCAGACAGACGCATTCAGCAACCAACGGAGAAATTGTAGTGGCGATGACAGAAGAAGATGAAGCGACAGTGAAACGTTTCTTTAAAGAAAAAGATTATTTCCGTCTGCAGCCTGAAAACTCTTCCATGGAGCCGATCATCGTAGATCAGGTATCCATCCTTGGAAAAGTGGTCGGCGTCTACCGGATGATCCATTAAAAAAAGTGTATCGAGAACCGAAAACAGGTTCTTGATACACTTTTTTATTTATACTAGCTTTTTTTCCAGTAATTGTTCCATGGAATTCAGCACCGCTGATTTCACATGCTCATAAGTCAGTCCGCCCTGAATATAAGCCGTGTAAGGCGGTCTGATTGGACCGTCAGCAGTCAGTTCAATGCTCGATCCTTGTATGAATGTACCCGCCGCCATGATGACGTCGTCAGTATAGCCCGGCATATAAGAAGGCTCCGGCGCATACTGGGCATTGATCGGGGAATTTTGCTGGATCATCTGACAGAACGTTATCATTTGTTCAGCCGTGGAAAAATTCACTGATTGAATTAAATCCGTGCGCTGCTCACTATAATGAGGTGTCGTGTCCATCCCAAACATACCGAAAAATGCTGATGTGAACAATGCGCCTTTAACTGCCTGGCTCACTACATGAGGCGCCAGGAAGAATCCTTGATACATCTCCAGTAACGTATCCAGCGAAGCTCCTGCTTCTGCGCCTAAACCGGGAGATGTCATCCGGTATGCACATTTTTCTACCAGTCTTTTTTTTCCTGCTATATAACCGCCAGTTCTCGCCAGACCGCCTCCAGGATTTTTAATCAGTGACCCCGCCATCAAGTCTGCTCCCACTTCTGCAGGCTCTTTCATCTCGACGAATTCTCCATAGCAGTTGTCCACGAAAATTACAACATCCTCCTTGATCTTGCGCACTTCCTGAATGATGGCTTCAATTTCATGGATACGGAATGAAGGATTGCTCGAATACCCTTTTGAGCGTTGAATTGCAACCATTTTCGTTTTAGACGAAATGACTTCTTTTGCTTTTTCATAATCGACTGAACCGTCTTCATTCAAATCGATATGCCGGTAGGATATTTGATAGTCTTCGAGCGAGCCGGTATCTTTCCCGTTGCCGGAAATGATAGACTCCAGTGTGTCATAAGGCTTGCCTGTAATATAAAGCAGCTCATCGCCCGGGCGCAAAATCCCAAACAAGCTGATCGTAATTGCATGGGTGCCTGAAATAATTTGGTTTCTTACAAGACAGTCTTCCGCTCCAAACACATCGGAATACACTTGTTCTAATACATCACGGCCGCTGTCATCGTACCCATAGCCTGTAGAGCCCGATAAGTGGAAATCACTTACCTGATTCTGCTTAAATGCCTGAAGAACTTTTCGCTGGTTATAAAAAGCAATTTCTTCGACTGTTTTCACATACGGCGCAATCAGCTGTTCCGCTTCCTTCGATTTCGCCAGTAAGTCTTCATTAATTGGTGCAATTTGCATTATGTAGTACCTCATTTCATTTTGTCATCTTCTATTTTAGCAGATGCGCAAAGTTTGCCAAATGAAAGACAACAAAAAAACAGGCGGATGCCTGTTTATTGTTCATCTTTTAAGATAACTGGTTTTGAAGGAGCATAAGTTGAGATCGCATGTTTATAGATCAGCTGCTGTTTGCCTTCTGATTCCAGCAGGACCGTATAATTGTCATATGACTTGATCAGACCTTTCAACTGAAAACCATTGAGTAAAAAGATTGTTACAAATGTGTTGTTCTTGCGTAATGAATTTAAAAAAGTATCTTGCATGTTTCCTTGTGCCATTCAATTGCCTCCTTGTCTCTGTCCTTTATTTATTCCATACTTCTTTCTGAAAACCCTTTATTATTTCCAATGTTTTCTGATAAATCTCTTCACCTGACTGATCAGCTTCCACCCACCGCACAGGCAATTTATTGCGGAAGTATGTCAGCTGGCGCTTGGCGTAATTACGTGTGTTCTTTTTCACGGCTTCAATTGCCTGCTCTTTTGTCAGCAGCCCGTCAAAGTAAGATATCAATTCTTTATAGCCGATAGCCTGTACAGACTGCGTCTTTCGAATCCCTCTGTCCCAAAGGCTTTTCACTTCGTCAAACAGACCCATTTTGACCATTTCATCGACACGCTGACCGATTCGTTCATAAAGTATGTCTCTCGGAAGGTCGAGTCCGATGATCAGATGATGATACATTGGCATATTTCCTTGCTGCTGCTCATGATCCTGCTTTGTTTGTCCGGTCACTTCCAGAATTTCAAGCGCCCGCACTAACCGGCGATGGTTATTCGGATGGATTTTTTCCGCACTTTTTGGATCCAGCTCCGTAAGTCTTGCATGTAATTGCTCAGCACCTGCTTGTTCCAGCTCTTCTTCCAGCCGCGCCCGCACTGCAGGATCAGCCGCTTGTTCGGTGAATCGGTAATCAAATAATACGGATTGAACATACATGCCGCTGCCTCCTACAATAATAGGCAATTTTCCGCGTGATTGAATATCTTTAATCCACTGTCTGACTGCCTGCTGATACTCCGCCACAGAAAAGGATTCTGTCGGCTCTTTCACATCAAAAAAGTGATGCGGGATACCCCGCATCTCAGAAGGGTGAATCTTGGCTGTGCCGATATCAAGTTCTTTATATACTTGCATGGCATCGCCGTTGATAATTTCCCCATTCAACGAAGCGGCAAGTGCTGTGCTCAGTGCTGTTTTGCCTGAAGCAGTTGGTCCTACAACCGCCAGTACATCAATTGGTGCGTTCATTTCGTTTCATCCACTCCACAATAGTCGTATAGACTTGCTGATAATTGATTTCCTGAAGCATCTCATGTCTTCCGCCCTCATACAACTGAACAGTAACCTGCTGCTGGCTGGCTTTATTCAGCTGTTTCGCCACTTTCCAAACACCTTTCGCTTTATCCCCCACCGGATCATCTGTGCCTGACAGCAGTAAGATTGGCAAATCATCCGGGATATTACGTAAAAACTCTGGCGCTTCAAGCGAATTCATTCCTTCAAGAAGTACGCGAAACAGTTGTGCAGTCGGTACAAAACCGCATGCTTCATCTCGTTCATAATCCGCAACGCTTTCTGCATCGCGCGACAGCCAGGCAAATGATGTTTCACCCGGGAATAGCTTGGAGTAATTGCCGAATATCAATTCATTTAAAAACTCATCCGGCTGCCGGTCATCAAGCTTTCCTTCTCTGTAAGCCGCCAGTGCAATCGCCGCATGTGCTATGAACTCAGAATTACTGCCTGTGCCAGATAATATCACTGAATGGAGTGTGGAACCGTACAGTTGGATATAACGCCTGGCCACGAACGATCCCATACTATGTGCAAGCATTACCGCCGGCAGTTCTGCATACTCCAGTTGATAGGATTGGTTCACTTCAAACGCATCATCGACCAGCTGGTCAAAAGTGGCTGATTCTCCTAAATAACCATACGTGTGACCGTTTCCGGCAGCGGTCTTGCCATGCCCTCTTTGGTCATGCATCGTTACGGCATATCCTTCTGATAGCAAGTACTTGGCAAAGCGCGTATAACGCCCGCTATGCTCAGCTAATCCATGAATGATATGTACGCGGGCTTTTGGCTTTTGATCAGGCGCATAACATCTGCTGTAGATCTTTGTGCCGTCACGCATCTCTATCCACCGTTCTGTCATGAAACTGCACGCCCTTTCGCTTCAGCAACCGCATTCATCAAATCGTTTTCATGAACGGCCTTTTCATTGTCCGTGTAATTCAGTAATGCTGCCATATATTCAGTGACCTGTTTCGCCAATGATTCTACTGTATCGATTTGGAAATATAGATCCCCTTTGCGCCGAATAAAGAAATCACTTGGAGAGGTAACCATTTCATAATGAATACCGTATAAAATTTCTGCACGCAAACTGATTGGCAATGGATTCTCTTCTGTCGATATCGAATGTGCAAACTGGAAGACACGTTCACTGTTTCTTCCATAAAAAGATGCAATACGCGCACCTTGCTGGGGTGTTAAGCTGAATTGAGGCGCTCGTACAGCCTGCACATTTATAAATTCTTCCAGTGCGGCATCATCTGCAAAATCACTTCCTGAAACCGGTATATTTTTCGTCTGACATTGTTTAATAGAAGGCTTTTTTAATCGTTTAGTAATTCGGTCAACGACAACTTCCGCCATCTGACGGTAGCCCGTCAATTTTCCTCCGGCAATCGTCAGCAGTCCCGGCACAGTTTCCCATATCTCATCTTTCCTCGAGATTTCAGATGCATCTTTGCCTTCCTGTGCAATTAACGGCCGGATGCCCGCCCATGTGGATTCCACTTGATGACGCTGCAAGCGGACGCTCGGGAATATTTCATTTACTGCGTTGATAATATAGTGAATATCATCTTCCGTTGCGACGGGATGCTGTTTGTCTTCTGAATAGAAAGTATCTGTCGTACCAACGTACGTTTTATTATCACGGGGAATTGCAAACAGCATCCGGCCGTCTGAGTTATCAAAGTATACTGCCTGCCGCAGCGGAAAAACAGACTGATCCGTTACAATATGGACCCCTTTCGTAATATGCAGCTGCTTGTCCTGCTTACTGATAACTTTCTTCTGTAAATCATCCACCCACGGACCGGAAGCGTTCACTACCATCGATGCCGCCACAGAGAACCGTTCGCCTGACAGCTGATCGCTCAGCACTGCTCCGACGATGCGCTCGTTTTCAAAGTTAAACTGTTCACATTTCATGTAATTTACACATAGTGCACCTTTTTCAGCCGCTTTCTTCAAAACTTCAATGGTCAGGCGAGCGTCATCTGTCTGATATTCCACATAATATCCGCCGCCTTTCAGCTGCTTTTTTTTCAAAAGCGGTTCAAGTGCAGACGTTTCTTCTTTCGTCAGCATTTCGCGGCGTTCATTATGCTTTACACCTGCGAGTAAATCGTAGACAAGAAGCCCGGCGGATGTAGAATATTTTCCGTACGTTCCTTTTTTGTAGATGGGCAACAGCATCGGTCTGGACTTCGTTATATTACGTGAATTGCGGAAGACAATTTCACGTTCTTTCCCTGTTTCTGCTACAATTTTCACTTCCAGCTGCTTTAAATAACGCAAACCGCCATGTACAAGTTTCGTTGAACGGCTCGAAGTCCCAGCGGCAAAGTCTTGCATATCTACCAGAGCAACTGAAAACCCTCTTGCTGCTGCATCCAGTGCGATTCCTGCCCCTGTTATTCCTCCGCCGACAACCAGCACATCGAATGAAAATTGTTTCAAATCCTGAATTTTGTTTGCTCTTTCTACTGTAGAAAACATACTATCGCTCCTCTCTGAACTGCTTCGTCACATTACACGCTTGAACATTTTTTCCAATTCATAAGTTGTAAAATGAATCAGCACCGGCCGGCCGTGCGGACAGGTATACGGATTTTCACAAGTGCCCAAATCCGTCAGTAAACGCTCCATATCCTCTTGTCTTAAGAAATAATTAGCCTTAATAGATTTTTTACAGCTCATCATAATGGCGCTTTCTTCCCGCAGCTTTTCCACATCGACTTTTCTTTTATCCAAAACCTGCTCAATCATTTCTTCTATGATTGCGGCTGCCTGTCCCTCGGGAAACCAGGCAGGATATTCTTTTACTGTATACGTCGCCGGCCCGAATGCCTCCAAAAACACACCGACTTCTTCCAGTGCATCTTTGCATTCTTCTATCTTCACTTGTTCGTCTGCTGAATAATGAAAAACGAGAGGCAGCAGCAGCTGCTGACGTTCACCCGCATCCACCTGACCAAGCTTCACTTTGAAATACTCGTATTTAATCCGCTCTTGTGCTGCATGCTGATCGATTAAATAAAATCCATCTTCATTCTGTGCCACGATATAGGTGCCGTGGACTTGTCCGATTGGCACGATGGAAGGAAAGTGATTCGTTTCCTGTATTTCCTGCTCAAATACTGCAGGCTCTTCGATGACAGGCTCTGGCTCTGCAGGTGCTGGTTCTTCCTGCTGCTCAAAAACCGCTTCAGGAAATGCTGGCGCTGGGGCGGGCGGCTGATAGGTCTGCTGTTCGGCAGGCGCCGTTATTTCTGGCCGGCGATAGGCTGGCGTCCAAATTGTCTGCTGCTCCGATTCCCTTTTAACAGGCTTCTCCTTTTTCACAGCGTCCGGAATAATGGTCACCCCTTGTATTGCCTCCCGAATTGCATTTTTTATGAGAGACAGCAGTTCGCCTTCTTTACTGATCCGAATATGTCGCTTTGCAGGATGCACATTGACATCTGTTAATATAGGATCTGCAGTAATATCGATTACAGCTATGGGAAATCGGCCAATCGGCAAATACGTATGCATTGCATCAATTGCCGCCTGTGTTCCGGCATAACTTTTAATCCAACGTCCGTTCATCAGAAGGGAAATGTAGTTTTTTGATGCCCGTGTCATTTCAGGCAGTGTAATGAAACCTTTCACAGCGAAATCCGCATCTTCTTTTTGAAAAGATATCATTTTACGGGCCACTCCGAAGCCGTATATATCAGATAATACCCGCAATAAATCTCCTGAACCCGAAGTCCTGAGAATTTGATGCTGATCATGCGTCAAAGTGAAAGATATGTCTGGGTGGCTTAATGCCAGACGGTTGATTAAATCAATTGTATGACCAAGTTCTGTCTGAATGGTTTTCATATATTTTAAACGCGCGGGCGTATTAAAAAATAATTGCTCAATAAGGAAGTCTGTTCCTTTTCGGAGCGCCCCTGCTTCATGCTTGAGAACTTTTCCGCCTTCAATTTCAACGACCGCACCCTGTTCGCCGTCAGAAGTCCATAATGAAACTTTCGATACGGCCGCGATACTTGCCAATGCCTCCCCGCGAAATCCAAGCGTTCGGATCCGAAACAGGTCGTGTTCATTGGTAATTTTACTTGTGGCATGCCGTTCAAAACAGCGTATCGCGTCTTCCCCAGACATTCCGTTGCCGTTATCGGTCACACGGATTGAAGTCAGACCTGCCTCCACAAGCGATACTTCAATTTTGGTGCTTTGCGCATCAATCGCATTCTCCACCAGTTCCTTGACGATTGAAGCGGGGCGTTCCACTACTTCCCCCGCCGCAATTTTATTGGCCAGTGTGTCATTCATAATGTGAATTTGATTCATCCGCTTCACCCTTCCTTATCGGTCATCAGCCGTTCCTTCCATTCCATTAATTTCTGCATCGTTTGCATTGGTGTCATATTCATTAAATCCACTGTTTTTATTTCCTTCAGCAGCTTCTCCCGTTCGTTTGACAGGGCGGGTTCATCATGCGCATCAAATAAGGCAAGCTGTTCCGATACCGCCGCTTTTGTTGTACTATCTTTTTCAAATTGCTGCAACAGAGTTTTTGCGCGGCTGACTACTTCACCAGGCAGTCCTGCCAGTTCCGCAACATGAATCCCGTAACTTCGGTCAGCTGCTCCCGGCAACACCTTATGCAGGAATACGACTTTGCCGTCCTGTTCTTTTGCTGCCACATGAACATTTACTAAGCGCGCCAGCACGTCTTCCAACTTGGTCAATTCATGATAATGGGTGGAAAATAACGTATTGGCTCCGATTTCTTCATGGATGTATTCCATCATTGCCTGCGCAAGTGCCATGCCATCATAAGTAGATGTCCCGCGGCCGATTTCATCAAATAACAGCAGGCTGCTGGATGATGCGTGAGCAAGAGCATACTGTGACTCCATCATCTCCATCATGAACGTACTTTGTCCCGATGCCACGTCATCTGCCGCACCAATCCTTGTGAATATTTGATCTGTAATAGGCAGCAAGGCAGTCTCACACGGTACAAAGCAGCCGATTTGCGCCATCACTACCGTAAGCGCCACCTGACGCATATACGTACTTTTACCGGACATATTCGGGCCGGTGATGAGCAGCATATTCTCGTCTTCGGCAAGCGTGCAGGAATTTGGAATATACAGTGAGTGATTCATCATTTTCTCTACAACAGGATGCCGGCCATTTTGTATATCGAGTGCCCGGCCTGTATGAAATTGCGGACGGACATACTGATTTTTTTCAGACACTTTTGCAAATGCCAATAACACATCCAGTTCACTGATGACGGAAGCTAACTGCTGAATGCGCTGCACATCGCTTTTTACCTGTTCACGGATTGACTGGAACAAATCCAGTTCTAATGTCTGGCTGTCTGCCTCAGCGTTCAGAATCAGTTCCTCTTTTTCTTTCAGTTCTGCCGTTATGTATCGCTCGGCATTGGCCAATGTCTGTTTACGCTCGTAACGGGACAAGTCTGCCAAGTGAATATTGGATTTGGTGATTTCTATATAATAGCCGAAAATCCGGTTATAGCCGATTTTCAATGTTTTAATACCAGTCAGCTGCCGCTCTTGTTGCTCTAGCTGCGCCAGCCACGTCTTCCCATTACGTGACGCATCCCGCAATTCATCCAGTTTTTCATTGTAGCCGTCACGTATCAGTCCGCCATCTTTTACAGATATAGGCGGGTTGACTGCAATCGCATCTGTCAGCAGCTGAAACGTTTCGCTGCACGGATCCATTCGATCCGCCAATCGCTGCAGCATAGGACGGCCCGATTCTTCGAGCAGCTGTTTTAATTTCGGAATGTGTGATAATGAATTCCGTAACTGTGCCAGATCCCGTGCACTTGCACTGCCCATGGATATTCTTCCTGCCAGGCGTTCCACGTCATATACGTCATGCAGCTCTTCCAAAAGTTCTTCACGCAAGAAAAATTCATCCAATAAATTACTTACGGTTTCCAGGCGGTCTTCAATGGCTTGACGCTGTGCAAGGGGCTGGTGAATCCACATGCGCAGTTTTCTGGCGCCCATCGCTGTGACTGTTTCATCAAGCACCCAGAATAATGTTCCTTCCTTTTTGCCCGAACGGATAGTTTGAACAAGCTCTAAATTCCGCATAGAATTCGCATCAATGGATAACTTTGCATCTTTTTCGATATAAACGAAAGGACGAAGATGACCGAAGACCATTTTTTGCATGCGCAGCAGGTATGATTGCAACTTGCGGCAGGCTTCCTGCAATTGCTCGGGGAGATGTTCATAAGTGTCGCGGCCGATCGTCCCCGCATGCTCGGTATCTTCAATGGACAGCATAATTTCACGGCTTTCAAACAGGTCTGCCAGCATCACATGGAGCTGTTGATCTACAACGATTTCCTTCATTCCAAGTGATTCGATTTCGGCCAGCAAAGTCCGCTCGCTTCCTTCTATCAGCTCTACTTTCCCTTCACCTGTTCCTACATCCAGGTATGCCAATGCATAACATTGATTCCCGAGGCTGTCGATTGCACCGATGAAATGATTGGCTTCGGTATCTATCGTTTTCCCTTCAGTCAATGTCCCAGGCGTAATGACTTTGACAACTTCACGTTTCACAATTCCCTTTACTGAGCGCGGATCTTCCATCTGCTCACAAATCGCCACTTTATGGCCTTTCTGTATTAACGTTTCAATATACCCAGTGGCAGAATGGTACGGTATGCCGCACATTGGAATGCGGTCTCTTGCACCGGAGTCCCTGCTCGTTAATGTGATTTCCAAAATGGAAGATGCATTGACCGCATCTTCAAAGAACATTTCATAAAAGTCCCCTAACCGGAAAAATAGAAATGCATCTGTGTACTGTTCTTTAATTTTTAAATACTGCTGTATCATTGGTGTATGCTCAGACATGGTAAACCCTCTTTTACTCGATCATTTTCTCTTCATTATATCAAACAGCCCCGAAGTTAACGAATCAAAAGGGATTGTTGTTTTTTTCAATTAAAAGGTGATTGGCAACATAAAATAAATTGCCCTGTCCCTGTAAAGCGGAAATAAGCCATACAGAACAATTTTGTTCTGTGTGGCTTATTTTGGGAATCCAGTATAAAATCCAGACTTATTGATCATATGCAGGATGTATAACCGGGTTATTTATTCATGAACGATTTAATTTCTTCTTCAGGCATAGATGAATCGCACTTCACATGCACTGAGCTGCCGTCAGTATAGACGAAGCCTGGTACCGTAGGAATCTCGTATTCATTTCGGAACGCTGTAATTCCTTTCATGTCAGACGCTTCTGCGCTATCGACATAGTAAATATGAGTGTTTGTTTCTTCAGATGCTTTTTTCAATTTCCCAACGAATTTTTGGCAATATGGACATACAGACTTGCCAATATAGATGACAGCCTCGTCTTCCCCTTTAACCAGATCCAGTGCTTTTGCAGAATCAATTTTATCAAATGCAGCTACAGTTTCTTCATAAGCAGTAAACATCAGTCAAAACTCCTTTCTCTTCTTTCATTAGTATAACGCAATGGATACATGTTAAAAAAGGTTTTGCTTACTTCGCTGACTGTCAGCGTTTCGAAACTGCTTCTGTCCTGTTGAATAAATGTACTGTCCATGCACGCATAATGACTGACCATGTCCTCATGCTTTATTCTTTGTAGCTGAACCCAAAATAAAAAAAGCCGGTAAAACTCCCGGCTTTTAAAATGGTGAATCTTTACGCTTTGGCGGCTGATGAGGCTGTTCTTTATTCACACTATCTTTATTTGTCTTATCTTCCATAACGACAGAGGTAGATTCTGATTCTATTTCAGCCATCGGCCATTCTTCGTCATACGGATGCGGATGAATGGTGACAGAGACTTTTGTTTCACCGATCATTTCCACCAATAACTCTCTTTCAATGGAAATTGAGAAGTTTTGGCCGCATTCAGAAATACTGGCTTCCGTACAATTTGGATGCTGCAGCACCGTTACGATTGTCTCTTCTTTCGCAGAGGTGGGTTCATCCCGGTAATGTAATGCAATCTTATCCTTGTAAGGAACAGATTCCGTAAAAACGGATGTTTTGGAGTGATCATGATGCGAGTACCAAACATTTACATCAAAACTGCCCGTTACTTCCACATGTGAGCCGACCTTTTTTGCCTGGTGCGTGTGGTTGATTACCCAGCAACCTAAAATGCTGGAAGGACGATTAGGCGGCTTCAGCGTCACGTTGGAATCTGAACGGTGCTTCCCTTTGGCGATAACAGCTTTGGTCACAATTTGTCGTAAGTTTTTCAGTTTTCTTCCTCCTTCTTAGGCTTCTATCCATCCTATGCAACAGCAGCCCAAAAATTGAAAAAATCGGCAAGGAATTTTCTCCTTAGCCGATTTAATATTTACGACAATGATTTTTTCTGCGTATTCTCTACATATGAGCCTGTTTCGCCGCGCAATAAATCGCCGCCTGTTGATTCAATAATTTCATCTGTTACGCTGTTTGCGATTGTATTGGAAACCAACTGAAGCAAGTTATTGACTTCGTCCTGTGACTGTTTGAACTCCTGAACTAATGGAATTTCATCAATTTCGCCTTGAACCTGCTCAATTTTCTTCTCAATTGCTTTCAATGCGCGTTCTTTTTCGTAGTTCTGGAAGTTTACAGCCTGAGTTTGAAGTGATTTCAAGCTTGCGATCTTTTCACGCACTTTTTGATTTTCATTAATTTGTGCTTCTGCACGCTTATAGAATTCAACCTCTTCCGTGTTTGCCAGCATGTGCGCCAGCTCGCGCGCTTTTTCTATAATTTCGTCTTTCGTAAACGTTTTTTCCATTATAACATCACCTTTTCCTCTTTGACCACTCCGATGAATTCACCGTTGAGTGACCATGATTTTGCTTCTTTAATCTGTACTTCTACGATCTCACCGATTACAGAACGCGGTCCTGCAAAATTCACCAGCTTATTTTTCTCGGTATAACCGGCGAGCACGTCAGGGTTTCGCTTACTTTCCCCTTCGACGAGCACTTTTACAATCTGTCCTTCATAGGGCTTCATCGCTTCTGCAGACAGTTCGTTTACAAGTTTATTTAAACGCTGTAAACGCTCCTTTTTTACTTCCATTGATACATTATCCTGCATCTTCGCAGCAGGTGTTCCTTCACGCGGTGAATAAATATATGTGAACGCCATGTCAAAGCCGACTTCACGATAAAGTGACATCGTTTCTTCAAACTGTTCGTCTGTTTCATTAGGGAAACCAACGATTATATCTGTCGTCAATGACGCATTTGGGATCGCAGCTCTGATTTTATCCACTAACTCCAAATAACTTTCGCGTGTATATTTACGGGCCATGATTTTCAGCATATCCGTCGAACCTGATTGAACCGGCAAATGAATATGATCGACAAGATTGCCGCCTTTTGCAAGCACTTCAATTAAGTGATCATCGAAATCACGCGGATGACTGGTTGTGAAACGGATCCTAGGAATATCAATTAACCGCAATTCATCCATCAGGTCTCCAAGCCGATAATTGATGTCCTCGAAGTCTTTGCCGTACGCATTGACGTTCTGACCAAGCAAGGTGATCTCTTTATACCCTTCTGCGGCCAGCTGCCGGACTTCCTGAATGATATCCTTCGGCCGTCTGCTGCGCTCTTTTCCGCGTGTATACGGCACGATACAATACGTACAGAACTTATCGCATCCGTACATAATATTAACCCATGCTTTGATCTTGCCGTGGCGGACTTTCGGCAAATCTTCAATCACGTCGCCTTCTTTTGACCACACTTCTATGACCATCTCTTTGGACATATATGCCTCATGTAAAATGTTCGGTAATCGGTGGATATTATGCGTCCCAAAAATCATATCTACTTGATCATACGTTTTTAATATTTTATTTACAACGGATTCTTCCTGAGACATGCAGCCGCACACCCCGATTAATAAATCAGGCTTTTCCGTTTTGAGCGGTTTATAGTGACCCAGTTCACCAAACACTTTGTTTTCCGCGTTTTCTCGTATGGCACAAGTGTTCAGCAAGATGACATCTGCATCTTTAACGTTGTCTGTGGCTTCATAACCAAGTGCCATAAGGATACCTGCGATGACTTCCGTGTCATGTTCATTCATCTGACAGCCAAAAGTGCGGATGAAAAACTTACGGCCTTGTCCCATCCCTTTAAAACGTTGATCTATTTGAAAGTTATCGTGATATTCCACTTCTTCTTTCCCGCGTTTTTTTGCGTCTTTCAGAGAAGGTCCGCTATACACAGACTCAAAATATTTACTGTAGTCTTTCTCTGCCGGTTTAGCTGTCGGTTTATCCTCTGTAGCGAGTCCAGCCTGCAGGCGCTGTTCTTCATTCATTGCAGTAGCCCCTTTCTATTACTTATCGGGAAATAAGCATACATGATGTTATTATACTGAACTTTCGCCGGATATGACAGCAAAGGGGAAAATTGTTGCTTGTTTGTCATGAAAGACAAAAGAGATTGGAGACTATTGAAAACACGCCACGTGATTTATCTTCCGGAATGAAGTCTGCCGCTTGCAGTTCGTCGTTTTATTGGATGGAGAGACGCTGTTCTGCCCGCAATATAAAAAAACTGAAGCTAAACTCTGCAGTAAGAGTTTGTCTTCAGTCTCATACCACAGATCTCATGGTATTTTACGTTCTACTTCCGATCCTTTTTTTCTACGAAGAGTTTGAGCGCTGTGCGCCCTTCTCCGTTGATTTCGATATCAGTGAATGCAGGCGCGCAAACTAGATCGCCTCCGCTTGGTGCTACGAATCCTCTTGCGATCGCAATTGCTTTTACTGCTTGATTTAATGCTCCGGCTCCGACTGCCTGAATCTCCGCATAGCCTTGTTCACGAATGACCGCAACTAATGCACCAGCTACTGAGTTCGGATTCGAGCGGGAAGATACTTTCAAGGGACTCACGATATTTCCTCCTTATTTTGCAATGTCTATGGAACGCGTATATTCCATACAACATCCTATGATAAGCAAGAAGGTTTTAGACACCTCGAAAGTCAGTTTGTGAACGGGTGATCTTCGTTAATGCGAATTCGTTCAATTTTAGTCGCTTTTCCCGTTTTGTCATCCAATTCGACGAACATGCCGTTGAGTTGCGGCCGGCCCCTTTTTGGCACTTCAAACCGGCTGGGCAAATTAGTATAGAACCGATACAGCACATCCTCTTTTTTCATGCCAAGGATTTCATCATACGGACCTGTCATTCCTGCATCTGTCAAATAAGCAGTACCGCCAGGAAGAATCCGCTCATCGGCAGTCTGTACATGTGTGTGCGTCCCTACTACAACAGACGCTTTTCCATCAAGATGCCAGCCCATCGCAATTTTTTCACTCGTTGCTTCCGCATGGAAATCAACAAAAACAAGCGGCGATGTCTCCAATGCCTGTTCTACTAAATCATCCGCTTTCGCAAAAGGATCATCATGCGGCGGCAGAAATGTGCGGCCATGCAAATTAATTACAGAAAGTGTGACGCCATTTTTCGTGACAGACGTCATTCCTTTGCCTGGCGCCTGTTCAGAGAAGTTTGCCGGCCGGATTAAATAATCGACATCATCAATGAAATCATAAATTTCGCGCTGGTCCCACGTATGATTTCCCATCGTGATGACATCTACGCCGGCATGCAATAAATCATGATAAATAGATTTGGTAATCCCTCTGCCTGAAGCTGCGTTTTCTCCATTTGCGATAATAACATCCGCCTGGTATTTGCGTTTCAGACGCGATAAATAATCTGTCACCATTTCTCTGCCCATCGATCCAACAATATCTCCAATAAAAATTACTTTCATCTGTACTAACCTCTTTCCAAAATGAAAACAGCTTCCAAACGAATCGGAAGCTGTTTTATGTCAGGTATTATTTTGCATATTCTACTGCGCGGGTCTCCCGAATGACCGTCACTTTAATATGCCCCGGGTAATTTAATTCTTCTTCGATCTGTTTTCGGATATCACGTGCCAGACGGTGTGCAGTGATGTCGTCAATTTGTTCAGGTCGGACAATAATACGCACTTCCCGGCCTGCCTGAATAGCAAATGACTTTTCCACACCTTCATATGATTCCGAGATTTCTTCGAGCTTTTGCAGACGTTTAATATAGTTTTCCAATGTTTCGCTTCGTGCACCCGGTCTTGCCGCAGATAATGCATCTGCTGCTGCTACAAGTACAGCGATAACAGATGTTGCCTCTTCATCACCGTGGTGGGAAGCAATACTGTTAATGACAACTGGATGTTCTTTATATTTCACTGCCAGCTCTTTACCAATCTGCACATGACTGCCTTCCACTTCATGGTCAATTGCTTTTCCAATATCGTGAAGTAAACCGGCACGTCTTGCAAGCGTAACGTCTTCTCCGAGCTCCGCTGCAAGTAAGCCTGTCAAATAGGCCACTTCTATGGAGTGCTTCAGAACGTTCTGTCCGTAACTTGTACGGAAGTGCAGACGCCCGAGGATTTTAATCATATCAGGATGCAAGTTGTGAACACCTACATCAAATGTAGTCTGCTCTCCTTTTTCCCGTATGAGCTCGTCCACTTCTCTTCTGGACTTGTCCACCATTTCTTCGATACGCGCAGGATGGATTCGTCCGTCCTGAACCAGTTTTTCAAGAGCCAGCCGTGCTGTTTCTCTGCGTACCGGATCGAAACCGGAAAGAATGACTGCTTCTGGTGTATCGTCAATAATCAGATCAATTCCTGTGAGTGTTTCAAGCGTACGAATATTTCGTCCTTCACGGCCGATGATGCGGCCTTTCATCTCATCATTCGGTAAATTGACGACAGAGACAGTCGTTTCTGCCACATGATCTGCCGCAAACCGCTGCAGTGCCAACGAAAGAATTTCACGAGCTTTTCGCTCAGATTCCTCTTTCGCCCGCTGCTCTGATTCTTTCGTCATGACCGCAATATCTGTTGACAGTTCTTCTTCGACATCTTCCAAGATCACGCGTTTTGCTTCATCTCGGGTAAGAGAAGAAATTCTTTCCAGCTCGGTCTTCTGTTTCGTAACGAGTTCTTCCGCTTTGCGTTCCATCTCTTCAATATGCTGTTGTCTTTCTAATAGCGCTTCTTCTTTGCGCTCTAGACCTGCTTCTCTTTTATTGAGCGCATCATCCTTGCGATCAAGGTTTTCTTCACGCTGTAAGAGACGGTTTTCCTGTTTCTGTAGTTCCGTCCTTCTCTCACGGATTTCTGTTTCTGCTTCAAGCCGCAGTTCGTGAGTTTCATCTTTCGCTTCTAACAGTGCCTCTTTTTTCACTGACTCCGCTTCACGCTTCGCCTCTTCGACGATTTGGCTGGCAGTGTGTTTGGCACCAGTCACTTTTGAATCATTCACATTTTTCAATATAAAAAAGCTAACAACTGCACCGACGATGAGACTTAGCAAAACGGAGATGAGTATTTCAATACCCATTGAGGTCACCTCCTCCTGCTTATTCTTTTCTTTTCAGTCGGCTCGTATAATCAATTTTTGCCGCGGCGAATTTCTTCACGTTACCTGTTACCGAAGTTCCCGGTAATGTCCCGAAAATTTGTGAAAACGCCGAAGGCTTAACTTAATCCAACGGGTAGTAGAAACCCTGTTGCTCCGGGACTGTTTTCTATTCATGCCACTACTTTTTACTTAACGTACATAATTGCTGAATTAAGTTAAAATCAACATACCGCCAAAAAAACAATTGATTGGTTTGTTAAATATAGGACGTATATAATACGCCACTTTAATTGTATAGTTGTATTTTTATTGTGTCAAGGAATGATGGATTATTTTTGATTGTCCGGTTTAATTTCACATGGTTTCATATAGATTTTACAGTTGTTTTCTTCTAATCTGCAGAAATTTATTTCAACGTATGAAAAAAACCCCCAATGTTCATTGGCGGGTCTGTGTGAAAAATTATTTTTCTTCCGGCATAAGCAGTAATTCTTCGAGCTCATCTTCTTCGTCATGAGCTGCTATCACATAATTCGTGCTGTCCAAACCATATGATTCACGAATTTTTGCTGCGATTTCATTACGCATGTCTTTGTTTTCCTTCAGGAATTGTTTCGCGTTTTCACGGCCTTGTCCTAAACGCTCTCCTTCGTAGGAATACCAGGCACCACTCTTTTGGACTACTTCCAATTCTGAGCCCAGATCCAGAATTTCACCTTCTTTTGAAATTCCTTCACCATACATAATATCTACTTCTGCAGTACGGAAAGGCGGTGCAACTTTATTTTTCACGACACGAATTCTTGTTTTATTACCCATGATATCGTTCCCTTGCTTGATCGCTTCGCCGCGGCGCACTTCAAGCCGAACGGAAGAATAGAACTTTAACGCGCGGCCGCCCGGCGTAACTTCCGGGTTACCAAACATAACGCCGACTTTTTCACGAATCTGGTTAATGAAAACGGCAATGGTATTCGATTTATTGATGGCGCCTGAAAGCTTACGCAATGCCTGTGACATTAAACGCGCCTGCAAACCAACGTGTGCATCTCCCATTTCGCCTTCAATTTCCGCTTTTGGCACAAGCGCTGCCACGGAGTCAACGACAATGATGTCGACAGCACCTGAACGTACGAGTGCTTCTGCGATTTCCAGTGCCTGCTCGCCTGTATCCGGCTGTGACAGCAGCAATTCATCAATATTGACACCCAGTTTTTGCGCATAGACAGGATCCAGCGCGTGCTCCGCGTCAATGAACGCTGCAGTTCCGCCGCTTGCCTGAACTTCTGCAATTGCGTGCAATGAAACCGTCGTTTTACCCGAACTCTCCGGTCCGTATACTTCAATCACACGTCCGCGCGGATATCCGCCTATTCCAAGTGCCGCATCCAGTGCCAGTGATCCTGAAGATGATGTAGCAATTTGAAGATCGGTCTTTTCTCCAAGTTTCATGACAGAACCTTTACCAAATTGTTTTTCTATTTGTTTTAACGCCATATCTAAAGCCGCTTTACGATTATTCAATCACAATTCCTCCTCAAACTCTATTTCTACTCTTATTATACCTTTTATCCGCGCAATACACAAGAAATAAACGAACGGGTATTCGATTAATTAGAAACAGAAATTGAAAAACAAACCTCATTTACTGGGTGAAATTGATTTTTGACGGCTGAATCGGCAGCAAAATTCAATACTTCAGTTCTTTTTTCTCTTTCATCATCTGAATAAGGTAATGCAGAGCAAACTGCACGGATCTCCTGCGATTGGTGTTGCGGGTTCCCGACAGCTGAAGTTTATAGGCAGCGGTTTTCATGCCTTCTGCAGCGATTCCGATCCAAACCGTTCCAGGCGGCTGCCCGTCATGCGGTTCTGGACCTGCCGCACCCGTCAGTCCGACGCCAAATGTTGTGCCGAAACGTTCTCTGACGCTTTCCGCCATAGCAGCAGCACACTCTGCACTGACAATGCCGTGAAAATCAAACAGTGACGGCAAAATGTCCAGCTGTTCAATTTTCATTTCCTTATTATAGACAACGACGCCGCCTTTTAATGCATTGCCGATACCGGGTTCAGATCCGAGTTCTGCCATGAACATGCCGGAAGTAAGACTTTCAGCAGCAGAAATTGACCAATCATTCTGCAGCAGGAGTTCAGTTGTTTTAGATGCCAGGGTATCATCATCTACACCATAGATGAACTCTCCCACAATCGAACGGATTTCCTGCTCCACAGGCAAGATCAATTTTTGCGCTTCCTCTTCTGTTCTGGCTTTTGCGGTAATTCGCAATTTCACCATTCCCGGCGATGCAAGCGGTGCAATTGTAGGATTTGTCTGTTTTTCTAAGAGAGACTGAATACGGACTTCTAATTCCGATTCTCCGATGCCCTGCAGCTTCAGTACTTTTGAAGAGATGATGTCCTGTCTGCCGTATACTCCGCGCAGATAAGGAATTGCTTCATCTTCAAACATCGGTTCCAATTCATGGGGCGGACCCGGTAATAGAATATATTGTTTTCCATCTTTTTCAATTGCCATGCCAGGCGCCATGCCGTTTCGATTCGGCAGTACGGCAGCCCCTTCCATTACAAGTGCCTGCTGCTTATTATTTTCAGTCATTACTTTCCCGACTTGATCGAAGTACTCAGAAATAGTTTGCATCGCTTTATTATCCAGCACCAGCTCAAGGCCCAATTCCTTTGCGATGGTTTGCTTTGTCAAGTCGTCTTTGGTAGGGCCGAGACCTCCGCTGAAAATAAGGATGTCTGCACGCTGCTGAGCCAGTTTTATCGTTTCAGACAACCGCTGCGGATTATCGCCTACCACGGTGTGATAATACACGTCGAATCCTGCCTCTGCCAGTCTTCCAGAAATGAACTTGGCATTCGTATTAGTTATTTGACCAAGCAAAAGTTCTGATCCCACTGCAATAATTTCTGCTTTCATGAATGAATCCCACTCCTCACATTGACTCAACTAACACTTTACGGTTTTTAATGAAATAATCGACTCCTGACCATACGGTAAACACTAATGCGATATATAGCATAATTGTGCCGAATGGAATTCCGATTGCTTCAAAGAAAATATTATGCAATAGAAGGAAGGAAATCGCCAATAATTGCGTGACGGTTTTAATTTTCCCTAATTGATTGGCGGCAACTACTTCTCCGCCGCCCGCTAAGATTAACCGCAATCCTGTAACCGCAAACTCACGGCTAATAATTACGATGACGATCCACGCAGGAGCAGCCCCCATTTCCACCAATAAGATGAATGCCGCGGAGACTAATAATTTATCCGCCAGCGGGTCCAGGAACTTCCCCATATTTGTTACCAGATTATTTTTTCTGGCTAAGTAGCCGTCCAGCCAATCTGTTGTTGATGCGATGATAAAAATAATTGCGCCTACTAAATGTTCTGCCGGCATTTCCACTCCGCCCAGCCGAATCAATCCCCAGCCGAAATCTACTGCAAGAAACAGGATGAAAAAGGGAATCATCAATACTCTGGAGAGCGTAATTTTATTTGGCAAATTCATTGCAAGTCCACCTTCCTGACATTCATGTTGTGCATCTGAATAATAAAATAGTCACCTTTTTAGATGACTATTTTTCTACGGCTTTTTCATAACAATATTTTGTGTAATCAGGTCAGTTGGATAATCCACCCGCTGTCCGTTAACAGTCAATTTTGCAAAGTTCGTGTTACCGACCCGAATTCTCAGACTGTCAGCGTCGTCAGCATCGATCTCAATCGTTTCTCCATCATTCACTACTCTGCCCCTATTATCAGGCATACGTTCTTCGCCGTCCTGATCTGTCACAGAGATCCATGAATTGCCTGTCGTTTTCACGATTACTCTTAATTTGTCGGGGTCTGACACAACAAAAGTAGACGTCTCGCCTGCAGTGGAAGCGTGTTCGAATGGTTTCTTCGGCTTTTCAACTTCAGCAGTATCCGTCTGCGTTAATTCGGACATATCGCCTTGCGGTGTGTCACTTCCAATCCCCGATTCTGCCGCTTTGTCCCTTAGTAACACATAAACTATGACAAATATCATGATAATGAATGCCGCCACAATAATTTTAGGCAATGCCGCTTTTAACTCGCTGTACTGCTTTGTCCCCGCACTGCGCTGCATAGTTGCTGGGGTTACTTTTTCCTGTTCGTCCTGAACAATGCTTTCATATTCCTTCTGATACAGCGACAAAATCTCATCCGCATCCATGTCGACTGAATCAGCATATTGTTTGATGAAAACCCGCACATAAAACGCACCGGGGATCACCTTGAAATCCTCATTTTCAATTGCCGACAGATAACGTTTTTGGATTTTGGTACTGTCCTGCAAATCTTCCAATGTTAATCCTTTTGCAATTCTTGCTTCTTTTAAACGTGCACCGATTCCGAGCAAGTTCAACACCCACCTAACTAATCTCTATCAATTAAACATATCAAATCCGCCCATGGGATTGCGGGTTGACATTTGATCATTCTTTTCCAAGATATCGTAAGTAATTTCCTGATCAACGTGTGTCCGCAACTCTATAATGATATCAAAATCATCAATAGTATATTCTGATTGCTTGACGAACATATCAGGATGTTCAACCACTTTGATCGTAGGCAATCCCATAATTTCACGAACCAGCTGCATATGCCGTTCATCAGACGATTTGCGTGTGACGATCCCATCTAAAATAAAGATGTTATCATCTGAAAACTCATCACCCATCATGCTTGTGCGCACCGTTTGTTTAATCATCGTAGAAGACAGAAACACCCATTTCTTATTGGCACAGACACTCGCTGCCACCACTGATTCCGTCTTGCCTACCCGCGGCATCCCGCGAACACCAATTAACTTATGACCATCCTGTTTAAAGATTTCGGCTAAAAAGTCTACTAGAATTCCCAGTTCACTGCGTATGAACTGGAATGTTTTCCGGTCATCCGTCCCGCGCTGGATATAATGTCCATGACGAACAGCCAGAACATCCCGCAATTTGGGTTCTCTGATCTTATGAATGACAATCGTGTCCATAGTAGACGCGATTAACTCAAAACGTTTAATCTGCTGATCATGATCTGTTTGAACGAGCATGCCGCGATACCTTCCATCTACCCCATTAATGGTTACGATGTCCACGCGCAGCATGCCGAGCAAGGAAGCGATATCGCCCAGCAATCCCGGCCGATTGACTTGAATCTCGTATTCGACATACCACTCTCCCATTCGACACACTCCCTCATATAATCTGTTTTTTTCCAAAATGCGCTACTTTGCATGTAGTTCTATAATAGCGGATACACCGTATGAATTAAAGAAAAAAAGAAAAGGACATCGTGCGCTGTCCTTTTCCCGCAGACTATATGTACCAGCCGCCATTGATTTGAATAATCTCACCAGTCATATAATCCGCTTTGCCGCTCAGCAAAAATTCTGCCATATTCGCTATTTCCTGCGGTGTCCCGACTGACAAGAGCGGGATCTGCTCGAGCACCTGCTGCCGCTCTTCAGCGGAGAACTCCTGATTCATCCTAGTATCAATCCATCCGGGCGCAATGGCATTGACACGAATGCCTGAATAAGCAGCTTCCTTTGCATAGGCTTTAACAAATGCGTGCTGCGCGCCTTTCACCGCTGAATACATGACTTCCCCTGCGGCTCCGGCACTTCCCCAAATCGACCCGATAAACGTTATATAAGACACATTATGCCTGCGCAGTTTTTCAGATAATAATGCGATTAACCTGGCAGGATTTTGTATATGAACCTGCCACAGCTCAGTCATCTCTACTTCCGTTGTATCGGACAACAGTTTCACTAAGGCTTGCCCATTGGCAACAACAATGGCCTGAACGTGCGTAATATCTGCTGCGAGCTTTTCCGCTGCCTGTTCCGCTCTAAAATCTGCCTGAACACTGCGGAACTGTTGGCCGGGATACGCTTTTTTAAGTTCATCCAGCAGCAGATCCAGCTGTTTTTTATTTGTATTATAATGCAAATATAATGACCAGCCAGCTGCAGCCAGCTGTCTGCTGATTACTTCTCCTATTCCGCCTGACGAACCTAAAACGAGAGCGAATCGCAGATTGTTCATTGCGTGCTTGGCGGCAGAATTTTAAAGATGGTGTAGCTGCTGTCATCAGAAATTGTAGAGAATGCCTGCTTTAACTTATCCATTGACAGTTTCTCTAATGTCGGAACGACGTCAAATAAGTTCATTTCGTTAAATTCATATCGGGTATACTGATTAGCGATAAATTCTATAGAATTCAGCGAACGCATAAATTGACCGATTTTCTTTTTGCGCATTCTTTCTAAATCCTCATCCAGCACCGGCCAATTAGTTTTTGCGTCTTTAATTGTTTGACGAATTAATTCTTCTAAACGTTCCGGTTCATCGGTATCTGATCCAACCATTGCAAAACCGTAGCCCTCTTCCATTGAAAACTCATAGGAAAATGATTCATCAACGAGCCCTTCTGCATTGGCTTTTTCATAAAATGAAGAAGTGCGTCCGAAGAGACTGTCAAGGACCAGGTTGGCTGACAATTCCGTTTCCAGCATTTGCTGCCCCTGCTGGTCGACTGCAGTGCACTTCATGCCGATGTTCAGCTTTGGTTTTGAGACATCCATTGTTAAGGTGCGTTCTGGCACATCCACTTCCATAGATTCTGAAGGGAATTTCCGTTCGATCGGTTCAGGCTGATCGAACTTTTTCTTGGCCTGGTTTTCTTTGACAAAAGCCATCATCTCTTCCGGCTCTACAGCGCCAACGATGAACAGCAGCATATTGGACGGATGATAGAACGTTTCATAGCATGTATGCAAATACTCCGCCGTAATATCCTGAATGGACTCTACAGTGCCTGCGATATCAATTTTTACGGGATGATTTTCGTAAAGATTTTCAATTGTGCCGAAATACAAACGCCAATCGGGCTGATCATCATACATTGTAATTTCCTGGGCAATAATCCCTTTTTCTTTATCTACAGTCTGTTTGGTGAAGTACGGGTCTTGAACAAAATCTAACAGCACTTCCGTATTCTCTTTTAATTTATTTGTCGCAGAGAATAAATAAGCAGTTCTGCCGAATGTTGTATAGGCGTTTGCAGAGGCGCCATTCAAACTGAATTTCTGGAATACATCGCCGTCTTCCTTCTCAAACATTTTATGTTCAAGGAAATGTGCGATCCCGTCCGGTACAGTTATGAATTCATCTTTGCCGTGCGGCTTGAATGTACGGTCAATGGATCCGTATTTTGTAGTAAAAGTAACGAATGTTTTAGAAAATCCGCGTTTCGGCAAAATGACGACTTTCAATCCGTTGTCCAATGTTTCCGTATAGATTTTTTCCTGCAGCTGATTAAATACTATTTCTTTCATTTGGATTCATCTCCCTTGCCTGACAGCAGATACACGATTTCAAGCTGAATTGTTTTTGCCATTTCTTTAATATCATCCAGAGTGACAGATTCCCATTTCTTGATCAGTCGCTCTGATGTGAAATTTTCATCGAGCTCTTTGTATTGATCGTAAATTTCAATTTGGCTGCGTGCAGAATCATTTGCACCCAAAATGCTATTTTCAAGGAGTGCAATCGTCTGATTCAACTCGAGTTCGGTTGCTCCGCCATTCTGCAGCGATGTCAGCTGCTCTAGGATTAAGTTAACCGCCTTCTCTTCCAGATCCGCATCTATTCCTGCTGTCACGTAGACAATGCCGTACTGTGAAGCGAATGCACTGTTTGCATAATAGGCCATACTTTCTTTCTCCCGTACGTTCATGAACAGTTTACTGTGCGCAAACCCGCCAAAAATTCCATTCGTCACTTGCATCTTATGGTAGTCGGGATGGCGAAATGAAACCGGTGTATCAAAACCTAAGTGCAGTTTTCCTTGCTTCATATCTTGCTTTTCTCTGACTGTTTTTACTGCATCCGGTGCTGTTACTTCCGGCAACTCGTTTTGAACAGCTGCTTCTCTTGCCGTGAAAGGCAGGAACTGCTTGATCTGTTCAATGATTTCATTCTCATCCACATCACCCACCACATATATATCAATCAAATCATTAGTGATCATATCTTCATATGTAGCATAAAGGCTTTCATGTGTAATTCCTGCCACAGCATCTTCTGTTCCATAAGCTGAAATCGATGCAGGGTGATCAGGACGCATAATCTCCAGCATACGCTTCTGTGCAAAGCGTGTTTTGTCATCATATATCGATCGTATACGGTCACGCACATTTCGCTTTTCTCTTTCCGTCACAGCGGGATCAAATGCGCCGTCTGTAACGTTCGGATCAAATACAACAGAGCGGATCAGCTGCCACAATTGCTTAAAGATATCTTCACCTTCGAAAAACTCATCGTTTACACATTCTGTATAAAGCGAAACAATGTGCTGTGAACTTCGCTTAGAGACATCTGTAAACAATACCGTCCCATAGAGTTCATCGAGCGCCTTGCGCATCTCACTTAACGTTGGATACTGCTTCGTTGTAGCCTCCAGCACATTAGCAAGCACCGTACGTTCAGAAGCCTTCTTCTGATCCAGCGGCGCTTTCCACTTGATCGTCACATTCACTGTTTTAAACTGATCCGTTTTCCGTATATACAAATGAACGCCATTTTGTAATTTTGTTTTATTGAACATACAAACACCTCGTTTACCTTATTATATGTATTCCTAGTCTCACTATACATTTTAGCCGTGGAAATGGAAAATAATACACCTACAAGTGCTGAGAGCGCCGTTTAGCCTCGACAGGTGCTGGAGGCGATAAAAATAAAGGCGCTCTTTGCCTTTAATTTTATTGCTGAAGCAACCCGAGAGGCTGGCGTTCGAAGCCGGATGACACAAGTGCTGAGAGCGCCGTTTAGCCTCGACAGGTGCTGGAGGCAATAAAAATAAAGGCGCTCTTTGCCTTTAATTTTATTGCTGAAGCAACCCGAGAGGCTGGCAAAACGCATGCAAACCTGCAAAAGCTATCTGAAGAGCATGTGTCTCCAGATAGCTTTTATGACTGTTATCGGTTTCCTTTTATATACGGCTTACCAATTGCTTTTGGCGCATTCGCTTTTCCAAGGAAGCCGGCCAAAGCAAGTATTGTCAGAACGTAAGGGAATATATGGAAATACACTGCCGGAATATCAGACAGGAATTTAATACTTGAAGAACTGATGGCAAGAGCTTGTGCAAAACCAAAGAATAAAGCTGCGCCCATTGCACCAAGCGGATGCCACTTACCAAAAATCATTGCGGCAAGCGCCATAAATCCCTGCCCGTTAATCGTTGCATGTCCAAAATCATTTGTAATCGTCTGAGAGTAGACGGCGCCGCCGATTCCGGCAAGCCCTCCCGAGATGATCACTGCGATGTAACGGATTTTTGTTACTTTAATTCCCATCGTATCTGCCGCCATCGGGTGTTCCCCTACTGAACGCAGACGCAGACCAAATGGTGTTTTGTAAATAACGAACCACGCGATAAATGCAACAGCTATTGCAATAATAGAAGACCCGTACACTAATTTAAAGAACATGGGGCCGATGATTGGAATATCTTCCAAATACGGCACATTGAAACGCGGGATTTTTTGCTGAATGAAATCCGTCTGCCCTTTGCCGAAGATCATCTTAACAGAGAACAATGCAATAGCAAGACCTAGCATATTGATCGCAACACCCGATACTACCTGATCTGCCCGAAACGATATCGAAGCGATTGCGTGAAGCGTTGCGAACAAAGCTGAGACGATCATCGCAACGATTAGTGACAGCCATGGTGTCCAGGCGCCAAACGTATCGGCAAAGAATAAGTTAAATAAAATACCGATGAATGCCCCCATAATCATGAGACCTTCCAATCCGATGTTGATCACTCCGGAACGTTCTGAAAATACGCCGCCGATTGCTGTGAATATAAGAGGAGCCGCTGAAGCAATTGTTATAGGTATGATGAAATATAACACATCTAACATGTCACTTCGCCTCCTTCTTATTACGTAAACGCACAAGTCCTACACGGATGATGTATCCGCAGGCAACAAAGAAAATAACCAATGCAATAATAATAGACACAATTTCTACAGGAATGCCCGCTTCATTCGGCATGTTATTTGCACCGTATTTCAGCGATCCGAACAGTGTAGCACCGAAAATTACGCCAAGCGGAGTATTCGCTCCAAGCAATGCAACTGCGATTCCGTCAAAGCCGATGCCTGTGAAGCCGCCCATTGAAGAAATGTTTCCAAACGTGCCCAATGCCTCCATTGCACCGCCGAGACCCGCGAAGGCACCCGAGATGACCATAGCAAGGACAATATTTTTATTGGCACTCATTCCTGCATATTGTGCGGCATTTTCATTAAAGCCAACAGATTTTAATTCAAATCCTGTTTTGGTTTTCTCTAAAATGAACCACATGACAATGACCATCGCTAAGGCGATAAAAATTCCATAGTGCAACGTAGAATAATCCGTTAAATTAGATAGAAATTCTGACCGGAGGGATGCCGATTCGTGAATACGGTCTAATTTGAATCCGCCGCCGGAAAGCGTTTTGATTAATGCGTTTACTATATGTAATGCAATATAGTTCATCATGATCGTAACAATAACTTCATGGACTTTCAAAGTGGCTTTTAAAATACCAGGGATCAGACCCCAAAGTGCCCCTGCAGCAGCGGCAGCAAGGAGTGCAAGCGGCAAGTGAATTATTTTCGGCAGTTCGAATGCCATTCCTACATATGCTGCGGCAAACCAGCCGACAATCAATTGTCCTTCCACCCCGATATTAAACAGCCCTGTTCTGAATGCGAATGCAACGGCAAGTCCCGCAAGTAAGTAGGGGCTAATCTGACGAATTGTCTCGCCGATTGCATAAGAATCACCAAAAATACCATTCCACAATGCTGTATAACCGGCAACCGGATTATAGTCACTGACCAGCATTACAACCGCGCCTACAAGCAGACCTAAAATGATCGAAATTACCGGCACCAAAATATTGATCACTTTATTCGACATGATGATCATCACCGTCCTTCTCTGCGGCTATTACTTTCTTTTCAGCCACATCTTTTGAATGGCCCGCCATCATCAATCCGAGTGCCTGTTCTGTTGTTTCCTGCGGCACCACTGTGCCTACTATCGCTCCATCGTAAATAACTGCAATCCGATCGGAAACGTTCATGACTTCATCTAATTCAAATGTAATCAGCAGAACCGCCTTGCCGCTGTCTCGCTGTTCAATGAGGCGGCGATGAATAAATTCTATGGCCCCCACGTCCAGACCGCGTGTCGGCAGTGCAGCAATCAACAGATCAGGATTTCGCTTAACTTCCCGGCCAATAATCAGTTTCTGCTGGTTTCCCCCGGACAATGCCCGTGCCAATTCATGAGTTCCTTGCGTTCTGACGTCGTATTCCTTAATCAGCTCTTCCGCTTTCTCATTCACCACTTTATAATTCATAATACCGCCTTTGGAAAATGGTTCATGATAATACGATTGAAGTGCGGTATTATAGCCGACTGAAAAATCTAATATAAGTCCATGTTTGTGGCGGTCTTGCGGAATATGTCCAAGACCTTTTTCTGTTATTTCTCTTGGCTTTTTATTGGTTATGTTTTCATTATTAAGATAGATTTTCCCGCTTTTAACTTTCGCCAGACCGGTGATTGCTTCTATTAACTCGGATTGTCCGTTGCCGTCAATCCCTGCAATCCCGACTATTTCTCCGCGTCGAACGGAAAGATTCAAGCCCTTCAGTTTATCTACACCGCGATAATCAGTAACGACGAGATCCTCAATTTTCAATACTTCCTCTTTCGGATCGGCGGGCCCTTTTTCAGTTTTGAACGTCACTTGACGTCCTACCATCAGAGTGGCCAGTTCTTCCGGATTCGTTTCCGCTGTAATGACGGTGCCGATCCCTTTACCTTTGCGTATAACGGTTACTTTGTCTGTCACATTCATGATTTCCGCCAATTTGTGTGTAATCAGGATGATCGACTTTCCTTCTGAAACCAGCTTGCGCATGATATTCAGCAGTTCATCGATTTCTTGCGGTGTCAAAGAAGCGGTCGGCTCATCGAATATCAATATGTCTGCACCGCGATAAAGTGTTTTCAGAATTTCGACACGCTGCTGCATACCTACAGAAATATCTTCAATTTTCGCGTACGGGTCAACATCTAGCCCATACATCTTTGAAATTTCAGCCACTTTTTTTGCAGAATCTTTAATATTGATGATTCCGGATTTCGTCGGCTCACTGCCTAAGATAATATTCTCGGTAACGGTCAGATTTTCCACAAGCATAAAGTGCTGATGGACCATCCCGATTCCCAGATCATTCGCTACGTTCGGATCTGAAATCTCAACTTTTTTCCCATGCACCCGGATTTCTCCGCCGTCTGGCTGGTACAGTCCGAATAATACGTTCATTAAAGTAGACTTCCCTGCACCGTTTTCACCGAGCAGTGCATGGATCTCACCTTTTTTCAATTGCAGCGTAATATGATCATTCGCATAAAAGTTTCCGAACTTTTTGGAGACTTCCAGCATTTCAATTACATAATCCATTCCAATCACTTCCCTGCCTGTAGTAGAATTTATAAGAACTGAGCGGTTCGGCTCTTGTGTTGAATAATACGTGAAAAAGCCTCCAAGTGACAAGTCGAAAGCATTTACACAAGATGTGAAGCATACCTACGTATTTTCTATATTATTTCCTTATTAATCTTACAAATTAATAAAATAAAAGTTCCGGACCAATATGTCAGAGAACCTTTATTTTATTAATTTAATGAAATAAAGGCCGATTTGAAACCGGCCTTTATTGTTTTGAGAGCTTATTTCTTTTTTTCTACAAACTCAGGTACTTCAATTTCGCCATCCGCGATCTTTTGAGCATACTCGTCAATTTGATCTGTTACTTCCTTTGGAATGGCACCGCGTGAATCAGCAAGTTTAAGTCCGTTATCCTGGAGACCGTAAACCTTTGTTTCTCCCCCTGGGAAATTACCCTCCATTGCCAATTTCGCGATATCTTTAACCGCTACGTCAACACGCTTCAGCATAGATGTAAGTGTAACGTTATCATCTCCGACTTTACCTTCTTCATACTGGTCAGAGTCAACACCTATTACCCAGACATATGCATCTTTATCAGCCTGCTTACGCTCTTTTGCTTCAGAGAATACACCATTGCCTGTACCGCCCGCAGCGTGGAAAATAATATCAACGCCTGAAGAGTACATACGGCCAGCTTCTGCTTTACCCAGTTCCGCTTTATCAAATGCACCTACATATTTAGAGTCTACTTTGATTTCGGGCTTGACTGCTTTAACGCCTTCAATGAATCCAGCTTCAAAACGTTCGATTACCGGGTTGTCCATACCGCCGATGAAACCAACTTTATTCGATTTTGTCATTAACCCAGCTGCTACCCCGGCTAAGTATCCGCCTTCTTGTTCTTTAAAGAGGATACTTGCTACGTTCGGCGCATCTACTTCACCATCAATAATAGAGAATTGAGTATCTTTTTGTTGCGCTGCAATATCAGCAATTGCATCTTCCATTAAGAAACCTACTCCGAAAATCAAGTTGAAATCACGACGTGCCAAGTTATTAAGGTTCGTTGTATAATCTCCAGGGCCAGTTGACTGAAGGTAATCGTACCCCCCGGTTCCTTTTTCCCATCCTTGTTCTTCACCGAACTCCTTAACGCCTGTCCATGCAGACTGGTTGAATGATTTATCATCAATTCCACCTACGTCCGTTACCATGGCAAGTGAGAATTCGCTCTTTTCACCGTCATTCCCCGCAGCCGGTTTTTCCCCAGCTTCGTTCTTGCCCTTATCATCAGAACCACATGCTGCCAGCATTGTGCCTGCGGCTAGCACTAAAGACATAGCCAGACCGAATTTTCTCTTTTTCATCAACAATGACCTCCCCTTAAATAATTTTGGTATGAAATCAGGACGTTATACGTCTTATACCCGGTTATGCCTATTTAAAGCAAATTAATTGCCATTTCCCAGTGAATAATAGAACCTTCAATCATTATTCGCTGTTATGTTGTCGGTAATATGATTACTTAGGCAAAAATGCATTGTATGAGAGCGCTTTACCAGATTCTAAATATGAGATAATCTGCTTTTTGCATTTCCCTGGAACACACATTTCCTTCCGCCTTTACTATATCATTTTCTTAGGCGGAAGGAAATATCTAGTTAAAATCACGGACATTTTCGATTTATTCATCTATTCCGTCAGCCATCACAAGTCAAGTTCTGACTGACCGATCATTACCTGTCTTGGTTTACTGCCCTCCGGCGGCCCGACAACACCCCGGGCTTCCATCTGATCGACAATACGGGCAGCTCTCGCGTATCCTACCCGGAACCGGCGCTGAATCATCGACACGGAAGCGGTCTGCATATCCACTACCATTTGGACCGCCTCATCGTATAAATCATCGGTTTCTTCATGCGGTGCGACTACTTCCACCTCAGTGGGAATCATTTCTTCCTGATATTGTGCTTTTTGCTGTTCAATAACGAAATTGACTACCGATTCGACTTCTTCATCCGAAACAAAAGCACCTTGGATACGTGTCGGTTTCGAAGCTCCGGCAGGCAGGAATAACATATCTCCGCGCCCCAGCAGCTTTTCTGCACCACTTCCATCAAGAATAGTCCGTGAATCAATAGCTGAAGATACCGCAAAAGCAATACGGGAAGGAATATTTGCTTTAATGATCCCCGTAATAACATCAACACTCGGACGCTGTGTTGCGATAATCAGGTGTATGCCTGCCGCTCTCGCCATTTGTGCCAGTCTGGTGATGGAGTCTTCGACATCACTTGACGCAACCATCATCAAGTCGGCCAGTTCATCAACGATTACTACAATATACGGCATGCGTGGATGTTTCTCGTCATGCTCTTCATTCCACTGTTCAATATGATTATTATACCCTTCAATATTTCGGGTACCTGTATGAGAAAACAATTCATATCTGCGTTCCATTTCAGATACCACACGCTGCAGTGCCTGTGCTGCTTTTCGCGGATCGGTAACGACAGGGGCCAATAAATGCGGTATCCCATTGAAGACGTTCAGTTCTACCATTTTCGGATCGATCATCATCATTTTTACTTCATGCGGCTTCGCCCGCATGATGATGCTCATAATTATTCCATTTACACAGACACTTTTCCCGCTTCCTGTCGCTCCAGCAATTAATACGTGAGGCATTTTATTGAGTTCGGTCATCATCGCCTGTCCGGTTACATCACGGCCAAGTCCGACAAGCAGCTTGGATTGTGCACGATTGTTTTCTTTTGATTCAAGCACTTCACGCAGGCTGACCATTGCCACTGCATGATTCGGCACTTCAATCCCTACTGCTGATTTCCCTGGAATTGGAGCCTCGATACGAATACCGCTTGCCGCCAGCGCCAAAGCAATATCATCTGCCAGACTGACGATTCGGCTTACTTTAACACCGGAATCAGGAAGAATCTCATATTTGGTTACAGCTGGGCCTAAATGTACTTGAGTGACACGCGCCTTCACCCCGAAGCTAAGGAATGTTTTCTCCAGTTTCTTAGCATTTGCCTGAATCAGATCGTACTCTCCTGACTGATCACTTGACACAGGCGGTTCAAGTAAACTCGTTGACGGAAGTATATATGCTTCATTTTCCTGTTCTCCGCCCATCACCGGAAAATCAGCTGCCGGATCTTTTAGGTCTGCTTCCGGCGTTTCTTCTTTAGTCTCATTACTTTCCTCTGCTTTTTCGAGCGGAGGCGCTTGTTCTATTTTTGATGTGAAACTTGAAATAATCGGTTCACTGACGGGCTCCGGCTCCACTGGAATCATTTCTGCCACAGTCGGCTCCGCCGTTTTCTGTTTCGACTTTCTGCTGCTGCGCATACCTTCTTTACGCTGTGCTTCCGGTGACTTAACAGACTTCTTTTCCCGTGCTGCCCACTTTTTCTTCACACTATTAATAAAGATGGGTGTCTGTTCAACCAGATACGGAATTAGCGCCTTGCCTGTCAGCAGGATAATACCGATCAAGAGCAGCAGCACCCCCGCTACTGTGGCGCCTGAGGAATCTACGAGTGAGTAGAACATTGCAAACAACACAGCCCCCAGCATACCGCCGCCCAATGTGCCTGTCTGATCGTGGATTCCTCCGTTGGTAACAAGAACCTTCCACGTTTCCTTCAGCGCGGAATTCGACATTAGTACTTTACTTTCATACAAAGTCTGAAACAGATGGACATGACTGAACAGCAGCATACTGGCTAAAATAAATAGACAGCCGATTACGATGCGATGCTTGTATCCGCCAACCTGCCGTTTAATCATAAATATTAATGCCTGCACAATAATTAAAAATGGCAGAGCCACATACCAGTTCCCTAATAAAAACCTGGAGAATGCTGAAAGTCCGCTGCCAATTATTCCGAACTCAAATATCATGATGATCGCTATGCCAATTAGTACGACACCCAGTATTTCAAACCAAAGCGGCTGCATCTGACTTTGCTGTTTTTTTTGTTGTTTTTTCTTTGCCGGGGCTCTCTTTTTTGCCCGTTTCTTCGCCATTTGCCAACCCCCTTTCTGAAAAAAAGATTTCCAGCCAAGAAGGCATGGAAATCCACTGGTTAGTTAATTTATCACCGAACGATGCGGATTAGTATTCCATAATGATGGGAATAATCATCGGGCGTCTCTTCGTTTGCTGATACAAATAAGAACTTAACGTTTCACGGATCTCTTGTTTAATGTTTGTCCATTCAAACGTTTCTTTATTCACATACTTCTCGACAATCTTACGAATAAGCTTTGTCGCTTCTTCAAACAGTTCTTCCGAATCACGAACGTAGACGAAGCCTCTTGAAACGACTTCAGGACCTGCAGCAATTCGCTTTTGCTTTCTGTTTAACGTGACGACGACTGTAAAAATCCCGTCTTGTGATAGTAGCTTACGGTCACGCAAGACGATATTCCCTACGTCACCTACACCAATACCATCAATCAGAACATTGCCCGCCTGAACTCTTCCGGCCATGCGAAGTTTGTCATTCTTGAATTCTACAATATCGCCTTTGTCTGCAATGAAGATGCGGTTTTTCGGCAAACCGACTTCTTGTGCCAGTTTGGAATGTGCAATCAGCATACGGTATTCACCTTGAATTGGAATAAAGTATTTTGGCTGCATCAAGTTCAGCATCATTTTCAAGTCTTCCGCAGAGCCGTGGCCCGAAACGTGCACATTACGAGTGGAAGTCAGGACAGTTGCGCCTGCTTTAGACAGTTCATTCATCATCTTATACATGGAAATCTCCATGACAGGCGACGGAGTAAATGTGATCAGCACGGTATCTGTGTTCTTAATATTGATTTCTCTATGATGTTTGCGTACGATCTTTTCCAGCGCATCCAGCGGTTCACCCTGGTTGCCCGTTACGATAATGACTATATCCTGGTCATCATGGTTATCCATATCTTTCACCGGAATCACAATATCCTCTTCCACCTGTAAATAGCCAAGGCGAATTCCTACCTCAAAATAGCTTTCCAGACTTTTACCGATGACCGCAACTTTCTTTTTCTTTGCGGCTGCCTGGTCAAGGACTTGCTGGATTCTGATGAAGTTTGATGCATATAACGCCACCAATATTCGCCCTTGCGCTTCATGGAACGTTTTGGACAGACGTTTTTCGATCACAGACTCGGATGTTGTATAGCCCGGACGCTCTGCTTCCGTAGAATCTGACATCAGAATAAAGACGCCTTCTTCACCAAGGGCAGCCATTTTTGCAAAATCAGGACGATACTTTCCTTTTGCAGCCTGGTCGAATTTAAATTCACCCGTATTGACGATTGCACCTTCACTCGTGTGAAAAACGATTCCTAAAGAGTCCGGAATACTGTGCGTCGTGTAAAAGAATGTTACATGCGTGCGCTTGAAATTCATACGGCTTTTATTAGTCACTTCAAAGAATCGGACATTAGACGGTGCAGGCATTTTTTTCAAATGCTCTTTCGCCAAAGCTAATGTTAATTTCGTTCCGTAAACCGGGGCTTGTACTTTTTGCAACAGATATGCAATGGATCCAATTGCATCTTCATGGCCGTGCGTTAAGAAGATCCCTTTCACCCGGTCTTTATTTTCTTCCAGATACGTCATATCAGGTATAACGAAGTCAATTCCAAGCATTTCTGTTTCCGGGAACATTAATCCGGAATCCATAATAAACAGTTCATCATCGATTTCAACGATGTACATGGATTTTCCGATTTCCCCTACTCCACCCAGTGGAATCACTCTAATTATTTCATTTTGTATTTTGGTCACATTGTTTCCTCCTATATTCTATTCCCGCCCACAACGACTAAACTCCATTATACGAGATAACAGGTGCTCAGTACAAACAAAAAAAGCCGGATTGGTCGTCCGGCTTTAGTTTATTACACATTTCCCGTTTTTTTATGAAAGTTTTCGAGTGCTGCATCGATCAGCGATGCTTCATCTGCATCCATTGCAACGAGCGGCAAACGCACGCCGCCGGCAGATACACCGGCCCTTTTCAATGCGTATTTTACAGGCGCCGGATTCGGAGCAGAGAAAAGCGCCTTGAATACCGGCAATAAAGAACGGTGGATATCCGCAGCCTCTTTTAATCTGCCATTTTGGAACGCCTGAATCATTTGCTGCATTTCATTGCCAACCACATGGGACGAAACGGATATAATTCCTCTTCCTCCGATTGAAAGCAATGGCAACGTCAAGCTGTCATCACCGCTGTATACTTCAAAATCTTCAGCCGTGCCTTCAATGATCTCAGCCATTTGTTCAAGACTTCCGCTGGCTTCTTTAACCGCTTTGATATTATCGATTTTTGATAATGCAATAACCGTCTCAGGAAGAAGGTTGACGATAGACCTGCTTGGAATATTATAAAGCAACACCGGCAATGTCGTGACACCCGCTATTTTCGAAAAATGCGCGTACATACCTTTTTGGTCAGGCTTGTTGTAGTAGGGGGTCACAAGCATTATTCCGTCAGCGCCAGACAATTCGGCAGCTTTCGTCAATTCCATTGACTCGGCTGTATTGTTTGTCCCTGTACCCGCAATGACGGGAATCCGCTTATTTACCGTTTTTACTACAAAATCAAGCAATTCCTTTTTTTCCTCCGCAGTAAGTGTCGGTGATTCACCGGTCGTACCGCTGACGATGACTGAATCTGTCCCATTTGCGATTAAATGCTCAAGCAGTTTTGCTGTCTGCTCATAATCAATCGTACCGTCAGGAAAAAAAGGAGTGACCATTGCTGTTCCGATATTTCCAAGTTGCACATTGATCATTCCTTTTCATTATCATTCTTTACTCTAACTGCCCGAATTATTTGATCAATGCTTCAGCGATCTGCACAGAATTGAGCGCAGCACCTTTGAGTAAATTATCTGATACAATCCACAAGTGGAATCCTTTCGGGTTATCGAGATCTTTACGGATTCTTCCAACGAATACTTCATCTTTATCCTCTGCGTACAAAGGCATTGGATAGGTTTGAGACGCGGGATCGTCCTGTAATACGATTCCGGGCGCTTTCTCAAGCAGTGACTGGATATCCTTTACTGTGACGTTATCCTGATCAAGTTCAATGTAGACCGATTCTGAATGACCCGATACCACCGGTAATCTGACACATGTTGCCGCTACTGCCATGTTCTGATCTCCAAATATTTTCTTCGTTTCATTGATCATTTTCAGCTCTTCCAATGTATAGCCCGACTCACCAAATGAATCAATCTGCGGAATCGCGTTGAAGGCAATCGGATAATGGCGCGCCGCTGAAGCTGACGGCAACACTTCCGCCTGTATGTCAGTGCGGTCAGTGAATTGCTTGCTTTGTTCAGCCAGTTCGTCGATCGCTTCTACACCTGCACCGGATACAGCCTGATACGTGGAGACAATCAGCCTGTTCAGACCGTACTGATCTTTAATCGGCTTCAGTGCGGCCACCATCTGAATCGTGGAACAGTTCGGATTCGCAATGATTCCGGAATGATTAGTTAATTCGTGCGGATTCACTTCCGGAACGACGAGCGGTGTATTGGGATCCATACGGAACGCACTCGTGTTATCTATGACAACTGCTCCGCTTTTCACTGCATCATGTGCAAATTTTTCAGAGATACTCCCGCCTGCACTAAAGAATGCAATGTCAATACCTTCAAAAGCTTTCGGCGTTGTTTCCTCTACAACGTACGTCTCCCCGCCAGCTTTGATTTCTTTGCCCGCAGAACGTTTGGATGCTAATAACTTGATAGACGCGGCTGGGAAATTCCGCTCAACCAATTTATCAAGTATTTTCGTTCCTACCGCTCCGGTCGCTCCGACAATTGCAACATTAACATTCTTCATCTATATCTTCCTTTCAATGATTAACAAGTAATATTTGGGACAAATAGTATCATCCGCGTCTCGTTAATTGTTATTGAACGAATTATAACATATTTTGCAGAATTTAAAAATCTATTTTCATGCATCATCATGAATTATCAATAATGGCTGCAGCTGCTGATGATTTAAAGCGGAAGCTACAGTCTCCGGCAGCAGAGAAAATTTTGAAATCAGGGAGTTCGGTTTCTTCATGCAATCATCCTGCCCGAACGGAATAAAATAAACATTTTTCATATTGATCAGTTTCATGAGGTTCATGCCGTTTAATCCCAGTGCGTCATTTGTTGAAATACCCAGTACAACCGGTTTGCCGTTACGCAGCGTAGCCTTTGCCGCCATCAGCACAGGCGAATCAGTTGCAGCATTGGCCAGCCGGCTCATCGAATTTCCTGTAAGCGGCGAAATCACCATGCAATCGAGCGGATTCGTCGGCCCAAACGGCTCTGCTTCTACAATACTTGACACGACTTTTTCCCCTGTCGCATCTTCAATCCGTTTAATCCATTCTTCCCCCGTACCAAAGCGTGTCGCTGCATGAAGCACAGAATGTGTAATAATCGGAACAACGGCCGCCCCTTCTTTTTGCAATGAACTGATCATCGGAAGCAGTTGGTCGTATGTGCAATGTGACGCAGTAATTCCTAATCCGATTCGTTTTCCTTTAAGCATCTGGTTCCCCTTTCATCTATACTCATTCTCAAAACCGCATCAGCCAAGACAGCTGCCGCGTCCTCGGGAAAATGTTTCCCGGGCAATTTGAGGTGTATCGTATAGTATTCAGAGGATTCGCCGTGCTTTAGGCAACCAGGAGCCGAAGAAACATCAAACACATGCACAGTGCCTGTTTGATCTGCGCGGAGCCATTGTGCAGGAATGGTATTTACCAGATAGCCGCGGGAGAATTCTGTACGCTCTGTCAAACGCTGCGTGCCGTATCCGAGCATATGAGCTTCCGCCAGCTGCTCATCCGAACGGGCCGCGATGATGACTTTTGCCTGCAATTGATGCAAAGTATGCGCAATTGCTTTTCCTACCCTGCCAAAACCGGCAATATAAAATTGCTTTCCTGCAATTTGGCGCTTCGTTTGCTCATAAAATACGTGAACGAATGCTTCTGCCGTTAGTTGGGCATTTTTCCAGATGAATTGTTCATCCTGTAAATAATTGATATGCCGGATTCCTTTTTTGCTCAGTTCCTGTCTCCATTGTGCAGATGACTGCCCTGTGTAGACAGAACAGCCTTCTTTCAGATAATCTGCGGGGATGCATGGTTCCATCGGCAATAAAGGAAGCAGAAGATGATCGGGCCGCTCGTCAATCAGCATCTGTTTAAGCTGTTCATCAAACGAGTCAGCAGCTATATACTGGCTCGTAAGACCGGCCGCAAGCAATAAATCATTCGCTAGCTTCAATCGCTGATCCGTGCCCGCCACAAGCCATTTAGTCATATCCTTCCACTTCCTTTCTGTCGAGTTCATGCGTTTTTCCAAATAAAATACGATCTTCTCCCACCAAAACAATTTCATGCCATGGAATATATTCAATCACGTCTTGATCACGCTGACGGAAAAGAGTTTTACCCAACTTTTTCCGAATTTCAAATCCAATGATTTCTCCTGTTTGGCGGTTGAATAGAAGATCTGTATCGGCCAAAAATCCGTACCGCATCCCTTCTTCTACTTGAATCAGTTCTTTTTGTGCAAGTTCTGATAATCGCATCGGAGTCCTCCTTCTCATATGGTCTCTTTCATCATATGTTTAAGAAGGGAGAAGTCGACTAGTTCTGCAGTATTTTAAATTGCTGAATATTTGATTTAGGCGCAATGATTGACGCAGCCCGGTCACTTGCCAACATTTGCTGACCCAATCGGTACACATTACGCTTTTCCACATTTTCAATTCGTTCGACCACTTCATCGATGTTCTGATGGAAGCCAAGTATCAGTTCATTTCTGCCGTTTCTGTACATGCGTGATTCTGAGCCTTCCAAGCCAAGCACAAAGCTTCCTTTCAGCTGTTCTTTTGCGTTGCGCAGCTCTTTATCTGTCAGTCCGTCATGCAGCAGTTCTGCGATGACCTGATCGATCGTTTCATACGTTTCCTTAAAGTTTTCGGGAGATGTACCGCAATAAATGACAAAACCGCCTGCATTTTTATATGCAGCATAATACGTATACACCGAATAAGCGAGTCCCCGATTCTCCCGGACTTCCTGAAATAGCCTTGAAGACATCGTCCCTCCAAGGATACTGTCAAATAAACTTAATTCATATATTTTTTCATGAGTCGAAGGAAGAGACGGATAGCCAAAGCACATATGCGCTTGTTCTATATCTTTTGCTTTTAGGATTTTCTGTGCTGTGAAATTCGGAACAGGGCTTTCAGATATAGTAATGGACGGTGTTTCTTTGCTTTGATAGCTGCCGAAATTCGCTTCAATCAGCTTAATCAGACGATCATCGTAATTTCCCGCAATTGAAATTACTAGGTTTTCCGGACGATAATGTTTTACCATGAACTCTTCAACCATTTCTTTTGTGAATGCCTTAATCGACTCCGCACGCCCGCCTACCGGCTTCCCGATTGTATCATCAGGGAACATTCCCGCCCAAAGCCTTTCATCGGCGTCTTCATCCGGCATATCTTCAACAGAAGAGATCTCGTCCAATATTACCGATTTTTCTTTTTCCATTTCCTCTTCTTTAAACTGAGAGTGGAAAAACATATCCGATAAAATGGTTAATGCGTATGAGGCATGATGGCTCAGCACTGTCGTGTAATAGCATGTCATTTCTTTTGAAGTGAATGCGTTGAGGTCGCCCCCAATCTGATCAAACTGTTCTGCAATCATTCGGGCACTTCGTGCAGCTGTCCCCTTAAAAAGCATATGTTCGATAAAGTGTGCAATTCCTTCTTGCTCTTTTGTTTCATTTGATGAGCCTGCATGTATCCACAGACCAATTGCAACGGACTTTACGTGCGGCATTTTCTCATGAACGATGCGGACACCGTTTGAACATGTATATTTTTGAATCATCGGCTTCACTCCTTCAAAGTACAAAAAGCCTCCTTCGCCGCAACTTGTGCAGGAAGAGGCTTTTTGTCTGATTGATTACTCTTTGTTCGCTTGTTCTTTTTCTTTTTCTTCTTGAATAACAACTTTACGGGAAAGATTAACCCGGCCCTGTCTGTCAATTTCTATAACTTTTACAAGCAGCTCATCGTCAAGCTTCAATTCGTCTTCCACAGCCTTCGTGCGGGCTTCCTGGATTTCAGAAATGTGAAGCAAGCCGTCTTTACCAGGGAATAGCTCCAAGAATGCGCCAAATTTCTCAATGCGTTTCACTTTCGCGAGGTAGTACTCCCCGACTTTTGCTTCACGCACAATGTCTTCGATCATCTTCTTGGCCTTTGCGTTCATTTCAGAGTTTGGTGATGCGATATAAATCGTTCCGTCTTGCTCAGTATCGATTTTAACTTGCGTTTCTTCGATAATTTTATTGATTACTTTTCCGCCCGGTCCGATTACATCGCGGATCTTATCCGGTTTAATATGGATTACTACAATTTTCGGTGCATACTCAGATAATTCCTCACGTGTTGAAGAAATAGTCGTCATCATATGATTAAGAATTTTAATACGCCCGATTTTCGCCTGCTCCAGGGATTCTTCTAAAATTTGACGGGACAAACCATCAATTTTAATATCCATTTGCAGTGCAGTAATTCCTTTTTCAGTACCTGCAACTTTAAAGTCCATATCACCTAAATGGTCTTCCATTCCTTGAATATCAGACAAAATGGAATAGTTTTCATCTTTTTTAATTAAGCCCATAGCAATTCCGGCAACCGGTGATTTAATCGGAACGCCCGCGTCCATCATAGCCATTGTTGACGCACAGATGGATGCTTGTGAAGATGAACCGTTGGATTCCAGAACTTCCGCCACTAGGCGCATTGTGTAAGGGAATTCCACTTCGTCAGGCAGCACCGGCAATAATGCACGTTCGCCTAATGCTCCATGCCCGATTTCACGTCGGCCCGGTCCGCGGATCGGCCCTGTTTCTCCGACACTGAAGTTAGGGAAGTTGTAGTGATGCATGAATCGCTTAGATTCATCCAAGCCTAATCCGTCAATTATCTGAACTTCACCTAGCGCACCCAACGTACAAACGCTTAATACCTGCGTTTGGCCGCGTGTGAATAAAGAAGAACCGTGCGCACGCTGCAGAAGGCCTGTTTCAGATGACAATGGACGAATTTCGTCAAGTCCGCGGCCATCCGGTCGGACCTTATCGTCTGTAATCAGACGGCGCACTTCATCTTTCAGCATTTGCTCAAGGATTGCTTTCACTTGTTTAATGGTATCTTCATCAGCTTCCGCTTCCTCATAGTAATCAAGGACTGCTGTTTTCACTTCGCTGATAGCTTCTTCACGAGCATGCTTTTCTTCTGTTTGGATCGCTGCGATTAAATCCGATTCACAACGGTCTTTCACTTCTTTGACAATGTCTGCGTCAAATTCGAATACTTCGACCTCGAACTTTTCTTTGCCGATTTCAGCAGCAATTTTCTCTTGGAATTCAATCAGCTTTTTAATTTCATCGTGGCCGAACATAATCGCTTCAAGCATGATTTCTTCAGTAACTTCTTTAGCTCCTGCTTCTACCATATTGATCGCATCTTTTGTTCCTGCCACAATCAAATCGATTTCAGATGTTTCCAACTGACTTGGTGTCGGGTTAACAATGAATTCGCCGTCAATACGGCCGACTTGAACACCTGCAATTGGGCCGTCAAACGGAATATCAGAAATTGATAATGCCAAGGAAGAGCCGATCATCGCTGCGATTTCTGAAGAACAATCTTGGTCCACCGACATAACAAGTGAAATCACCTGCACGTCATTACGGAAGCCATCCGGGAATAAAGGTCTGATCGGACGGTCAATTAACCGGCTCGTCAACACCGCTTTTTCTGATGGGCGGCCTTCACGCTTGATAAATCCTCCAGGAATTTTACCAACTGCGTATAAACGTTCTTCATAGTTAACTGTAAGCGGAAAAAAATCTAGAGGTTTTGGTTTCTTAGAAGCGGTTACCGTAGAAAGTACTGTCGTATCACCGTAGCGGACGAGTACAGCACCGTTTGCTTGCTTTGCAAGTTGGCCGGCTTCGATCGTTAGCGTACGTCCAGCCCAATCGAGTGTATAAACTTTTTTCTGTTCTGACATTGTAGAACTCCTCTCTATTGTAAAACTGAAACATCATACTGGTATGTAAGTAGATATAGTGTATCAAAAAAGACGCATCTATGCGATATTTCTTATCTTCATTCCATAGAAAAAAGCGGGCAAAGCCCGCTTCTCAGTCTTATTAACGGCGTAAGCCAAGTGATGCAATAAGATCACGGTAACGTTGAACATTAGTTTCACGCAGATATCTCAATAGACGACGGCGTGTACCTACCATTTTGTACAGACCGCGACGTGAGTGGTGGTCTTTCTTGTGCGTACGCAAGTGGTTGTTCAGGTTATTGATCTCTTCAGTAAGGATAGCAATCTGAACATCAGCAGATCCAGTATCATTTTCATGAGTCTTGAATTGGTTGATTAATTCAGCTTTTCTCTCTTGTGTAATAGCCATCCTTTTCACCTCCTAAATAAAAGTATCCCCATCTCCCGAGCAAACGTTGGTGACTCGTTTTGCCAAGAAGCGGTTCGTGTATTGAACACTATTGTATCATATCACGGCATTCTGTCAGTTGCAACAACCAACTAGTCGGTTAATAAGTCCTTTGCAGTTTGCTTATCTATCCCGATTTGTGTTTTCAGCGCTTCGAGTGAATCAAATTTTTTCTCAGCACGTATTCGATGCAGCCATTCAATCGCTATTCGCTGTCCGTAGAGATCCATCTCTTCACCTATCAGATGCACTTCTGCGGTAGGAATCCTATGCTCGGGATCATGAAACGTCGGCTTAACCCCCATATTGCAGACACCGGGGTACCAAGTATCCCCAATCAGACAGCGTACCGCATAGACGCCGTTCGCAGGAACGACATGCTCTTCAGCTGTTTGAATATTTGCTGTCGGAAAGCCCAGTTGCCGTCCCCGTTTTTCACCGTGCACCACCTCACCAAGCGTGCGGAACGGACGGCCGAGCAGTTCTGCAGCCGCTTCCACATTACCATCAGACAAGAGTCTGCGAATTTCCGTGGAAGAAACTTTTCTTTCCTCAGCGAATGTCACTTTAGGAATTACCGTTGTGCCGTACATATTTCCCGACAGCTCCTGCATATCTTTCATCTTTCCGGAACCTTTTGAGCCAAACGTAAAATCAAAGCCTGCTGTCACGTGCTGCACTCCCAGCCCCTTAATGAAGATCTCAATAAAACGTTCCGGTGACAGGCCTGCCAGTTCCCAGTCGAAACTGACGATGAACAGTGCATCAATACCGAGTGAATCAAGCACACGCACCTTTTCATCCAGCGGTGTGATATAGCCGACGTTTTTGCCTGAAAACAATTGCGACGGGTGCGGATCGAACGTCATGACTGCAGTCTGCAATCCCAGTTCATCACCCGTTTTTTTTGCGCTGCAAATGACTTCTTGATGACCTTTATGTACACCGTCAAAAAATCCGATAGCTAAAGAATAGGCCTGTTGTTTTCCAATGTCTACCTGATCAGGATATCGTAATCTAAAGATTTCCATTTCTATCTCTCCTTACTCACTGCCCAGCAGCATTTTCTCCGGCTTCATTAATCCGGGTTTTGTCGGATGATTTTGATAGATCGCCAGCACATGCCCTTCAAACATCATCACGATGGATGGATGCTCAGCCAGCAATGGGACCGCCGGGAGTACTTGGCCGTTCCGTATTGATTCCAGCAGTTGTTCATCTATTTGCAGCTGCGGGAAATCCGTCAACACTTCCTCGATAGGGCGCAAAATACTCTGAATGTTTTGTTCTTCCATCAGCTGGGCGACGTCGGCCAATGTATTACAGTCAGACTGGTCAAAGTTACCCGAAACAGTCCGGACTAACGAATGCATATGTGCAGGATAGCCCAAAATTTCTCCTATTTGCACAGCCAGCGTGCGGATATACGTTCCTTTTCCGCATCGGACTCTAATGGAAAATGTCACTTCTTCTCCGCTGAATTGCTGTTCTTCACCCAGCAGTTCTATTTGATCGATATGTACTTTACGTACGGGACGTTCTACTTCGATACCTTTTCTTGCATATTCATACAGACGTCTGCCGTTTACTTTTACCGCGGAATACATCGGAGGGATTTGTGTAATTTCTCCTGTCAGCTGCGCGAGCGCTTCGTTAATTTGTGCCCTGGAGAATTCTTTATGCGTCAGGTCACTTGCTACAGTTTCCCCTTGCGCATCTTCCGTTTCTGTAGCGCGGCCAATTGAAACAGTCGCAATGTATTCTTTCCCTGCATCCGTGATATGAGATGCTACTTTTGTTGCTCTTCCAATGCAGATTGGCAAAACACCTTCCACTTCCGGATCCAGTGTGCCCGTATGCCCTACTTTTTTAGTACGCAGGATCTTCCGCAGTTTAAACACACAATCATGTGATGTCATGCCTTTCTCTTTCCATAATGGCAGAATACCGTTCATCATACTCCTCCTTCCTCAGTTCATTGTAAATACTTGCTCTATGTAAGAAGGGAGGAAGTCAAGCCGCCTGAGCGACTATGAACTTCCTCCTCTCGTTTATTGTTCGTTTTCATCGTTCACTTTACGGATCAGACTTTCAATCCGGTTACCGTAAGCAACTGATTCATCCATTTCAAATTCAATTTCAGGTGTTTTACGCAAACGGATCCGCTGGCCGATTTCCGACCGAATGAAACCTTTTGCTTTGGAAAGCCCGATTAACGAATCCTCTTTTTCTTTATCTGTACCCAACACAGAAATAAAGATTTTCGCCTGCTGCAAGTCTCCAGTAACATCTACACCTGTCACCGTTACAAATCCGATGCGCGGGTCTTTCAGCTTTTGGCCGATAATATCGCCCAATTCTTTTTTCATTTGTTCAGCTATACGATTGGCACGCACTGACATGGCAATTCACCTCGTTTTTTGCTCATAAGTAGTCAACTGTACACGCGGTCATTTCCCAATCAGGATTAGATTCAAACAGGCGGATCGCTCTTCGCACTTCGCGTTCAGCCGCATCTTTAGAAGATGCGACAGCCACTAAAGCAAAAGTAGTTCGCTGCCATAAATCCTGATGATCAATTTCTGCAACAGATACATTGTAGGAGTTTTTCACCCGATCACGCATCCTATTCAACACTGCACGTTTTTCTTTCAACGAAGCGGCTGCCGGGATGTAGAACGAACATTCCGCGTACACAATCATACTCGTTTGATTTCTTCCATTACGAATGCTTCGATGATATCTCCTTCTTTGATATCATTGAACTTTTTAATTGTGATACCACATTCATATCCTTTTGCAACTTCTTTTGCATCATCTTTAAAACGTTTCAGCGTATCAAGCTCACCTTCAAAGATTACAATATTATCGCGCAGTACACGAACACCAGCGTCACGGGTAATTTTACCGTCGATTACATAACTTCCTGCAATCGTACCGATTTTTGTAACTTTAAACGTTTCACGAACTTCTGCCTGACCGATTACTTTCTCTTCATACTCAGGATCCAGTAAACCTTTCATTGCAGATTCAATTTCTTCGATCACCTTATAGATCACGCGGTGCAGACGAATGTCTACGCCTTCTGCTTCAGCAGCACGTTTGGCATTGGTGTCCGGACGTACGTTGAAACCAATAACGATGGCGTTGGAAGCAGCTGCCAGTGAAATATCAGACTCATTGATTGCGCCGGCACCTGTATGGATGATTTTGACGTTAACGCCCTCTACTTCGATTTTCATCAGAGAAGCCGCCATTGCCTCCACAGCACCCTGTACATCTGCTTTCACAATCAGGTTCAATTCTTTCATTTCGCCTTGCTTCATTTGATCAAACAGGTTATCAAGCGTCACGCGCGTTTTTTCTACGCGCTGTTCCTGAAGTGCTTCTCCAGCACGAGTTTCACCAATTTGACGAGCAGTTTTTTCATCTTTAAATACGACGAAACGATCTCCTGCATGCGGCACATCACTCAGTCCCGTGATTTCTACAGGAGTAGATGGACCAGCCTCTTTCACGCGTCGCCCAAGATCGCTGACCATTGCACGGACACGCCCGTACGTATTACCGACAACAATCGGATCACCTACATGCAATGTACCGTTTTGTACTAGCAGTGTAGCGACTGCTCCCTTACCTTTATCAAGCTGCGCTTCGATTACTGTACCTCTTGCTCTGATAGATGGGTCAGCAGTCAATTCGCCTACTTCTGCCACTAATAGAACCATTTCCAGAAGCTGTTCAATTCCTTCACCTTTAAGTGCTGAAATCGGAACAAAAATCGTATCTCCGCCCCAATCTTCGGAAACGAGGCCGTGCTCTGTTAATTCCTGCATGACACGGTCCGGATTAGCTGTCGGCTTATCCATTTTGTTAACCGCTACAATGATTGGAACTTCCGCAGCTTTTGCATGATTGATCGCTTCTATAGTCTGCGGCATAACGCCGTCATCCGCTGCTACAACCAAAATTGTCAAATCCGTAACTTTCGCACCGCGTGCTCTCATCGTCGTGAAAGCTTCGTGGCCCGGTGTATCCAAGAATGTGATTTTCTTATCATTTACTTTAATCTGATACGCACCGATATGCTGAGTGATTCCGCCTGCTTCGCCTTGCGTTACTTTCGTATCACGGATAGAGTCAAGCAATGTAGTTTTACCATGGTCAACGTGCCCCATAATTGTAACTACAGGCGGTCTTTCTTCCAATTCACCCGGAGTTTCTTCTTCCTCTTCAGGATCTTCGAAGTAAATTTCCAAGTCTGTTACGTCAATACGGATTTCTTCTTCTACTTCCACGCCGTATTCCGCACAGATTAACTCAATTGCATCTTTATCAAGCTCTTGGTTAATTGTTGCCATTACACCAAGCAAGAATAATTTTTTAATAATTTCAGATGGCTCTTTACCCAGCTTCTGAGCTAGTTCACCAACTGAAAGCGATTCGTAAAATGTAATTTTTTCCGGCAGCGGCTTTTCAATTTTCTGAGCCGGTACTGCCGGGCGATATCTGCGGCGTCCCTGGTTAATTCCGCGTGCTGGCGGTCTTCCGCCGCGACCGCCGCCCGGACGTCCGCCGCCTGCTGGACGCGGCGCGCCTGATCCCTGTCCTTGACGTGACTGCTGATTTCCGCCAGCGGATGAAGATTGGCCCTGAGGACGTGATGAGGCTGAGCGGTTTGTTCCGCCTTGGCTGCCTGCAGAACGATTCGCATCCTTAGCAGCTGATTGTCCGCCAGTCTGTGTTTTCCCAGCCGGCTTGTTTGCATGATTGCCCGGACGTTCAGTTCTCTGACTGTTTTGTTTGTTTGCGGGCTTTCCTGCAGATGCTGCATTCGGCTTTTTCAGTCCGCCAAACGTCTTATCCAGTTTAGATATCATATCTGGTTCCAGTTCTTCCATATGGCTTTTTATCACAATATTGCTTTTACTTAATTCATCAGCAATATCTCTGCTAGTTTTGCCCACTGATCTGGCATATTCATGTACTTTCATTTTCGTCATTAGCCCACCCCCGGTTATAATCGTTGAGGAGCTCGGATAACTTTTTGGCAAATCCTTTATCCGTAAGCGCCAAGACCACTCGCGCTTCTTTTCCAATTGCATGTCCAAGGTCTTCACGACTTCCAAATACATGCTTCTCAACGTTGTAAGTATTACATTTATTCGTTAGTTTTTTCATTGTATTCTTCGATGCATCAGCGGACAGTATGACCAGCTGTGCATTCTGTGAACGGACTGCCTGTACGGCTAAATCTTCCCCCGTCACGATTTTACGTGCGCGGGCAGCCATACCCAGCAGTTGATAAATAGCTGTCGGATCCGTCATTTGATTGCCTCTCGGCGAATTGCATGCAAGAGATCATCATAGACCTGCTCCGGAACTTTTACACCTAGCTGCTGTTCAATAGAATGTTGCTTACGTGCTTTTTCCACGGCATCCTCCGTTTTAGAAACATATGTACCGCGGCCTGATTTCTTACCGGTCAAGTCGACGGATACTTCTCCTTCTTTCGTACGGACAATTCGAATCATTTCTTTTTTGGGCAACATATTACCTGTTGCTGCACACTTACGCAATGGGATTTTCCGATTGTTAGACATCAGCATGCAATCCTTTCCAAGTCAATCTTCCGTGTCATCATCTGCGTATAAATCAAAATCATCAGCTGATTCTGCCGGTGTTTCATCTTCGTACTCATAAGCCTCCAAGAATGTTTCATCGCCGGTCTCTGATGCATCGGTTGTTTGAGATTCTTCACGCGGATAAATCCCAAGCTCTCTCGCATCCGTTTCGCTTTTAATATCAATTTTCCAGCCTGTCAGTTTGGCAGCCAATCTTGCGTTTTGGCCTCTTTTACCGATTGCCAGAGAAAGCTGATAATCCGGAACGACTACAGTGGTTGAACGCTCTTCTTCATCCACCTGTACATCAATGACTTTTGACGGACTCAGCGCGTTGGCTACAAATACCACAGGATCTTCAGACCATTCCACGATGTCTACCTTTTCACCATTCAGTTCATTCGAGATCGACTGTACACGCGCTCCCCGTGAACCTACACAGGAACCGACCGGATCGACTTCTTCGTTCGCTGTATATACAGAGATCTTGGAACGGTCTCCCGCTTCACGTGCAATGGATTTGATTTCAACAGTTCCATCGTAGATTTCAGGCACTTCCAGTTCAAACAGGCGACGCAGAAGTCCCGGATGTGTTCTGGAAACAAACACTTGGGGTCCGCGTGCTGTTCTTTCGACTTTCGTAATATATACTTTGATACGATCGTGCGGCGCATATGTTTCTGTTTGAATTTGTTCGCTTGACGGCAGTACCGCTTCTACTTTTCCCAGACCTACAAACAGATTTTTAGGATCCATGCGTTCTACAATTCCGTTCACGATGTCTTCTTCACGATCGATGTACTCTTCATAAATCAAACCGCGTTCCGCTTCACGGACACGCTGCGTCACAACTTGCTTCGCAGTTTGTGCAGCAATACGTCCAAAGTCACGCGGTGTGACTTCTTCCTCTACGACATCGCTGATTTCATATACAGGATTGATGACTCTTGCATCTTCCAATGAAATTTGAAGGCGCTCGTCTTCTACTTCTTCCACCACGTCTTTGCGTGAATAAACCGCCATGGTGCCTTTTTCTAAATTTAAATCTACACGCACGTTTTGTGCCTGGTTAAAATTTCGTTTATACGCTGTTACAAGCGCAGCTTCAATTGCATCGACTAGTACATCTCTTGATATTCCTTTTTGCTGTTCAAGAGCCGTCAGTGCTTCGAGTAGCTCACTACTCATGTTCATCACTCCTACATTCCATTATCGTCCTGTCGCTCTTGGATTTTGATCATCCAGCTATAAGCACCAACCAGCTTTAGCTGAACGGTGCTTATAGCTATAGGATTAAAAATCAATCGCTAATCGCGCAAACGCAATTTTCTCGGTGTCAATTGTCACCAGTACTTTTCTTGTCTTAATCCGTATTTCCACTTTTGCATGGTCCGGTCCGTATCCGAGGAGATACCCCTCGAATTCTTTCATTCCATCAATTGGTTCATATGTCTTGATGAACACATACTGGCCTACGGCTCTTTCAAAATCTTCTTCTTTTTTCAGTGGTCTTTCCGCTCCGGGAGAAGACACTTCAAGGAAGTAATTTTGCGGAATCGGGTCCACGCGATCCAGTTCCTCGCTCAGTTTATTACTGACAGCCGCACATTGATCAATGTCAATGTTACCTTCTGGCGTATCGATGTAGACGCGTAAAAACCAATCGCGGCCTTCTTTCAAGAACTCAATGTCTACCAGCTCCAGACCCAATTCTTCGACGATCGGGCTTGCCAACTGTTCGACTTCCTCTGTAATTTTACTCAAATGGTATCCCTCCCGAAATTCAAAATAACAACAGAAAAGAGCGGGAAGCCCCACTCTTTTCCGCAAGACGTATAGCAAAAGTTGTTTTAATCGTATCACAAGGCCTTTTACAATGCAAATGTTGAAACTGTCCGCGGCCCGTCAGAACAGGGATAATTGGTTTGCTTCCGGCATCCCTTCCAGGCATCCGAGATTATCCAAGTATTCTACAATCGTCTTCGATACACGGCCTCTCTTCTGGAAGTCCTCTTTCGATAAAAACTCTCCGTCTTTTCGTGCTTCGACAATTGTCTTGGCGACGTTCGTACCTAATGAAGGAACTGCGTTAAACGGCGGAATCAGTTTATTCCCTTCAATAAGGAATTGTGTGGCGTCGGATTTATACAGATCAGGCTTTGCCATCGTAAAGCCCCGTTCGACCATTTCAAGCGCAATTTCAAGTACGACGACTAAGTTCTTTTCTTTCGGCGGCGCGTCCAGCCCTTTGGCATTTATTTCTTTGATTTTCGCCCGGATCGATGCGGAGCCCTTGGACATTGTCACCAAATCAAAGTCTGTTGCACGCACTGTGAAATATGTTGCGTAATACATAATTGGATGATGCACTTTAAAGTAGGCGATTCTGAGAGCCATCAGTACATACGCAGCGGCGTGTGCTTTCGGGAACATGTACTTGATTTTCTTGCACGAGCTGATATACCAAGCCGGCACTTTATTCTCTTTCATCGCTTCTTCAAACTCCGGCGTCAGCCCTTTCCCTTTACGCACAGATTCCATAATTTTAAATGCAAGAGACGGTTCCAGTCCCTGATAGATCAGGTAGACCATAATATCGTCACGACAGCCGATTACTTCTGACAACTGGCATGTTTTATTTTGGATCAGCTCTTGCGCATTACCGAGCCATACATCCGTACCGTGAGACAGCCCGGAAATCTGGATTAACTCAGAGAACGTGGAAGGCTTAGTTTCTTCAAGCATTTGACGGACAAACCGAGTACCAAATTCGGGTACGCCTAGCGTTCCGGTTTTACAGTCGATCTGTTCTTCAGTCACACCAAGAGACTCAGTTCCGCCAAACAGCGCCATGACCCCTTCGTCATCAGGCGGAATCGTCTTAGCATCGATGCCTGATAAGTCTTCCAGCATTTTGATCATCGTCGGGTCATCATGCCCGAGTATGTCCAGCTTCAACAGGTTATTGTCGATAGAGTGGAAATCAAAGTGCGTTGTCCGCCACTTGGATTGAATGTCATCCGCTGGGAATTGAACAGGCGTAAAGTCAAAAATATCCATCGTGTCCGGAACAACAATGATTCCTCCGGGGTGCTGTCCGGTATTCCGTTTGACACCCGAGCAGCCCTGCACCAGCCTGTCAATTTCCGCCCCGCGCATTTGAATGTCATTATCATTCATGTAGCCCCGCACATAGCCATATGCTGTTTTTTCAGCGACAGTACCAATCGTTCCCGCACGGAAAACATAATCTTCTCCAAACAATTCCTTTGTGTAGTTATGGGCGTGCGCCTGATATTCACCACTGAAGTTCAGATCGATATCAGGCACTTTATCCCCCGCGAATCCAAGGAACGTTTCAAAGGGTATATCCTGCCCATCTTTTTTGAACATCGTTCCGCATGCCGGACATGCTTTGTCAGGTAAATCATACCCTGAGCCCACAGACCCGTCATCAAAGAATTCACTGTGCTTACAAGATGGACATACGTAATGCGGCGGCATTGGATTCACTTCAGTGATTTCCATCATAGTTGCAACGAATGACGAGCCTACAGATCCGCGCGAACCTACAAGATAGCCGTCATCCAAAGACTTCTTCACCAGTTTATGTGAAATGAGATAAATTACCGCAAAACCGTTGTCAATAATAGAAGTCAGCTCTTTAATAATTCGTGCTTCAATAATTTCAGGCAGCGTGTCGCCGTAGATATGACGGGCCATAGAATATGTCAGCTCACGGACTTCTTCTTCTGCGCCTTCAATTTTCGGCGTATACAGATCATCCTTGATCGGTTTCACATCGCCAACACGTTCGACGATTTTCAACGGATTATCGATCACAATTTCTTTGGCTGCTTCCTCTCCTAAAAACTCGAACTCTTTGAGCATCTCATCCGTCGTACGGAAATGGACAGCCGGTAAAGAGTGCCGGTTCATCGGGTTGGCACCGCCTTGAGAGCGCACGAGAACTTTACGGTAGGTCGCATCCGTTTCTTCAAGATAATGCACATTCCCTGTTGCACAAACAGGCAGTCCTGTCTTCTTGCCGAGTTTCAGCATCTTGCGCATAATATCTTCCAGATTCCATTCATCCCGGATCAGATCCAGTTCCATCAAATGAGAATAGACCGGTTTCGGATGAAGCTCCAAGTAGTCATAAAAACTTGCGATTTCTTCCACTTCCTCCATCGGCTTCTGCATCAATCCTTCGAATACTTCGCCTTTATCACAACCCGATCCTATCAGCAGCCCTTTGCGGTACTTAACGAGCAATGATCGGGGGATACGCGGCACACGATAAAAGTAATCCATATGTGAAATGGAGACAAGTTTGAATAAGTTTTTCAGGCCTTCATCATCCGCAGCGAGTATGGTGCAGTGGGAAGGACGTGAACGTTTATATGCATCCCCTTCCCCAATGTTTTTATTGAGGTCGTCCAGCCATTCAATTCCTCTTTCCTTTGTATCTGCCAGCAGTCGTAAAAATAAATGAGCTGTAGCTTCCGTGTCGTATATCGCACGGTGATGCTGAGTTAATTCGATATCGAATTTCTTAGCTAACGTATTTAAACGGTGGTTACGCAGTTCAGGATAAAGGAAGCGGGAAAGTTCCAATGTATCAATGACCGGGTAAGCGATTGTTTCAATCTTGGCACGCTTACACGAAGCATAAAAGAAGCCCATGTCAAATGAGGCATTATGGGCAATCAGGACCGCATCACCGATAAAATCGATAAATTCTGCCATGACTTCTTCAACTTCGGGCGCATTTTCCACCATATCATCCGTAATGCCCGTCAGGTTAGTCGTAACAGAAGACAACGGATGATGAGGATTAGCGAAACGTTCGAATCGATCGATAATTTCTCCATCTTTCACCCTTACAGCCGCGAGCTCAATAATCGTGTCGTAGACAGCGGATAATCCTGTTGTCTCGACATCAAATACTACGTACGTATCGGTTTCGAGCAGACGGTGCTGTTCCTCATAAACAATCGGCACGCCGTCATCCACCAGGTTGGCCTCTAAACCGAAGAGCACTTTGATGCCGTGCTTTTTCCCTGCATTATAAGCTTCCGGAAATGACTGTACGTTTGCATGATCAGTAATCGCGATGGCAGGATGTCCCCATTTTGCCGCCTGTGCGACTAATGCTGATGCGGAAACAACAGCATCCATCTGACTCATAGATGTATGTGCGTGAAGTTCTACACGCTTTTGTCCTTCAGGCGCTTTGTCTTTACGTTCCACAGATGGAATAACAGCCAAATCCTGGGCCATCATAATTAAATCCCTTACGAACGTATCATTTTGAATACCGCCTCTTGCGCGTACCCACATCCCTTTTTTAAAGGATTTCATCATTTCTGCATCTTCGTTGTCACGTGAAAACATTTTCACTAATATTGAATCGGTGTAATCCGTCACTTTCAATGTCAGCAAAGATCGTCCGCTCCGCAGTTCGCGCACTTCCGCGTCAAACACAAAACCTTCGATGATCAGCCGGCGTTCTTCATCCTGGATCTCATGAATCGGCACGACCGCCTCACCGGCCTTGATCGGTGTCCCAAGGATCAGCGCTTTATCGGACTCACCCTGCTCACTCTTCATCGTTTCACGCTGCTGCAGCTGATGGTAAGCCTGTTTTGACAGGACATCTTCTTCTTGTTTTTTCTGTTTCAGAAATTGTTCGCGCTCTTCTTCTGCTTTATCACTTTCAACAATCGACACATCGAACATAAATTTTGGAAATCCGAATTGCTGATACAATGACGATAGTGTTTCAATATATTTGTTTTTCAGCGTCTGACATTCCAGATCACTCGAACACGTGATCATTAATTTCTCGCCATGCAGTCTCGGTTTTTGTTCCACTAGGCATTGGCGCATGGGCGGTGAAATGTCTGCCAATTCACCCACGACGAGCGGCCAATAATCTGCAATTAACTCTTCACTTACTCCGCTGTTTCTCGCTTCCATTTCAAGATGCACATTTGCAATCGCCGCAAATGATTCATGGACGCGCTGCTGCACGAAGCGGAATACGTCAATGGGCAACACTTCATCCAATGTGATATTGAACTTCCATACTCTTGATTTCTTCTGAACAGTCACTCGGTTCAATTCACCATTTTGAAAATAATTCATTAACTGATCATCAGTCAGACCTGTCTGCTGCAATAAAGTTAAAAACTTTTGGGCGGCATCCACTCTATATTCCTCCGTTCTATCGAGAAAAGAAGGGAAGTTCCGTTAACGGACTCCCCTTCTTGGATTAATCTGCACTAAAGAAGGACTGCAACTTTTCAGGCACTTCTTCTTTTTGCCAGTCTATTGATTCCCCACTGTGGCGGTACGTGACTTCCACGATCCCCTCACTTGCTCTCTTACCGATTGTAATGCGAACCGGCAATCCAATCAAGTCGGAGTCGGCGAATTTAACACCCGCTCTTTCAGGGCGGTCATCATACAGCACATCGTACCGATAGGATTCCAGAACGGCATACAACTCATCCGCAAGCTGGGTTTGGATTTCGTCCTTCACATTCACTGTAATCAAATGAATATCAAAAGGCGCTAAATGCTTTGGCCATTTCAATCCATTTTCATCATTAAATTGCTCAGCAATAGTCGCAAGCAAACGCGAAATTCCAAGACTGTAGCTTCCCATAATAAACGGCTTCGTTCTGCCGTGCTCGTTAAGGAAAGTGCCTTTCATTTGCTCACTGAAAGTCGTGCCCAGTTTACGAAGATGCCCGATGCCGATTCCTTCCGTAAATTTAATCGTCCCCATTCCGTCTGGAGAAGGTTCCCCTTCTTGAATGAATCGAATATCCACGTAGTCATCGATGGCAAAGTCGCGTTCAGGATTAACGTTCAACAAATGATAATCATCTATATTCGCCCCTGCTACTCCGTTTACGACCGAGCCGATGGCATGATCTGCATACACTCTGACGCCGATCGGCAGTTTGACAGGACCGACCGACCCGAAATGGCAGTCGAGCAGATCAATGATTTGTTGTTCTGTTGCCAGCTCCAAATGAGAGGCTTTTAAGATGTGTTTCAATTTATGTTCATTGACATGATGGTCACCCCGGCATACAACCATAACAAATTCATTATCTGCCTGATAAACCAGAGATTTGATTACACGCTCGGGTTCCACAGACAAAAATGAAGTCAAATCTTCAATTGTCCGTAAATTCGGTGTAGATACTTTTGTTAATTCCAGCTGTTTTTCATCCGGCGTCTCATAGTCGATATTCACTTCAGCGAATTCCATATTCGCAGCATACGAAGAGCTGTCACTATAAGCGATACGGTCTTCCCCGTTTTCTGCCAATGCTATGAACTCATGCGAACCTTCACCGCAGTCTGACATGACCATACGGAATCGCATACCCAGCCGCGTTAACATATTCGTATATGCCTGCATGACTTCCAAATACTTTTCATCCAAACTTTCCTGCGTTGCATGGAAGGAGTATGCATCTTTTCTAATAAATTCGCGGCTGTGAAGTAAACCTGCCCTCGGCTTTATTTCATCTCGAAATTTAGTCTTAATCTGAAAAATCGTTAACGGCAGTTTCTTATAGGAGCGCACTTCGTCACGAAGCAGATCGATGATTGCTTCTTCGTCACTTGAACTCAAGGCTAACTCGTTCGTCTGTCTGTCGGCAACATGAAACATCTCTTTGCCGTACGAATTCCAGCGGTCAGTTTCTTTTAAAATACTTGAGCTTTGCAGCGCAGGCAAGGAAATTTCTATGCCCTCAATCGCTTCCATTTCCTGGCGGACTATCCGTTCAATTTTGCGAAATACTCTTTGTGCCAGTGTTAAATATGTGTATACACCATTGGCATTTTGCCGGATATAACCTGCCCGCAGCAATAATTGATGAGAACGCATCTCTATGTCTGCCGGATTTTCACGCATTGTGGGTATAAACGTTTTCGATTGTTTCATCATATGCTTCCACCTTTTTTAGAAGAAAAATCGTTGAATGTCATTCCATGTCACAACCAGCATCAGAACCATCAGCAACATGATACCTACGAAATGCACCATACCTTCTTTTTGTTTATCAATCGGTTTACCGCGCAAGCCTTCAAACAAGAAGAACAGCAATCTGCCGCCGTCTAGGGCAGGCAAAGGCAGTAAGTTCATAATTCCCAGATTAATACTTAACACAGCGCCCCAGTTCATTAAATTGAAAATACCGTATTGGGCAACTTCTTCAGTCGCTTTGTAAATACCGACCGGACCGGACAGCGCATCAATCGTAAACTGACCTGTGACAAGCATACCTAACAATTCAAATATTTTCACAGTCCATGTGTACGTCTGTTCTGCTCCGAACACGATGGATTTGATCACGCCTTTTTCCAGCGGACTGGAGTAGATCACTCCGATTTGTCCGAATTCACGCCCGGCGTCTTCAATCGTTTCAGGCGTAACTTGTAAGGAGACAGGTTTTCCTGCACGATCTACTTCTAAATTCATCGGAACGCCGGGGCTGTTTTGAATAGCTTCGGAGAACTGCGCCCAAGAACTGATAGATTTGCCGTCCACTCCTGTTACTACGTCATCCTTTTTCAATCCTGCCGTCTGCGCAGGCGTGTCAGGCTTCACTTCAGAAATAATCGGTTCATTCGTCGGTACGCCATTGATCAGCCCAAGGGCAAGAAATATGAAGAATGCTAATATAAAGTTGAAAAGCGGTCCTGCAAAAATAGCCATTGCTCTTTTGCCGAGGGACTTAGATTCAAATTGACGGTCATAAGGCGCAATTAATGTTTCCTGCCCCTTTTCGATAATCATGGCAGTTCTGGCAATTTTCAGATGAACCAATTGTCCGTCTTCATCATATCCTTCAATATATAATTCTTTATCCAAATCCGATTTTTCTACTTCTACATTCAAAATGTTAGGATTGGAGACATTTCGATTTAGATAAATCTTTTCTATTTCGTTCTGTGCATTCAGCAGCAGCCCCACACGATAACCGGGCTGCAATTCAACTGTATCGAAGTCCTCGCCAGCCATCCGCACATAGCCGCCTATAGGCAATAAGCGTATCGTATATTGGGTTTCCCCTTTCCGGATCGCTAAAATTTTAGGACCCATTCCGATTGCAAACTCCCGAACCATGATTCCGGCTTTCTTCGCAAACAAGAAGTGACCGAATTCATGAAATGCTACAAGTGTCCCGAATATTACTATAAACGCAATAACGGTTTCCATTCAGTAACCACCTTCACCGGCTGTGACAGCCTGAAATTAATCTTTATACTTCACTATACCATAGACTTTTTTTCGCGTAATGCGATCTGTTTCCAGAATTTCTTCCAGATTCGGTTTTTGAATTGTCTGATGCTGATTCATCATCTGTTCGATGATTTCCTCAATTTGCATAAAGGATATATGACCTTCCATAAACAGTTGAACCGCCACTTCATTAGCCGCATTCATTGCTGTCGGCATAGTGCCCCCTTCCCTACCTGCATCATATGCAAAAGACAGGGCCTTAAATCGGTCATAATCCATTTTTTCAAAATGCAATTTACCGATCTCGTCCAAGCGAAGACGTTTCGCATCCGCCATCGGTATACGGTCCGGATACGTCAATGCATACTGTATCGGCACGCGCATATCGGGTGATCCCAGCTGCGCCATGACACTGGTATCTTCAAACTCCACCATGGAGTGAATAATACTTTCTTTATGAAGCAAACATTCAATCTGATCATAAGGCATAGCAAATAAATGGTGTGCTTCAATAACTTCAAGACCTTTATTCATCATCGTAGCTGAATCAATTGTCAATTTATTGCCCATCGACCAGTTGGGGTGTGCAAGCGCCTGTTCCACTGTTACATTTTGAAGCTGGGCCCGTGTATAGTCTCTGAAACTCCCGCCGGAAGCAGTTAAAATCAGGCTGGTGATCCGCTTCGGATTTTCTCCGTTCAATGATTGGAATAATGCCGAGTGTTCACTGTCAACGGGAACAAGCGGGACATTATGACGTTTGGCGGCTTCTACCACCAGATCCCCTGCTGCCACTAACGTTTCTTTATTTGCAATCGCAATGGTCATCCCCGCTTCAATTGCCGCAAGCGTCGGCCGCAGACCTACACTGCCGATTACTGAATTCAGCAGGATATCCGCTTCGACTCCTGCCGCCGCCTCGATCAATCCTTCATCCCCATGAACGATTGTAACTTCTGGAAACTCATTTTGTAAGCGCACTGCATCTTCTTTCTCCAATACGGATACTAATTTCGGATGAAACTTCGCAATAATCTCACGTACTTTTTGAATATTCCTTCCTGCGGACATCGCCGTCAGCGTAAACTGTTCAGGATGAGCTGCAATAATGCTCAATGTTTGTGTCCCGATGGAACCTGTCGCACCAAGCAAATTGATTTTCTTCATATATGAACTTCCTTTCCGTTATCCTATGAATTGAACAAAATGAAGCAACGGCAAAACGAAAAGCAAACTGTCAAAGCGGTCCATGATGCCGCCGTGTCCCGGCAATAACTTTCCTGAATCTTTCACATGATAATAACGCTTCAGTGCTGACTCTACGAGGTCACCCATTTGACCGACAATCGAGGCCACTATGGTGATGATGATAAACGATAGATACGACGTACTGATAGGAAAGAACATGTTATAAATCAGTGTTATTACTACTGCACAAATGATTCCTCCGACAAACCCTTCAATCGTTTTATTGGGCGAAATTTCGGGCCACAGTTTACGCTTGCCGATTTTACGGCCTACAAAATATGCACCTGAATCTGTTGACCAGATAATCAGCAGTGCATATCCTATGTACTCTAAACCGAATAAACGGGTTTCAATCAAATAATAAAAGCCAATTCCAACATACAGCGCACTGACTGCACTGAATGCAATATCTTCAAATGTCCAGCGGTTTTTCACAACTACAGTATATACCAGCAGCAATAATACCAGTACATAGATCATCTCCAGTTTCTCCAGCCGAAGAAACCCCTCCACCTGTCCGGTCCATCTGGAAGGCAGTAAAATGACGAGTAAGAGCAGCCATGCGATAAATCCGCCAATAGAAAAAACGGACATATTGCGCATGCGGAGTAACTCATAAAGGCCGATTGTAGATATCGCAAAGATCATGATGATAAAAGGCAGTCCGCCGATAACAATCAATGGCACGAAAAATGCGAGAGCTACAAGAGCTGTGATGATTCTTTGCTTCATCTTTTTTGATCTCCTTCCAAGCTTCCAAAGCGTCGATCCCGTTTTTGGAAATCTTCAATTGCCTGTAAAAAACATTCTTCATCATAATCGGGCCATAATACATCCGTAAAAATGAATTCTGCATAAGCCAGCTGCCACAGCATGAAATTAGACAGACGTACTTCGCCGCTTGTGCGAATGAGCAGATCGGGTTCGGGCAAGTGTGCCGTCATCAGCTTAGCTTCGATAGCACTCTCGTCTATGTCTTCAGCTCGTAATGTTCCCGCCGACACTTCCTTCGCCAGTTCTTTCATGACATGTACAAGCTCTACTCTGCTGCCGTAATTCATAGCAAAATTCAATGTGAGACCCTGATTGTTTTTAGTTTGTTCCATTGCTTTTTTTATCGCTTTTTCTGTATGACTTGGAAGTGCATCTATATTTCCTATCATTTCAACTTTGATATCCTTTTCCATCAGTTCGGGTAAATATGTAGTAAGAAACTCACCGGGAAGGTTCATCAAAAAGTCGATTTCAATTTTCGGCCGCTTCCAATTTTCTGTAGAAAATGCGTAGAGGGTGAGGGCTTTCACACCCATATCATTTGCGAAATTGGTGATTTGACGGACAGTTTTCATTCCTTCATGGTGACCGGCAATCCGTGGCATTTTGCGCTGCTTCGCCCATCTTCCGTTTCCATCCATGATGATTGCGACATGGGCAGGAATCTGTCTACTTTTAACAGCTTCGATCCGTTCATCCAGCAACTGAATATCTGCCGTTTTTTTTCGCATTAATTTTCTAAGCATAGCGTTCCCCCACTTGGCTCTATTCGGATACTCCTACTGCCTATCCTACCAAATTGCATGGCAAATAGCATGCAAAAGAAAGAAAAGAGCGTCCTAAAAGTAGGACGCTCCTCCTTATAGAAAGTTCTTTACTCAAATTTCCAAGATTTCGTTTTCTTTATCTTTTGCAGTTTGATCAATCTTTTCAATGAACTCATCGGTCATCTTCTGCACTTGGTCATTGAAACGGCGCAGTTCATCTTCAGTGATTTCTGCATCTTTTTCAAGTTTTTTCAATTCTTCATTACTGTCGCGGCGAACATTACGGATTGCCACTTTTGCATCTTCTGCTTCACGCTTTACTTCTTTCACCAATTCTTTACGGCGTTCTTCTGTAAGCGCAGGCACTGCCAGACGAATAACTGATCCGTCATTTGACGGAGTGATGCCGATATCTGATTTCATGATTGCTTTTTCGATATCTGTAATCGTCGTCTTATCGTATGGCTGAACAACAATAAGACGCGGTTCTGGAACTGAAATTCCAGCCATTTGGTTTAGTGGAGTCGGTGCACCATAATAAATGACAGAAATTCTGTCCAGCAGGCTTGCATTGGCTCTGCCCGCACGGATAGACGACAATTGTCTTGAATAAGCGCTGTGCGCTTTTTCCATACGTTCATTGGTTTGATTCATCACTTCTTTTGTCATTGCTTATTCCTCCTGACAACCGTACCGATATCTTCTCCAAGCACGGCTTTTTTAATATTACCATTTTCCATAATTGAGAATACTACGAGTGGTATATCATTGTCCATACATAGTGTGGATGCAGTCGAATCCATTACTTCCAGCCCTTGGCTAATCACTTCCAAGTATGACAGTTCTAAGTATTTTGTAGCAGTTGCGTCTTTCATTGGGTCAGCTGAGTATACACCATCCACATTATTTTTTGCCATTAAAATGACATCTGCCTCGATTTCAGCAGCACGTAAAGCAGCTGTTGTATCTGTGGAGAAGTAAGGATTTCCTGTTCCCGCTGCGAAAATAACGACACGGCTTTTCTCCAGATGACGGATTGCTTTTCGTCGTATGTAAGGCTCCGCTACTTGTCGCATATCAATTGAAGACATAACACGGGTTTCAGGACCCAGCTTCTCAAGTGCATCCTGCAGTGCTAGCGAGTTCATGACTGTTGCGAGCATTCCCATATAGTCAGCCGTTGTGCGGTCCATGCCCATTTCACTTCCGACTTTCCCTCGCCAAATGTTCCCGCCGCCTACTACTACTGCTACCTCTACACCTAATTCTACAACCTCTTTTACTTGGTTCGCAACTGATTTTATAACTTCCGGAGATAAACCGTAGCCCTGGTTCCCTGCCAGTGCCTCTCCACTTAATTTTAACACGATGCGTTTATACTTTGGAATACTCATGTTGGCCCTCCTGCAATTTCTAATTCTCAAAAAAGAGGAACACATAATAGATGTGCTCCTCTGTAAGGTTGTATTATACTCAGTTACCTTTAACCTGGCTCATTACTTCGTCAGCAAAGTTATCTTCGCGCTTTTCAATTCCTTCGCCCACTTCATAACGAATAAACTCGACTAAAGTTCCGCCAGTCGATTTTACGAAATCACGAACTTTTTGATCTGAGTTTTTAACAAACGCTTGGTCCAGTACGCAGATTTCTTCGAAGTATTTTCCAAGACGGCCTTCTACCATTTTCGCAACGATATTTTCCGGCTTGCCTTCATTCAATGCCTGCTCAGTCAATACTTTACGCTCGCGCTCTACTTCGTCAGCAGATACTTCGTCACGTGAAATGTATTTTGGATTCATTGCCGCGATGTGCATTGCAACATCTTTCGCTGCTTCTGCATCAGTTGAACCTTCAAGAACAGTCAATACCGCAATACGTCCGCCCATGTGAAGGTATGGTCCGAAAGCGTCCTGATCTGTCTTCTCACGGATTTCAAAGCGGCGAAGAGTGATCTTTTCACCGATTTTAGCTACCGCATTTGAGATGTGCTCTGATACAGTCAATCCGTTGTCCAGTTTCGCATCGTTTGCTTCCTCTACAGAAGCAGGCTTTGCCGCAAGTAAAAACTCGGAGATTTCTTTAACAAGTGTCTGGAAGCCTTCGTTTTTCGCTACGAAGTCTGTCTCAGCATTCACTTCAAGGATTACCGCTTCGTTACCTTGAACTAAAATGTTTGTTACTCCTTCAGCTGCAATACGGTCTGCTTTTTTCGCTGCACTTGAAAGGCCTTTTTCACGCAAGAAATCCAATGCTGCGTCCATGTCTCCGTCGACTTGCGTCAATGCTTTTTTGCAGTCCATCATTCCTGCGCCAGTTTTTTCACGTAGTTCTTTAACCATTTGGGCTGTAATTGTTGCCATGTGAGAATTCCTCCTATTTATATATCATCTGACTTGCGTATTACTCTAAAAAAGACGATAAGGGGTACGCCGCTTATCGTCTCATCATTTACTCATTTCACTCTGCAGTAACAGTTGCTGTTTCGCTTGCTGTTTCAGCTGCTTCATCGTCTTCACCTTGACGGGATTCAATCAAAGCATCTGCCATTTTGCTTGTAAGTAAACGTACTGCGCGGATTGCATCGTCGTTCGCCGGGATGACATAGTCGATTTCGTCCGGATCACAGTTAGTATCTACGATTCCAACGAGTGGAATATTCAATTTGATTGCTTCAGCTACCGCGATACGCTCTTTACGTGGATCCACGATAAAGATTACATCCGGCAAGCCTTTCATGTCACGGATACCGCCTAAGAATTTCACAAGACGTTCGTGCTCTTTATTTAATTGAGAAACTTCTTTCTTTGGAAGTACGTCGAATGTGCCGTCCTCTTCCATTTTCTCAATAGCTTTCATACGTGCTACACGCTTTTGAATAGTACCGAAGTTAGTTAATGTTCCACCCAACCAGCGCTGGTTGATGTAGTACATTCCTGCACGTTCTGCTTCTTCTTTGATCGCTTCTTGTGCTTGTTTCTTCGTACCAACGAAAAGGACTTTACCGCCGTCAGCACCGACTTGGCGCATGAAGTTGTAAGCTTCCTCTAATTTTTTGACCGTCTTTTGAAGGTCGATGATGTAGATGCCGTTACGCTCCACAAAAATATACTTCTTCATTTTTGGGTTCCAGCGGCGTGTTTGGTGTCCGAAGTGTACACCTGCTTCTAGCAATTGTTTCATTGAGATTACTGACATGTTTAATTCCTCCTATTGGTTTTGTCCTCCGCGAACATCATGCGAATAAGTGACCGTAATGGCACCCACTCATTCATCCGAACGCGTGTGTAGTAATACCATCTACTAAAATAACATAGTTCTGCACTGGTTGCAACCACTGTGTGTACTTTCAGCCAAACTTTAATAATAATTCGATTTCCGTTTTACCTTTTTTCAGTTCTCTGGCAATTTCTGAAATGGACTTTCCTTCAGCGTACAGCTGCTTGGCCATCTCTCGGTCATCCAGTGGTTTTGGCTCCTGGTTTGGCAGGGATTCTTTTGCCTTTGGCTTATTCTCTGCATTTTTTTGATAAGAACGAAGCGCTAACTGAACAGGCAACGGATGAGGTTTTGGCTGCGGCTGTTTCGTCGCAGCTGTTTTTTCAGGTGCTTCGGAAATCGGCTGCCTATCCTTCAAAGTGCCGTTATTCGAATGCGCCTGTTGTTCCAGCTGACTGATCAGCCGGTCATTTTCTTCTTTGATTTCTGACAAATACGCCAGTACCGACTGATCCATTTCCTTCATGAGCTGCTGCTGTTTTTTTTCGAGGTTATTGAATTTGGATATTTTTAAAAACAGCAGCGTAATAACCATAAAACTGATAATTTGTAAGATGAATAAAAGTGCCAGTAAGATTCCCATGTGGTTTACCCGCTGCAGTCAACAAACGACCCTTTGAATGGATGCTTGGGCCGCTGCTGTTCTTTCTTTTGTTTTTCTTTTCTTTGATCGGACTCATCATCAGGCTGACGGTCGTCTGCGTCCAACTTAGCATACGGATCCGCTTCTAAAACAGTTTCTTTGCTTTTAAGCGCCTGCTTTTCGGTCAGCATATTTGCACTGTCCTGTGCCAGCTGGGACTGTTGCTGCTTCTGCTCAGCAATTTTACCTGCTTCGAATGTTTTGGGGATTGCAATTTGAAGTTCAATACTTTTCAAACTCATAAAATCCCTCCGTCCGTAATTTCAGCCGCAAGCAGCGACCGTAATTTAAATAACGCTTTTGAATGAATTTGGGAAATTCGAGAAGTAGATAAACTTAGAATTTCACCTATTTCAGTCAGCGTCATATCTTCCTGATAAAATAAACTTAACACGAGCTGTTCATTTTCATTCAGTTCTTTAATCTTTGCCGTCAGGTCTGAAAGCAATTCATTCTTTACGGATTGCTGTTCTGGTGTTTTTGTTTTTTCATCCTGCAATACGAATGTCTGATCATTTTGTTCATCATCGTCATTCATCTTCTCATCAATCGATAAGACATTAGCAAAATACTGTTCATGCACGGTTTGATAGACTTGATCTGTAGTCACGCCTAAATGATCCGCCACTTCTTCCGGTGTTACCGACCGTAAATAAGTCTGCTCCAGCTTGCTGATCTCTTCGTCCATTTTTTTCGTTTTTTCACGGGAGGAGCGGGACAGCCAGTCTTCTTTCCGCAGCCCGTCGATAATGGTGCCGCGTATACGAAAAGACGCATACGTATCGAACTTCAGATCACGGGCAGGGTCAAATTTCGTAAGTGCATCAAAAAGACCCTGATACCCGAGTGATTTGATTTCGTCCCGTGAAACGTTTTTCGGCAGTCCGGCACTGATTCGCTGTACGTGATAATTGACAAGAGGTGTATACATCCGAACTAACGTATCACCTGCATCAGGATCACGGTTTTCGATCCATAATTTCCACTGATGCCGTTCAGTTACGTCTTGATTTGCCATCGAATTCACGCCTTTCCTGTCAGGTTCTTTCTGCGAATTTCCAACTCTTATGTATAAGTATAACAAATCTTAATAGATAAAGGCGACTAATGGATTAGCCGCCTTTTCTCTTATTGTCAGATTTCTTGCGTTCCGGCATTCACCGTTCGAACGTGCAAGATACTTGTTTCGGGATCAAATTCAATTGTACGTCCGCTCGATCCCCCCGTATCCTCAGAAACAATGGGAATCGAATATCTGTTTAACTCTTTTTTTACAGCTTCCACATTACGCGGACCGATCCGAATGGTGTCGTTTGAACCGAACTGGAACATTTGAGCACCGCCTGCAATTTTCGCTTTAATACTGAAAGGTCTGACCCCTTCCGCTTTCAGTAATTCAATCATTGCATGAATCCCTGTATCCGCAAACTTTGCGACATTCAGCTTAGTGGACTTCCCAAGCTCACTGTCTGGCAGCATGACATGCACCATGCCTGAAATTTTTTTCGACGAATCATACAGTACTACGCCCACACACGAACCGAGGCCTGATGTGCGAATCGTATGGGGAGATTTAGCAATATTCATATCTGCAATTCCTACACGCACTACCGTTTGTACATTTGCCATTTACAGAACACCTAATGAACTGAATATTGTACGGTAAGACGGCGGATCAGGCAACAAGAAGAAATGCCCGGCGAGACTCGAGATTCCCTGTTCCCCTTCCTGTAATATTTCCGTCTCTATAACGATGACTTCATCGCTGTACTGAGATACTTCGATCAGGCCGAAGCTGACTATTGCACCCACCATATCCACGCTCAAAGAAGGTACCGTCGGATATATATTTAATGAAGTGAAATCTGACAGTGCGGATAAATAAGAACCTGACAATATGTTTCCTAACTCCTGAAGCGCTGAAGCGCCCATCCCAAGATCTTCGACATCCATAAATGTGAATGCTGCGTCACCGGTTAATTTACGGATGAACTGTGTGGCAGATTCAATTGTCAGCACAAAAAACATTGTGCCTGTCAAATCGCCTTCGATCCGCAAAAAGATGCCCGCTACTACTTTTTCAGTGCCGCCTGCCAAGTCAAACATTTCGTCGAATGTTACAAGTTCCACATTCGGCACACGCATATCAATTTTTTGACCCAACAGCTGTGATAATGATGTGGCTGCGTGGGCTGCACCGATATTGCCAATTTCCTTTAACACATCAAGATGCATTTCGGTGATTTCATTATCAGAATTCATCGGAGTTCCCCTTCTTAATCGGCTGCAGCACTTTTTCCAGATTCAGCATAACCAACAGACGTTTACCTACTTTTGCCACACCCGAAATAAATTCAGATTCTACTGATCCCACCACTTCCGGCTGGGGACCGATTGCACTGCTTGGCACATCCATTACATCATTGGCGTCATCTACAATCAAACCGACTTCAGAGTCTCCGTGTGACACAATAATAATACAGCTCGTTTCATCAAACTCTTTATATTCCATATCAAAACGTTCACGCAAATCAACTACCGGTGTTACAACGCCCCGTAAATTCAATACCCCCTTTACATAGGAAGGCATGCGCGGCACACGTGTAATGGATAATGATTTCTCGATGGATTCCACTGCATCCAGGCCGATTGCATATTCTTTATTCATCAATTGGAAGACGATTACTTTCATATCGCTCAATTCTACAGCTTTTGTCATGTCGTCACCTCGATTATTTAATCAATGCATTACAGTCAACAATTAACGCCACTTGACCGTTCCCGAGAATTGTAGCGCCAGATATCGCAAAGACACTTTGGAGATAATCTCCAAGTGATTTCAGGACGATTTCCTGCTGTCCGATGAATGAATCTACAACTAACCCCGCCAGGCTGTCTCCTTTACGGACAATAACAATGGACTGGAATTCTTCGTCTTCAGCACTTTTATTTTTCATTTCGAATATTTCTTTCAAATCCACTAACGGCACAATTGTTCCGCGGAAATCGATAACCGGCTGATTATGCGCATTTAAAATATCCGATTTCTGAATAATTGCCGTTTCAATAATGGATGACAATGGAATTGCGTATATCTCTTTATCCAGTTCCACCAGCATGACAGAGATAATAGAGAGAGTCAGCGGCAGCTGCACCTGGAATAATGAACCTTTTCCTTCAGTGGAATCGATCGAAATGTGGCCGCCCAGTGATTCGATGGTATTCTTGACCACATCCAGTCCGACACCGCGCCCTGAAACATCTGTGATCGATGCCGCTGTGGAGAAGCCCGATGCCAAAATCAATTCCGCCACTTGTTTATTCGTCAGTGATTCTGCTGCTTCTTCACTGACTATGCCGCGTTCAATGGCCTTTCCGACTACACGCTCACGGTTCACACCAGCTCCGTCATCTTCCAGCTCGATGAACACATGGTTGCCTGAATGATAGGCGCGAAGTGTTACTGTGCCTACTTCAGGCTTTCCTTTTGCAATACGTTCTTCCGGACTTTCGATTCCGTGATCCAGCGCATTACGGATTAAGTGAACGAGCGGATCGCCGATTTCATCGATTACTGTACGGTCAAGTTCTGTCTCAGCCCCGATGATTTCGAGATCAATTTTTTTATTCAGATCACGTGCCAATTGACGAACCATTTTAGGGAATCGGTTAAAGACTGTTTCTACCGGTACCATCCGCATGTTCAAAATGATATTCTGCAGGTCTCCGGATACCCGCGTCATTCTTTCCACAGATTCATTGAGTTCAGGATTATGAAGTTCACTTGCAATAGACTGAAGCCGTCCGCGGTCGATAACAAGTTCCTCAAACAAATTCATGAGAATATCCAGACGGTCAATATTTACGCGGATCGTTTTGTTTGAATTGGAAGCTGCGGCTTTTTTAGCTTTAGGCGCAGATTGAGATGTTTCTTGGTTTTTTTCCGTTTTTGCTGCGGAAGCGGCAGGGATTTCAACTGCTGCTGGTGCTGCTTCACTTTCATCCAATATAGATTGTTTATACTTCTGCACGTATTCGTCCGTGATAAGTGTAATTTGAACATCTTCTATTTCAGATACTTTCATCACTTTTGATTTGAGCTCTTCAGCATCTTCATGTGTCAGCAGCACAATCGTAAATTTCTGATCAAACTCTTCATTTTCCAATTGTTCCACTGTAGGAACTGTTTTTATTACTTCGCCTGATTTTTCTAATATCTCAAACGTCATAAATACCCGTGCCACTTTCAACAGGCAGTCTTCACGCAGTGTCACTATAATTTCCAGCGCATTAAATCCTTGCTCAGCAGATTGAGAAATTACAGTCAGTTCAAATTCGTCATAATGAATACCTGTAGAAGTAATGACTTCCAATGGCGCTTCTTCAGTAGTTGCTGCCGGCTCTGCTTCCAGATCCAATGGCTGTCCTGCTTCTATCCGATTAAGGGTTTCAACCAACTTACTGACATCTTTCTTTCCATCGCCGCCTGCTTCAATATCCTGAACCATAAGTTCAAGATCATCCACCGCTTCGAATACTACGTCCAGTATTTCCGTTGAGACACTGATTTTCGAATTCCGGATTGCATCCAGGACGTTTTCCATTTTATGTGTCAGATCCGCAATGTCTTCATATCCCATCGTTGCGGACATCCCTTTAAGGGTATGAGCTGCTCTAAAGATTTCATTGACAATTGCCAGATCATCCGGATTATTTTCCAAAGCAAGCAACTGTTCACTGCAAGCTTGCAAGTGTTCTTTACTTTCTTCTATGAACATATCCAAATACTGATTTACATCCATTGTAAAGCCCCCTAGTTACTTCAAATTTCCCATTATCGCATCAGCGATCTGCTGTACATCTTTAATTTCATCGCTGAGACCTGCATCTATTATGGCTTTGGGCATTCCATACACAACGGAAGTATTTTTGGATTCCGCTATGGTAATTGTTTGACATGCAGCACGTAATAATTCCATTCCTTCTCTTCCGTCATATCCCATTCCGGTCATGATGGCTGTAACATATCGTAATTCTTTATGGGCCGCTGCAGATTCAAGCAGCACATTTACTGCCGGGCGGTGTCCGGAACGCGGAGCTTCTTCTCCATCCAGTACAATCTGATAACCTGTCCCTGCCTTTTCAAATTTCAAATGCAGGCCGCCAGGTGCTATATAGGCCGTGCCGTTTTCAATGTGTTCGCCGTGTTCTGCTTCTTTGACAGTTATTTCACTCAGTCCGTTCAGCCGCTCGGCTAATGACTTAGTAAAACCTGGCGGCATATGCTGCACGATTAAAATAGGATGGGGGAATTCTGCGGGAAGCCTGGTAATGACTTCCTGCAAGGCTCTTGGGCCCCCGGTCGATGTACCTATTATAACAAACGTTTTGGAAATTGGTGCTATATTTTTAGATAAATTTGCCGTTTGTGCTATTGGTGTCACATACGGTCCGCTGACATCCGGCACGTTTCCTCTAATGACAGGTGATGATTGGTGAGTGTATGACGATGTAATCTTTCTTGTCAGTGTTTGTATCCCTACATTTGAGGCGGCGAATACTTTTTCTACTATCTCTTTTTCAATTTCATGCAGATTTAAAGAAATAGCGCCTCCAGGCTTAGCTATAACATCCACCGCGCCATATTCCATAGACAGAACCGCATTTTCGGTATTATGTTTCGTTGTGCTTGAAAGAATCACGACTGGAACCGGCGTCTGATCCATGATTTGCTGGAGAGCTTCCAGCCCGTTCATTACAGGCATTTCAATATCCATCGTAATGACATCCGGACGAAGTTCACGCACTTTTTCCGTCGCGTCTCTTCCATTCCTGGCGATGCCGACTACTTCCATCATGGGGTGTTTATTCAGCATATCGGAAATGAGCTTTCGCATAAAAGCCGAATCATCTACTACAAGAATTCGTTTTTTCTTGCTTGTAATCAAATTAGACACGCCCCTTTTGGAAAATACCTTTGATTTTATCTATGAATCCAGAATTTTCAATTGCAGTGCCCGGCTTTTCTCCGTATAAAAAAGTATCCGTGATCGACAGCATCCGTTTACTGACCTGCGCATTCGGATACATTCTGATAAAAGGCGTTTGCGCAATAACTGCATTTCGGACATGCACATCATCGGGCAACAGGCCTAGGACGCTGGTTTCTACCGACAAAAACTTCCGCATAGCGAGCTGAAGGCGTGCCAATGAATCCTTTCCTTCCTGCTCTTTCAGTACGCGGTTGCCTACGATGTGAAATGTTTTATTTGCATCCCGCAAACAAATAAATTTCATCATGGAGTACGCATCTGTGATGGATGTTGGCTCAGGTGTTGCAATCAAAATAATCTCATCCATTGCGACGATCAAATCAATAGAACTTTTTGTCGCGCCCGCACCCATATCGAATAAAATAACATCATAGCTTCTCTGTAAAATAGAAAAACCGTCTATGAGCCTGGCAAACATCGTATCCGACCATTCCAGAACCGTTTCCAGTCCCGAGCCGCCTGCAATAAAAGCCAAATGATCTTCTATAGGTGTCACGACTTCCCAAAGGTCCTTTGAATTAGTTAAATAGTCCTTTAAATGATAATTTGGTGTTGCCCCGAACAAAATATGAATATTCCCCATACCGATATCCATGTCTACAATTAAGACTTTCTTTCCTTTCGCCACTAGTCCATATGCGAAATTAGCAGTGAAGTTCGACTTGCCTACACCGCCCTTTCCGCTGACGATGGCAATTGAACGGGCTGCCTGCTTTTGATTTCCCATCATTTTCAATCGAAGCGCTTCTGCCTGATCATGCATGTGAATCACCTTCTAACAGAAGAGCCAGTACTTTTTCAACATCCGCCTCCGTCAAATCTTCAGGCACTTCTTGTCCATCCGTAAAATAGGCCATGCCGATCCGGTTCTTCAGCATCAGGTTGAACATAGAACCCACAGAATTCGTTTCATCTGTTTTGGTGAAAATAAACTTTTCAATCGGAAGTTTTTCAAAACGGTTGATAATCGTTTCCATATCCTGTTCTTTTGACGTAGTAGACAGCACCAGATATGTTTCCATTTCTAATGAAAAATCGATGAGATTCTTTAAATCATCCACAAATTTTGCTTCTTTATAATTTCTTCCTGCAGTGTCGATAAATATAAGGTCGCGATCTTTTAACTTTTCAATTGCTGCATGAAAATCTTCTTCGTTATATGCTATCTCCACAGGCGCCTGCAGCAGATTGGCATATGTCCGTAATTGCTCGATTGCCGCAATCCGATAGGTGTCTGTCGTAATGAAGCCGACTTTCTTTCTTTCTTCCAAAAGTGCACGCGCTGCAATTTTCGCGATAGTCGTCGTTTTTCCTACACCTGTTGGCCCCAGAACGTTGATAAATTTCTTTTGATAAGAGATTCCTCCAAACGGAATATCTTGAAGACGTTCTTTCAGCCATTCATGTACAATAGCCATTTGCTGGTCTTCTGCGTAGTCTGTTTTGTCTTGCTTCATTCGATTAAATATCAAATTGCCAATTTCCATGATGTATTCATGATCGAGTCCTTGCGCCTGCAGCTTTTTTAATACCGGCAATAATTCATCAGGAAATTTGTCAAATGATCGATCAGATGGTTTTATATCGTGAAGCATCTGCTTGATTTCGCGCATCTCCCGTTGAATACGTTCAACAGATTCCGGTTTCGCGAGCTGCTGCGGTGCTGAACGTACCGGTGTTTCATATATCCGCTGGTCATTGGTTTTATCATAACTGGCAACCACTTCCACAGAACGTTTGCTGAAAAGTCCGAGAAAGCCTTTAGTTTTTGTGACATTGGAACTCAGTATAACCGCGTCGTCCCCGAAATCTTCCCGCACTTTTGCCATCGCTTCCACCATGGTAGGTGCTGTGTACTTTTTCATTTTCATTAAATATCCACCACTCCTACACTTTGGACTTCTACTGATGCTTCGAGTTCGTTATACGACAATATAGGTATTTGCGGGAAATACCGCTCCGTAATCTGACGTAAATACATACGTATTGCCGGCGAACATAAGATGACAGGTGATTGATCGAGCATGGCTACGCGTTCCACTTCTTGGGCGATCCGCTCCAAAATCTGCTGAGACTGGGAAGGATCGATTGACAGGAAATTTCCTTGCTCTGTTTGCTGGATACTGTCGGCAATAAGCTTTTCTACTTTGCCGGATACGGTTAATACTTTTAGCGCCTCATTTCCCGCCACATATTGACCCGTAATTTGCCGTGCAAGAGACTGCCTGACGTATTCTGTCAATACATCGACATCGGATGTGTATTTAGAATAATCTGCGAGCGTTTCGAAAACAATCGGTAAATTCCGAACAGATACTTGTTCGTTCAATAGCTTAGCCAGTACTTTCTGAATTTCGCCTATCGATAACGGCGTTGGTGTAAGTTCATCAACCAGTATCGGATACGTTTCATGAACGTGGTCCACTAGCTGTTTCGTTTCTTGACGTCCAAGCAGATCGGATGCATTAGCCCGAATAATTTCCGTCAAATGCGTAGAGACGACACTCGGCGGATCCACGACTGTATAGCCCATGATTTCCGCTTCTTCTTTCGTTTCTTCCGTGATCCACTTTGCCGGCAGTCCAAATGAAGGCTCAACTGTGTCAATCCCTTCAATTAAGTCCTCTCCGCCGGGACTCATCGCCAGATAATGATCCAGCAATAATTCCCCTCTGGCCATTTCATTACCTTTGATTTTGATGCGGTATTCGTTCGGCTGCAGCTGAATATTATCCCGAATCCGTACAACCGGAATGACAAGGCCAAGTTCAATCGCAAGCTGACGGCGTATCATGACGACACGATCGAGTAAATCTCCGCCTTGCGTTGCATCAACAAGCGGGATGAGACCATAGCCAAATTCAAATTCAATGGGATCCACATTTAATAGATCTACGACGTTTTCCGGTCGTTTTAGTCCTTCAGTTTCCACATTCTCTTCCATTTCAAGCAGTTCTTCCGGATCTTCTTCCGGTTTACGAGACATCATGAATGCGCCCATTGCCAGAGCGGCTGAGATAGGAATGGTTAAGACGTCATTGATCGGTGTTGCCAAACCGAGTAAAAGAATCGTAACGGATGCCACATATAGCAATTTAGGCTGTCCGAGTAATTGATTCGTAATATCTGTGCCAAGATTTCCTTCTGACGCGGCTCGTGTAACGACGATCCCTGTCGCAGTGGAAATCAGTAAGGCGGGAATTTGCGAAACGATTCCATCTCCGACAGTCAGTGTGGAGAATTGAACAGCCGCTTCAGCAAACGGCAGACCCATCTGCACGACCCCGATGATCATCCCGACAAGCAAGTTGATCATGACTATAATAATCCCGGCGATGGCATCCCCTTTCACGAACTTTGTTGCCCCGTCCATTGCCCCGTAGAAATCAGCTTCATTACTTACTTTTTCACGGCGTGTGCGTGCTTCGGTATCAGAAATCATTCCTGCGTTGAGATCAGCATCAATACTCATTTGCTTGCCGGGCATTGCATCAAGTGTAAAACGTGCCGCTACTTCGGAAACACGTTCTGACCCTTTAGTGATTACGATGAATTGAATAATAATCAAGATTACGAATACGACAAGTCCGACGATAATGTTCCCGCCGGTAACGAATGTGCCGAATGTATCAACTACGCCACCCGCATTTCCTTCTGATAATATTGCCCGTGTAGTGGACACATTCAAGCCAAGACGGAATAATGTCAATAACAATAATAAGGAAGGAAAGATAGAAAACTGCAGCGCTTCCTGCATATTCATTGCAGTCAGAAGCACCATTAAACCGAGTGTAATATTGATAATGATTAAGAAACTCAGTAACCAGGGCGGTAACGGGATGACAAGCATCGCAACAATCATAATAACCGCCGCGAGTACTCCTATATCTTTAAACTGCATGCCACCCCTACTTTCTCTATTTCACTTAAATTTTCCGCTGTATACGGTAAACGTATGCTAAGATTTCCGCAACCGCCTTAAAGAACTCTTCCGGTATGCGGTCGCCAATTTCCACTTTGTCATACATTGCACGCGCAAGAGGCCGATTTTCTACCATGACAATCTCATTCTCTTTTGCTATCATTTTAATCTTTTGTGCGACAAAATCTGCACCTTTAGCGACAACAATCGGCGAATCCATCTGTTCCTCATCGTACTTGAGCGCAATTGCGAAGTGTGTCGGATTCGTGATGACCACGTCCGCTTCAGGTATTTCTGACATCATGCGGCGCATTGCCATCTCCCGCTGCCGCTGTTTAATGCGGGATTTAATAAGCGGATCGCCGTCCATATTTTTATGTTCATCTTTAATATCCTGTTTAGACATCTTAAGATTTTTTTCATAGTCAAATTTCTGATAAAGAAAGTCCAGAATGGAAATAAACAACAATACCATAGAGGCAATAATGCCCATCATTCCCACTAATTTTGCAATGGTCAGTAAGGTGTACTCTGGTGTCCGAAAAGCCAAATCGAGAACTTTTCCGAGATTTGACCAGATGATCAGAGTAGTAACCGTTCCAATGAACGAAATTTTTAAAATGGATTTTAATAATTCTACAATCGCCCGAACGGAAAAAATACGTTTCAATCCTTTGATTGGATCTATTTTCTTTAGATCAAACTTCAATGTCTCTGCAGTGAATAACAGACCAAATTGAAGTAAATTCGCTGCAATACTCGCAATCACTGCTATAATCATAATCGGCAGAAGAATAATTGCCATTTGTTTAATAATACTTATGTAGACAAGCATGACTTGTTCTTGATCCATCATTTTGATCGGAAAAAAATGTGTAAATGATTCTCTGAAAAACACGAAAAAATTATCGCGCATGAATCCTGCTGCGAAAAACATAAAGATAAATACAGAGAGCAGAACGATTGCACTCGTCACGTCCTGGCTTTTCAGAACTTGCCCTTTTTTTCTGGAATCTTCTCTTTTTTTCGGAGTGGCTTTCTCTGTCTTCTCGCCGGCGAAAAATTGTAAATCCAGCCTTAGTAACAAATCAGCCACCTCCGAGAAGTATCATGAGATTTCTCATGGTCATGATCATAATTTCAAACATCTTTTTCATAACGACGATGAATACACTGGCCATTGTGACGATCACCAGGAAACTTACACCGATTTTAATAGGAAAACCGACCACAAAGATATTTAACTGCGGAACCGCTCGTGCTGTTATACCGAGCGCCAAGTCCACAAGAAATAACGTGGCCACCACGGGGATTGCCATTTGAAATGCAATAGCAAATGATTTTGCGAATGTCAGTACCATAAAGTCCGCCATATTCGGACTGCCAAACGGCGGCCACATGGCAGTGACGGGGACAAATTCATAGCTGTAAAATATTCCGTCCAGCAGCATATGATGCCCGTTCACAACGAGCAGCAAGAGCACTGCCAGTGAATTTAAAAATTGTCCAAGCAACGGTGACTGGGCACCCGTCTGCGGATCGATGACGTTCGCTATCGCAAATCCCATCTGGAAATCAATAAATCCGCCTGCCACCTGAATGGCCGACATAATAATAAAAGCGGCAATGCCGATTGACAAGCCGACTACCGCTTCCTTTATAACAAGCAATATGTATTGGCCATCAATCTCTAACTCAGGCAAAGTAACAGAATAAGACATCATCCAGGCCAATATCGCAGCGAGCATGAGCCGCTGTGTGGCTGGAATAGACTTATAAGAGAATAACGGCAGTGTTACGAAAAATGACGTAACACGAGTCAAAATAAGTAAGAATGCGGGTAACGACGGGATGAGTTCATTCATTCAATCACCCGACGTACCTGGAAAGATTGGAAAAGATCTCGCTCGCATAATTTGTAACATACGATAACATCCACGGACCAAAAAATATTATTGCCACCATAACCGCTATAATCTTCGGCACAAATGCCAGTGTCTGTTCCTGAATCTGTGTGGTAGCCTGGAAAATACTTACGCTTAGCCCTGTCAGCAGCGCCACAATTAGGAGAGGCCCTGAAGCGAGAAGAATAACCCACACTGACCGTTCTGCGATGGAAATAACAAATTCACTCGTCATTCAAATTCCTCCCTAAAAGCTTTGCAGCAATGACTGGATAATGAGATACCAGCCATCAACCAGAACAAACAATAAAATTTTAAACGGCAGTGAAATCATAACAGGCGGAAGCATCATCATCCCCATTGACATCAGGACACTTGCAACAATCATATCGATGACCAGAAATGGAATAAAAATCATAAAACCCATTTGAAATGCTGTTTTTATTTCACTCAGGGCAAATGCCGGGACCATCATCGTCAGCGGAATGTCTTCAATGGTTTCAGGTTTTTCCATCTGATTGTAACGCATGAATAATTCCAGATCTTTCTGCCTGGTATGTTCACTCATAAATTCTTTAAATGGTCCGCTGGCACGTTCATATGCCTCGTCCAGACTGATTTCTTCATCAAACAGCGGCGTCAGTGCCTCTTCATTCACTTGCGATAATACCGGTGACATAATAAAGAAAGTTAAAAACAGGGCTAATCCAACCAGCACCTGGTTTGGCGGCATCTGCTGGGTAGCCAGCGCCGTACGGACAAAAGACAATACAATAATGATGCGTGCAAATGACGTCATCAGAATTAAAATGGCTGGAGCAAGTGATAATACGGTCAGCAGCAGAAGCATTTTGATCGAAGTAGAGACATTGGACGGATCACTGCTGGAAAATGTATTCAGAAAGTCAGCCATTTTGGTCGCTTCCTTTCCGCTTCAACCGGTCCAATTGCTCTTTTCGCTCAGTCTTGATCTCTTCCATTTTAGAAGAGAATACTTGACTGAAAACAGTAGATTCATCTTCCGCGTATGGGTTTTTGCCTTTTGCAGAAAAACGGGAATACAGTTGGGACAATATTCCCTTCTGCACTTCATTGCCCTGATCATAACGGGCAAGTAACTCTTCAATTTCATGAGGATCATCTATTTCCCGAAGCAGCTGAACATTCTCTCCTACGCCCACCACAAAGTAATGACTACCCATTTTTACTAGTTGAATAGATTTATTTTGACCTAAAGGAACACCGCCCAGATTCGTCATTAATCGCGTTTGATCAAAGCTGCGGTTCCGTCTGTTTAAGAAGCGCAACAGCCAGACGAGCAAACCGATAACGAATAAGAATGCCAAAAGTGTCCGGATATAGTCCCCAGCTGTCAAACCAGTCGGCCCGGCCAGTTCTTTATCTGTTACTGTGGGTTTATCGCCTTCTGCAGCAGGTGCTTTGTCACTGCAGTCTTTTCCTTTTCCAATACATTCGGACACGCTGATATCCGGATCCGTTTCCGCATAAACTGCCGGCATAACGGGAGTGCACAGAAGGAAGAGAACCAGATACGAAATGATCCATTTAACATTCATAGGCCGCATTTAGCTCAGCGCTTTATCGATCGCTTCAATAACACGGTCTGCCTGGAACGGTTTTACGATGAAATCTTTTGCTCCTGCTTGAATTGCATCGATGACCATCGCTTGCTGCCCCATTGCGGAACACATGATAATTGTAGCTCCCGGATCCGTACTTTTAATTGCTTTTAAAGCGGCAATGCCATCCATTTCAGGCATCGTAATATCCATTGTCACCAAATCGGGCTTTAATTCGTTATATTTCTCTACCGCTTGAGCGCCATCCGCAGCTTCGCCTACTACTTCATAATCATTTTTTGTTAAAATGTCTTTAATCATCATGCGCATAAATGCCGCATCGTCTACTACCAAAATTCTTTTACCCATTATATTCCCTCCAAGTATCTGCTATCTTAAATTATTCAAACGATCCATCTGACTTAAAATATCCGTAATACGGACTCCGAAGTTTTCGTCAATGACTACTACTTCCCCTTTAGCAATATAGCGATTATTGACTAGAATATCGACCGGCTCCCCTGCCAATTTATCCAGTTCAATAATCGAACCTCCGGACATTTCCAGTATTTCTTTAACAGAACGCTTCGTACGTCCTAATTCTACTGTTACCTGGAGTGGTATATCAAGTAGTAAATTTAAATTATTTGATTCTTCCTTATTTAAAGAAGGCGCCTGAAAACTGGCGAATTCTGCTTGCTGAACATGTACAGGTTGCTGCACAGTTTGTTGTGCCGTCTGGGACGGAGCCGTCTGCTGTGCGGGTGCCTGCATCGGTTGCGGTTCAGGGGCAGTTTCAGCGGGACGGGCTGGTTCCGGCTGCGGTGGCGGCGATGTCTGCGGGGCAGTCGGCGTTTCCGTAACTGTCGCAGCTTCTTCTTCCCCCATTAAGGAAGAAACCAGTTTTTTACCGAACTCGAGCGGAAACAGCTGCATAATATCGGAATCAATCAACTCACCGACTTGCAAATTGAAAGATACGCGGATCAAAAGATTATGCGCAGGTATATTTTCCGTTCCCTGGTCCATCTGAATATTCATCAAATCAATAGTCGGCGGTGAGATATCTACTTTTTTATTAAAAATTGTAGACATCGATGTGGCAGAAGACCCCATCATCTGATTCATCGCTTCCTGCACTGCACTCAAATGAATTTCACTTAACTCTTCGTTTGGGGCTGTGCCGTCGCCGCCCAGCATAAGATCTGCGATAATGGCTGCATCGCTTTGTTTAATCACAAGCAAATTGACACCGCTCAGTCCTTCCGTATATTCCACTTTTATAGCGACATACGGATGAACAAAGTCTTTATCCAGATTATCACGCTGAATTAATGAGAGCGTCGGTGTTGTTATATCCACTTTTTGACCCAGTAATGCTGATAAAGCAGTAGCTGAACTTCCAAATGAAATGTTACCGACTTCTCCCAGTGCATCTTGTTCCATTTCACTCAGATAGTCGTTAATGTTAATTACTTCATTCTCAGGCTCACCCGCCGTCCCCGCAGGCTCAAGTGTTTCACCGCGCAATAGCGCTTCAATCTCTTCCTGTGAGAGAATATTATCACTCATCATCCTCATCCTCTCCCGAATTCAATATTTCCAGTATTTGAACAGCCATGCGATTTCGTAATTTACCGGGCTGTGCAGTGAATTTAGGTTTTTCCCCGATTCGTACTGTAAGCGGTTCTTCAATACTTGTATCAAGGGATATAACATCGCCGGGCTGTAAATGCAGGAAATCATTTATTGATATCCGGCCTTTACCTAAATCGGCCACGACCGGCAACATCGCATGTTTGATCCGTCGTTCCAATTCCACACTCTGTTCGGGTGTCGGTTCCTTTTTGTTCGTCTGCATCCAGTACTGAACAGATAAATTCGGAATAATTGGTTCCAGCACGACGTGTGGAATGCAAATGTTGATCATTCCGCTGGATTCGCCGATCGTAATACTGAATGAAATAACAATAACGGTTTCGTTAGGCGAGATCATCTGAAGAAACTGCGGATTGACCTCCATTTCCGTCAGATACGGATCAATGTCAATCAGACCTGCCCACGCTTCCCGTAAACTGTCGAAAGACCGCTCAAACAGATTCGTTAAAATCTTCGTTTCAATCTCCGTCATCGTGTCGGTTTTTCCTGAACTCGATCCGTATCCGCCCATCAGCCGTTCAAGCATGGAATAAGCGACGTTCGGATTCACTTCCATCAGAATGTTCCCTTCGAGCGGTGAAACATCAAATATATTAATCAGCGTCATGTTAGGGATTGAGCTGATGAATTCTTCAAACGGAATCTGATCAACCGATACTACGTTAATTTGAACATACGTACGAAGCTGGGCAGAAAAGTAGGTCGTTAATAGTCTGGCAAAGTTCTCATGGATCCGGGTCAGACTGCGGATCTGGTCTTTTGAGAAACGGAGTGCACGTTTAAAATCATAGACACGTACTTTTCTGGTCTCTTCTTCTTTTTTCATTTCTTCTGCTGACATTTCACCCGTCGATAAAGCAGACAACAGCGCATCTATTTCATTTTGGGACAGTACATCTCCCGACATAGGCCAACCTCTCCTTGCTTGCGTATCTCTATGCGATCATACCGGCCGTCACTGGATGATATAAGAGACAATATACACTTTCTGTATTTTCCCATCCTGCATCAACTCGTTAAGCTGTGCTTTGATCGTGTCTTCAAATTGCTGTTTGCCGATCTTTCCTTCCAAATCTTTTGCAGTCATTTCCGACAGCTCCTGGATGGCCAGATTCTTCACCTGAAAATCGCGTTTCGACAATTCTTCAGCTGCTTTTTTACTGTCCGTCTGGATTTTTAATGAAATGCGGACAAAATTGCGGCCTGCTAAATTCGTCGTGATTTCCTCCATATCTACAGACGATTCGATAATTTCATCAATCGATGGCGCTTTTTCTTCTCCGCCACTGTCCTTGTTGAAATTCAAAATCAAAACGACTGCCACGACACCGATCAATGTGATGCTTACTAAAATAATCAAAGAAATCGTTAATAATTTATTCTTCATCTTCTTCACCCCGGATATGCGGATTCGACAGCAGCTGGACCGCTTGATAAAATGCTATAATCCGGCTGTTCACTTCTTCAGCCGAATCGAGAACGATATACTTTGACCCTGTCGTCAGCGTAATCGTCGTATCGGGAAACGACTCGACTCTCTCTATGTACAATGCATTTAATGTGAACGTCGTTCGATTCAATCTGGTCACTTTAATCATATGTATAAGGGGCCAGGCCAAGGCCGGCCCGACCCTCCTTTTCAATCTATGCTGTATTTATCGTTTCAAGTTCACAAGTTCCTGCAGGATTTCGTCGGAAGTTGTGATAATCCGTGTGTTGGCCTGGAATCCACGCTGTGCTACGATCATTTCTGTGAATTCTTCGGACAGGTCGACGTTGGACATTTCTAGGGAGCCGGATTTGATAGCACCGCGGCCTTCTTCAATTGCTAAACCTTCTGAAGGCTCACCCGAATTTGCACTTACTTCATATAAATTACCACCGACTTTAGATAAACCACCTGGGTTATTGAATGTCGCTAAGCCCACATTAGCTAACTTCTCCAATTCACCATCCTCATTAACAACATTCACTGCACCATCTTGGCCAATTGAAAGGGATGTTGATGTTAAAGGAACATAAATTTTAGTTCCCGCCTCATCCAACAAGTATCTTCCATCCCCATCGACAATGTCTCCTTCTTTATCTAAATAGAAGTTCCCTGCTCTAGTATAAAACTTTTCAGATCCACCATCTTGCCCAACGATGAAGAAACCATCCCCTTCAATAGCAAGGTCTAACGTATTGCCAGTTGTTTGCATAGAACCACCAGAATGAATTGTATCTATTGTAGCGAGCTGTGAACCCAACCCAACTTGTTTCGGATTCACACCCCCACGGTTTGCGCCGGGTTCCGAAGCACCCGCCACAGTCTGCGAATACAAATCCTTAAAAACGGTACGCCCTTTCTTAAATCCATACGTATTAACGTTTGCAATATTATTACCAATTACATCTAACTTTGTTTGGAAGTTTTTTAATCCAGAGATTCCTGAGTACATTGAGCGAATCATAGTATTGTTTCCCCTCTCGGTTTTAGAGTGCACCGCGTCATTCAGTCGGCGGTGCAACGGCATCCTGTTAAGGTCCTGCCGTATTTAGCTGAGCAGTATCGTTCCGTCTATATTGGTAAATAGCTGATCCTTCGCTTCCGTTCGGTCCATCGCGGTGATGACGGTTGAGTTCTTGGCACTGACTATGAGTGCGGCCTGGTCAGTCAACACGAGTGATTCACGGATTCCTTTCCTTTTCGCCTCGTCCACTTTTTCTGAGATGCGTGCCCATTCTGCGTCGGTCATTTGAATGCCCCGCTCCTGCAGACGATCTGTGGCATGTTTGCTGATTTTTAGTTTTTCAGGCTGTTCGGCATTGTGCAGAAGTTCAAGAAATGACTGCTTCGGCTTCGCCTGTGCCTGCCCTTGGCGTATGAGTGGCGGTGATGGAATGCGATGGATATTGATCTTATTCATGACATCGCTCCATTCGTTTATTCACTGATTGAGGTAAACTGATTACCTTCGATTTTCGTGCCGTCCTGCAATATATAGTGTAAGCTGCCTTCTTTATTCGTCACAGATATAACTTTCCCCGTACGCTCTGCATCACCTTCTGTAAAACCGACCATCTTGCCGATTAGCATACTCGCTTGGACGAGACTGTTTGGCTGACTGCCCGTGCCTGTACTTCCCGATTCGCTCCCCATGACTTCAGAAATATTACCGGGTGATAATTCCTTGCCGTCTGCCATCATAAAGACTACTGAACCATCAATATATTTAATTGACTGAATAATGCCCGTTCCTTCACTAATTACCGGTTTGCCGTCTCCGTCTGTTTGATCAGTTACTTTATGCCAGCGTATTTCTTTGCCTACAAAACTGTTGTATTGAATCAGCTGACTTTGATTTTGTGAATCAGCGAATTTCTCAAATGCTTTTGTTAAGTTCATCGTTTGTTCCAATGAAGAAAACTGTGCCATCTGTGCAATGAATTCTGTATCTTTCATCGGGTTCGTCGGATCCTGATTGGTCATCTGTGCAATCAGAATTTTCATAAACGCATCTTTCCCCATCGTGTCAGGACCTGTCTTGCGCTGATCCCGCTGCTTATTGATCAAAAACATTGAGTCTGTAATTGTATTCTGTGCTGATGTTGAGTTTGTTCCTTCCGGCAATGTTTACACCTCCAGTTCAATCATAAATTCTTGGAATGTTTGTTCCTGCTCATCCCGCTGTTCGTTCTGTTCTGATGGTTGCTCCTTTTGCTGCTGGTTCTGTCTGTTAAATGCCTGTTCCCGGTCACTCTTTGACGGATCTTGAATAGTCTGGGATAAGTCAATTCTGTCTACTTGGAGATTTTGCTGATTAAACGCATGACGCAGCTGATGCATCTGGCTGTCGAGCATTTCACGTGCCATCGCGGTGGATGCTAATATTCTCGCGGTCATAACTCCGTTAACTTCCAGCAATTCAATCCGTATTTGCCCCAGGTGTTCCGGATACAGCTTCACCGACAGTCTGTTCATTCCATTCGTCTGTCCAAAATTTGCGCGGTTCAATACTGCTTGGAATTCCCTCATCAGTGCTTCGCTCCGGCTTTCCGGCACTTTATCAGCTGGATTCATATGAAACACCGGACGCGCTTCTGTGTGAGTCATCGCGGATTGCGGTGTTACTGTTTCGGCGGGTTTTGCCTGCTGTTCTGGCTGCTTCATATCTGCCGCAGGCTGTTCTGAAGTGAAGCGAATCACGTGCTGAATAGCCGGCGGAATCTGGATTGGCCGTTTGATTTCAGGCTGCACAGTTTTTTGTTCAAGCTGATTCGCGATTTGCGCCAGAATTGGCTGGATTGTTTTCACTGAATCCGCCTGGCTGGACGAAAGATCTATTTTAGGCACAGCCAATTCCACCGCTTTCAGCAACGCGGTAAATTCGACGGCTGTCCTTTGCGGCAATTGCTCCATCACTTCCTGTATCTTTTCAGGAGGCAGCTGATGTAATACATCGAGCGCAAACCATATATCTCCCGTTGCCGCAATTTGTTCCAATTGTTCTTCAGTAACATATTCACCCTCTAGGACATTCGTAATCTCTTCCACTAGTTTATCAGGATTTTTACTTAACAGTGATGCTAATTGTTGCAGACTTGGAAACTTCTCGGCCTTTGAGAGATCAGTCAGCTGCAGTTCTTCAGTTTCAGCAGTTTCAGCCGGTTGTTCTGGTATTGCTTTTACTTCAGCTTCATCTATTAGTATGACGGGCTGTTCCTGCGATTGCCGAAGGCCTGTTTCTTTCAATAGCTGCGCTGTAACCGAGGTTGCACTTGACTGCTGCAGTTTCTCGAGTGTTCCTGCTAACTCATCAAGCGAACCGGCGTCTAAAACTTCACCAAGGAATTTCAACAATTTTCCTTCTTCTGCCGTTGGCTGTTCTTTTACATGTACAGAAGAAGCGATCATACTTTGAAAAACACTTCCGAATGCCTGACCTTCTGCACTTGCAGGAGAAATAGAAGAATTCATCGGAATACTCGAAGAGCCTACACCCAGTAATAGTCCTAAGTTCACTTTTTCACCTCCCTCAAAAACTATTATACTACTTTGTGAGCATAGATGTATATTTAGCGGCCTGTTCAGGGGACATTTTCTCTAGTATAGCTGCTAAAGTTGCAGGCTTTAGACTAGATAAAATCTGAACAGCTTCTGCATCGCCCATTTTTGTAATGACCGGCGCAGATGATTTGGGCGACATTTGCTCGTATGTTGTGACAATCTCTTTGAAATCGCGTTTGGATTCGCTCTGCGCGAGTTTCAGTTTCTCGATTTCTTCGTTCAATTTCTCTTTTTCTATTTCGAGCGCTTCATTTGAATCTTTTACTTGCGTCAGTTCGTCCTGGAGTTCAAATAATTGCGCTTCTTTTTCCTGAATTTCTGCCTGCAGCGAAATGACGCGTTCTTCCAGAATCAAATCACCTTCCACTTTCTCATCTGGAGCTTTCTTCTCAAGGAACGGTACTTTTGACGTCCATTCTTTCGCCTGATCAAAGACATTGACATCTGCCACTTTTGCTATGATTAACACAACAGCTGCCGTAAACATTAAGGGGATGATGATCCAGGCAAGTACTATTTGAAGAAAGCCAATCGACTTTTTGCTTTCTGTCATCAACTCGGTTTCTTTTTGTTTTTTTGATTTAGCCACTTTACCACCCGTCTTCTTTTGAACGGAACTTCATCGTCGACAGTTCGTCAATTCGATTTGCCTCTGCGTGTTCCATTTCGGCATTATATTGTTCTTTCCCGATTTCACGCATTTTCTCAAATTTCTTCACTTCAATATTTTTTTCCAGCAATTGTGATTCAATCCAGTTCATCTTCGACCGGGATTTCATTACTTCCTTCTGCATCTGGTCTATCGTCACATCGAGCGTATTGATAAATCGGGAGTAGTTGTGTAAATCATCAATAGAAAAACCGGAAGCCATCCGCTGCTGCTGCTCCTCGAGTACGTCTTCCTTCTTTTTCATCTGATCGTACAGCTGTCTAGCCACGCATTCAAACTGTTCAATCGCTTCTTTGTAGGCCATTTCTGTTTCATCGCGCTCTTGTTCACGCAACGTCAGAACTTTTTCAAAACGATAATGATAAGTAGTCATCTGCGTTCTCCTCCTCCAGAAGCTAACGCGATCATTTCATTTACCGTATCTTCCAGCCGGACATTCTCATTAAATTTTTGCTTTAGAAAATCGGTGATGATCGGTTCATATTCAATCGCTTCGTCAATTTCACGGGATGTGCCTTTTTTGTATGCACCAATATTGATGAGATCTTCGGATTTATCATAGGCATAATACAATTCACGCAATTTCGCCGCTGCTTTCAGATGTTCGGGATCGGCAATGTGATTCATCAGACGGCTGACACTCTTCAGCACATTAATCGCCGGATATTGGCCTTTATTGGCAAGTGTCCGGTCCAGTACAATGTGGCCGTCGAGTATCCCGCGTACGGCGTCGGCAATCGGCTCATTCATGTCGTCACCGTCAACCAGCACCGTATAGAAAGCAGTGATGGCACCTTTTTCATTCGTCCCGCTGCGTTCAAGCAATTTCGGCAAAATCGCAAACACTGAAGGCGTGTAGCCGCGGGTTGCAGGAGGTTCACCGACCGCCAGGCCAATTTCACGCTGCGCCATGGCAACACGGGTCACTGAGTCCATCATGAGCATGACATTCAGGCCTTTGTCACGAAAATATTCTGCAATAGCTGTAGCAGTCAGTGCACCTTTAATCCGCATGAGTGCCGGCTGATCGGATGTTGCCGCCACTACAATCGTTTTCTTTAGCCCTTCAGGACCAAGATCCCGGTCAATAAACTCCCGGACTTCGCGGCCCCGTTCCCCGATCAGCGCGATGACATTAATATCTGCTTCCGTGTTACGCGCAATCATACCGAGTAATGTACTCTTTCCCACACCTGACCCCGCAAATATTCCCACCCGCTGTCCGCTGCCGACTGTCAGCATGCCGTCAATCGCTTTTACACCGACAGCCAGCCTGTCGTTAATGGTCGGTCGTGTCAGCACGTTCGGCGGGCTGTTTTCCGTACGGACTGTCGCCAGCCCTTTCGGCAGTGCACTCGAATCAATCGGATTCCCAAGCGAATCAAGTACTTGTCCGAGCAGATTCATTCCAACTTTTACTTCAAGCGGCTTGCCCGTTGTTTCAACGAGGCAGCCACTTGAAATATTGCGTATATCTGTGTAGGGCATGAGCATGACGATTTCTTCACGGAAGCCGACGACTTCTGCCTGGATCAGAGATCGGCCTTCTTCAGGGACATTCAAATGGATGAAACAGACATCCCCAATCGATGACTCAGGACCTTCTGATTCAATCAGTAATCCGACCACGCGGTTAACTCGTCCGTATTTTTTTAACGTGTTGATATTCGGAATAATTCGAATAAGATCTTCGGCTTTTTTCAAATTACACACCATCTTCCATGATTTTCACCAATTGTTCTTTCAGTTCATTCAGTTGATCATCTACACTCACAACGATTCGGCCGTGGTTCGTTTCGATAAAACAATCTGTCGCATTGAAATCTTCATTGACAAAAATGAGGAACGGTGTTTCGGGCGGAAAGATGGAAGCAAGTTCCGCCCGATGCGTCGTCACCATTTTAAAGTGCTCAGTCGGGACGAATAATTTAATCTCCTTCATCTCCTGCGCTTCCTTGATTCCTTTCCTGACGAGGCATAAATAAGCCTCATCATCATCTTCTATCGTTTTATTAATAATTTGTTCAGCTGACCGTATGCCAATATCCAAAATGACGCGTTCCTGATTGATTAAATACTGCGTTGCGTTCTCGTAAGACAATGTAGTAGTCTCATTGGCAGCTTCGACCATTTCCCGCATTTCTGCCAGCGCTTTATTGCGGCCGTCTTCAAAGCCTGCCTGAAATCCCTCGTCATATGCTTGCTGCTGTAATTGTTCTTTTTCATTTGCCCAGGCCGCCTGCATCGATTCAATGTCGGCTGCCGCTTCTTCCATCCGCTGTTTAATTTCTGCATCTGTAATTTGTCTGCGCTGCTCCATTTCCTGCAGCAGGCGGTTGCGCTCCATGAACAAAGCACCGGCCGATACAGGTTTCTCTTCTTCAGCAGCATCTTGCGGAGGCTGTAAATTACGGATCGAAATTTCTTTCACAGGATTTTGGTTCATTACCGTACGGCCAGAACGAAACAGATTAGACAATGATGTCATCTCCTCCGCCACGCGCGATGATAATCTCTCCTGCATCTTCGAGTCTGCGGATAGTTCCTACAATGCGGGATTGTGCTTCCTCCACATCCCGAAGCCGGACAGGACCCATGACATCCATCTCTTCTTTAAAGGACTCTGCCATGCGCTGTGACATGTTCTTGAATAATATATCTTTTACTTCCTCACTCGATACTTTCATTGCCAGAATCAGATCTTCGTTTTCACAATCACGGATTACGCGCTGAATTGAACGGTTATCCAATGTAATGATATCTTCAAAGACGAACATTCTCTTCCGTATTTCTTCTGCAAGCTCCGGATCCTGAATTTCGAGCGCATCGAGTATCGTTTTTTCCGTTGATCGGTCTACACCGTTCAGCACTTCGACTACTGCATCTACGCCGCCTGTTTCGGTGAAATCCTGCGTGACAGTGGATGACAGTTTTCGTTCGAGAACCGCTTCTATTTCACTGATCACTTCCGGTGAGGTTGATTCCATTGTTGCGATTCGTTTGGCTATGTCTGCCTGCATTTCCTGCGGCAGCTGTGAAAGGATCAGCCCTGCCTGTTCAGCCTCTAAATAAGACAAAATCAGTGCAATCGTCTGAGGATGCTCATTTTGAATAAAGTTCAGAATTTGTGACGGCTCCGCGCGTCGTGCGAAATCAAACGGCCGGACCTGAAGGGAGGAGGTCAGCCGGTTGATAATTGCCTGCGCGTGGTCTTTTCCCAGCGCTTTTTCAAGTACCGTTTTGGCATAGCCAATTCCTCCTTGAGAAATATAATCCTGTGCAAGCGCGATATTATGAAATTCTTCAATAATCTCTTCTTTTACAGAGGATTCTACTTTTTTTACGCCAGAAATTTCTAACGTCAGCTGCTCGATCTCTTCTTCATTCAAATGCTTATATACCGATGCCGACACTTCAGGCCCCAGAGAGATGAGCAGCAATGCGGCTTTTTGTTTACCTGACATATCCTTATCTTTCTTAACCAACTAACATCCCTCCGTTACTCCTTGGCAATCCATGTTCGCAATAACTTCGCAAATTCTTCTGGTTTATCTTTGGCCATTTTTTCCAGTTGCTTTCTGCGCGCTGTCGCTTCGGTTTCCTGTTCCAAATTAATGTCATCTACTTTGACAGCTTCCAATTCAGCCTGTTCGAGAGCCAGCTCTTCTTCGAGTTCTGCTTCATTGCGGCGTTTACGCAAGAATAGAATGACTAAAATAATTACCGCCAGAAGCAAAATTCCTCCGATTAAATAAACCCACCATGGTATGACTGTCTTAGTATCTTCAAACGCAATATTTTTCCCCCGCAGCGGCTGGACGGATACCGCAATTTTTTCTGCCAGCATCTCATCCGTCAATTCCCCTGCTGCTTCCTTATCCAATGAAGTACGAACAATCGTCTCCAGAATACGTTCTACATCCTGACGCACTTCGGGAGCCAACGACGCAGGGTCATCCGCAGTCGGCGGTTCAATCATTACTTGTATGCCAATATTACTGATTTTATAAGGGCTTTCCACTATATCTTTTCTAATTCTGTTCACTTCATTGTTTATCGTTTCTTCCAAACGCTCGTAGTCCCCGTTTCCGCCTTCCCCTTCCACATAAGTGGTCCGGTTATCGGTTGGATCTTCCGCTTCAGGAGTTCCGCCCACAGCAGGATTGGTTCCCGAAAACGATTCGGTTATCCGCTGAACACTCAGCGCAATTCCTTCCATGTTTTCCGGATCGACCGGTGTGACAAGATTTTCTTCGCGCTGCTCTTTCGTAAAGTCGATGTCTGTTGTAACGGAAACAACTACTTTATCCTGGCCCATCAGCGTACCGAGCATCATTTGAACTTGGCGCTGCAAGTCACGTTCTATTGTCTTTTTTACACCCATTTGATCGGTTACATTTGCGCCATATGAATTTCCAGAATTATTTAAATCAAAATACTCAAAGTATTGGTTCTGTATGACGATATTATCATTAGAGAGATTTGGAAGGCTCTTTGACACCAGATTATAAAGAGAAGTTATCTGCTGTTCAGAAAACTTTTGGCCGGGATTTGTTTTCAACATAATAGCCGCACTCGCTTCAGTCGTCGTGTCATTCACGAAAATACCTTCTGTCGGTAAAGTCAGCATAACTTTTGCGTCCTTAATACCTTCTATACCCTTTATTAGGTTTGCTAATTCCGTCTGCATCGCAGCCAGCTTAATCATGTTAAATTCATTATCCGTAGTGCCAAATCCCGCGTTGTCCGAGAAAAATGAGTAATCAATAAGTCCGGAATCCGGAAATCCTTCTGCCGCAAGTGACACACGCAGATTATCCAGCTGTTTCTCAGGCACTGATATGGCTGTACCGCCCGGTTCTACTAAATAAGGAACCCCCTGACCGTCAAGCACTTCTTTGATGCGTCCGATCTCAGATGGCGATACTTCTGAATAAAGCGTTACGTATGTAGTTTTTGAAAAGAACATTGTTAAAAAAACCGCCAGCGCAATCACACTGGCCGCCGTTGCAATATATATAATTTTTTGGTTTTTTGTACGACTATCCCAGAAAGCTGTAAGATCCGCTCTGAGCTTTGTGAGTCTTTCTTTCATTCTAATCCCCCGGTCAGCCCCACCAGGCAAACTTCTGCCTCGTGCATTCTATCTGTTAGACAGGCATTCTAATGATTTCTTGGTATGCTTCTACCACTTTGTTGCGCATTTCCACAGTTGCATTGAGCGCGATGCTTGCTTTTTGAGCTGCAATCATCACGTTATGCAGATCAACATCTTCGCCTTTTACAAGCCTTGTCGTCATAGTATCTGAGATTGTTTGTTTTTCATTTACTTGATGGATTGCATTGTTTAGCATGGCTGAAAAGTTTTGCTGTGCTTCAAACGGTGTTCTTTGTACTTTCGTGTCCGGCTGTTGGATTTGCATGGCAGGCAAAGCGCCTGTAATTGATTGAATCGGCATTTATTCCACTTCCTTATTTACTGATATGATTATCTGCCAATCTCCAGTGCTTTCATCAGCATAGATTTATTGGCATTCAAAACGGTGACATTCGCTTCGTAAGATCTCGTCGCGGACATCAGGTCAATCATTTCTCTTAATGGATCAATATTCGGCATTTCCACATATCCTTCTCCATTCGCATCAGGATGTGCCGGGTCAAATACTAATTTAAACGGCGTCTCACGGTCTTCCTTCACACGCGTCACTGCTACCCCGCTGCTTGCACCGCCGCGGGAATGTACTCCCTTAGCCGCTTGAAGGAAAGATGCGAATTGTCCTTCTTTCGGTTGTAATGTGACAGTTTTCCTTCTATAAGGCTCCCACTCTCCATCCACCTGCTTGGCCCTGGTGGAATCAACATTGGCCATATTAGATGATATCACGTCCATACGGAGCCGCTGTGCAGTCAATGCCGAAGAAGATGTATTTAAACTATGGAATATACTCACAATTATCGACCTCCTTTAATCACACTTTGCATCGAGTTAAATTTCCCGTTCAATCGTTCAATCAGCGCCGAGTTGTAAATTTGGTTGGCTGCCAAATCAGCCTGCTCTTTATCCATATCGACACCGTTGCGATCCTGACGATAGCGCAGTCTGGATATGTCAAACATTTTACTGCCTGCGGAATGGGTAAATTCCATATGCCTTGAATCCGTCTTATAAGCCTCGAGGCCTCTGTTCGATTCAGCAGCAAATACTTCTTTGAAATTTACGCTTTTCGTTTTATAGTTTGGTGTGTCTACGTTCGCTATATTTTGTGATATTGCTTTCCCTTTTGCAGATGAGTAGTCAAGACCCTTTTCAAGCAGGTTGATAGTACTGCCATAGATATTCATCTTCTCTCACCCTTCCCTGATTTAGTTCTATTCTCATTGTTTTTTACAGTATTTCACGTTTGTATAATAATCTTCGACAAGAACTTTGTATAAAAATGTCGATTTTATTAATCTACTACTCTATTGTAGCGGACTATAATGATTATTGTCCAATGAATTCTGTAAGATTCTGTAGTTCAATGTAACCGTTTTACGGGATTCTAACTATTCACTTTCCTGTAGTTCATCACTTTTTCAGAACTGATTTTTTCAACATAATTAAAAGGGGCTATTTTATGGATATTTAAAGTGTTTTTTCGCTGCTTAGATGCGGGGATTTCCTAAGGAGCAAGAATAAGAAAGATCGGCGGAGGATATATTATGTCTCACTCCTACCAAAGTAATCCCCGTGTCTGTATGTATAAAAAGTCATGCAACAATTATTTCAAAAATAAAAAACTGAAGGAAAGATCCGTGTTTACGGAATTTCCCTTCAGTTTATCTCCACTATTTTCAGCGGAAAAATTGTTTATGAATTGTGTTTTTCAAGTTCTTCTAAAAATTTGTCGTTCAGAACTTTAATGTACGTTCCTTTCATTCCTAAAGAACGTGATTCGATTACACCAGCACTCTCCAGTTTACGCAATGCGTTAACAATTACTGAACGCGTAATTCCTACCCGATCCGCAATTTTAGACGCTACGAGCAATCCTTCATTGCCGTCGAGCTCTTTGAAGATATGCTCAATTGCTTCATGCTCACTGTAGGACAGGGAGTTGATTGCCATCTGTACGACCGCTTTGCTGCGTGCTTCATGTTCGATTTCCTTCGATTTTTCACGCAGGATTTCCATACCGACTACTGTCGCGCCGTATTCAGCAAGAATCAAATCATCTTCTGTAAAGCTGTTTTTTAATCTCGCAAGAATCAGTGTGCCTAAACGCTCGCCGCCGCCGATAATCGGAACAATTGTTGTCAGCCCTTCTTGGAACAACTCTTTGTTCTCTACAGGGAATACTGTATATTCGCTTTCGATATCGATATTTGGAGACGTTTCGTTGATGGAGAATAAGTTATTTGTGTAAACTTCTGGGAATTTGCGCTCTTCAAACATTTTCTTCATGCGGTCGTTTTCGATCTGATGGTGGATCTCCAGACCAAGCAATTTACCTCTTCGGCTTACGATGAATGCATTACAGTCAATTACATCGCTAAGTTCTTCCGCCATCTCTTTAAAGTTAACGGGACCACCCGCACCTTTTTGCAGCATTGCGTTGATTTTTCTTGTTTTAATTAATAAACTCATTTAAATTGTTCCTCCTCATAAATCTCTTCTGACTTTAATGAATATTCTAAAGGTTTTCAATCGTTAAATAAACAATAACGACTTCTTTACAGAATGAAATGTGACAAATCTTTGTTTTTCACGATTCCATCCAGCTTTTCATCTACATATGCAGGTGTAATCTTGATGGATGCCGGTCCGATTTCTGCCGCTTCAAACGATAAATCCTCGAGCAGCTTTTCCAAAATCGTATGCAGTCTTCTCGCACCTATATTTTCTGTCTCGTTATTTACTTCAAATGCAATTTCAGCCAGTTTGCTGATTGCTTCATCCGTGAATTCAATTTCTACTTCTTCAGTCAAAAGCAGCCGCTCATATTGTTTTAGTAAAGAAAAATCCGGTTCCCGCAGTATGCGCTCGAAATCATCTTTTGTCAATTTTTCGAGTTCTACACGAATTGGAAATCTCCCCTGCAGCTCCGGAATTATATCGGACGGTTTAGACATATGGAATGCTCCTGCCGCAATGAATAAAATATAATCTGTTTTGACTGCACCATATTTCGTGGTTACTGTTGACCCTTCAACTATTGGCAAAATGTCACGCTGGACACCTTCACGCGATACTTCTCCTGATGTTTTCTGATTACTGCTCGCGATTTTGTCCATTTCATCAAGGAATATGATGCCTGCTTGTTCAGTCAGCTCAATTCCTTTACGCGCAACTTCATCCTGATCAATTAACTTATCCGCCTCTTCTGCTTCAAGCACTATGCGCGCATCTTTTACTTTCATGCGGCGCTGGACCGTCTTTTTCGGCATAAGCGAAGACAATGCATCCTGCATTCCAGACCCCATTTGTTCCATACCAGACCCTTGCAGCGCATCAAACAAAGAAGGCTGCTGTGCCTGAACATCGACCGTTACCATTTGCTCTTCAATTTGACCATTTGCAAGCTGCTGTGCAATATCGGAGCGCTTTCTTCTGATTTCAGCCTGATCAGCAGTATTTTCAGGTTCAGTCTGTGTCTTTTGACCGAAAAACATTTCAAACGGATTTTGACCGGCAGTATTCTTTTTCGCTTCAGGAACTAGCAATTTGACTAATCTTTCCTCAGCCATCTTTTGCGCCTGCTCCTTTACCGATTCACGCATATCTTCTTTTACCATGCGGATACCGGCTTCGGTCAGATCCCGTATCATCGATTCAACATCGCGTCCGACATATCCGACTTCGGTAAACTTTGTCGCTTCCACTTTTATGAAAGGTGCATGTACCAGCTTGGCAATTCTTCTTGCAATTTCAGTTTTCCCTACCCCAGTGGGTCCAATCATTAAAATGTTTTTCGGGATTACTTCTTCCTGCTCTTCGGCAGATAATTGCATTCGGCGATAGCGGTTCCGCATAGCGACTGCCACTGCCTTTTTCGCTTTTTCCTGCCCTACTATAAAACGATTTAAATACGCGGTAAGCGCCTTAGGTGTTAACTCTTGCTTCATCGCTTACAGCACCTCCACGATAATATTGTGATTGGTAAAGACACAAATGTCAGCAGCTGTTTCCAATGAAATTCGTGCGATTTCTTCAGCAGACAATTGACTGCTGTACTTCTTCAATGCTCTTCCGGCAGCCAGCGCATAATTACCGCCCGAACCGATTGCTAATACGCCATCGTCAGGCTCAATTACTTCGCCTGTACCTGACACGAGCAGAAGCGTATCTTTATCCATGACAAGCAGCAGCGCTTCCAGTTTGCGAAGAATGCGGTCGCCGCGCCATTCTTTAGCCAGTTCAACAGAAGCCCGCTTAAGATTCCCGTCAAACTCCATAAGTTTTGCTTCAAATAAATCAAATAACGTAAAGGCATCTGCCACTGAGCCTGCAAAACCTGCCAGGACTTTTCCGTTAAACAATCGGCGTACTTTTGTCGCCGTATGTTTCATGACGACAGATTCACCCATTGTCACTTGGCCGTCACCAGACATGGCACATTGTCCGTCATGATGAACAGCAAAAATTGTAGTAGCATGAAATTTCATTTTAGTTCCTCCTAGGCACGGGGGTGCGTTTGTAAATAGGTCTGGCGTAAGTGTTCATTCGTGATATGCGTATATACCTGTGTCGATGACAGGTGGCTGTGTCCAAGCAGCTCCTGGACTGAACGCAGATCAGCGCCCGCCCCAAGCAGGTGCGTCGCAAATGTATGCCGGATCATATGCGGTGTAATAGTAGTATGCAACGCTGCTTTTTCCATTAAATCATCCAAAATATAGCGCACGCCACGGTCTGTCAATGGATCTCCGCGTAAATTCACAAACAGGCTGCTGTGCTTTTTTTGTTTCATAAGCATTGGCCGGCTGGAATTGATATAATCTTGCAGTGCGTCTTCAGCAAAACTTCCGAATGGCACGAAACGTTCTTTCCGTCCTTTACCCATTACCTTTACGATTCCTAAATAATGATCCACATCCTGCACTTCAATTTCTACTAATTCACCGACACGAATGCCTGTAGCATAGAGCAGTTCAAGCAGTGCCCGGTCCCGCAATGAACGGAAGTCCTCTCCCATTGTCACGTCAAACAATTTTTCAAGTTCCTGCTGATAGAAAAAAGCCGGAAGCCTCTCTTCTTTTCTTGGGTGATATAACAGTCTGAATGCCTGATCTTCAATCCCGTACCGGGTACTGATGAATGTAAAGAATGATCGAATTGCAGATATTTTTCTGGATATACTCGTTCTCGCATAAGAGCGATTATATAGGCGCGTCACGTACAGTCTGGCGACACCGTAGTCTACGTCGTCCAGCTGCCCGATTTGTTCTTCTTGCAGAAACAGTAAAAAATCCTGAAGATCCTTTTCATACTCAGAGACTGTGTAGGATGAATAGTTTTTCTCCAGGCGAATATGGGATACATATTCGTCAGCTAATTGTTTTATTTCAGGAATCATTTTATCACCCCGACACGATTTTATTGTCACACCTCGTGCATCAGAAGATTCCAAAGATTCTTGATTACATAAAATTTGGAATTAAACATCAAATTCAATGTTGTCCATAAAACACTATACAATAGCAAGGTTTTTTGAGCAACTTTGAAAACTGATTACAGCTTAGTTATTCCCCAATTGACGGCTTTTGACACATATTAGTCAAATTACTTTGATTTTAGCTATCATCATCTGCTTGCTGATCCAGTTTGTACCACTTAGTGGACGTTTCAAATATCGAGAAGTTTCAGTTATTTATTGGGAAACGGAAAAGCGCGCCGAAGTTCATCCCTTCCGCGACACACATCCTGCTTCCAATAAACCCCGACTATCTTAGCGGGTCGCAAAAAAGGACTGAAATCAAAACCTCTTTTAAGGTTTCGGCTTCAGTCCCGGTTTATCTTACTCTATACAATGCATGATTAGATATTCGTTGTTTCTTTAAATTCTTCTACCGCATGGAGCGCCCGGTTTGCATGTTTTTCCGCACGTTCGCCTTTTGTTTTATACCGTCTTTCCAGCTCAGGGAACAAACCAAAGTTGATATTAATCGGCTGGAAGTTATTTGGATCAGCTTCCGTAATATAGCGCGCCATACTCCCGAGTGCTGTTTCTCTTGGAAAACGGACAGGTTTGTCGCCTTTTGCCAATTGCGCAGCGTTGATGCCTGCGATCAGTCCTGAACCTGCGGATTCTACATATCCTTCTACACCTGTCATTTGACCGGCGAAAAGAATTGTCGGCTGTGATTTTAATTGGTATGTGCAATTCAGTACTCTAGGAGAGTTTATGAATGTATTACGATGCATAACGCCATAGCGTACGATTTCCACATTTTCCAATCCAGGGATTAATTTCAGCACTTCTTTCTGCGCTCCCCATTTCAGATGCGTCTGGAAACCAACCAGATTGTACAATGTCCCTGCCGCATTGTCCTGCCGAAGCTGAACGACAGCTTTTGGCTCTCTGCCAGTCTTCGGATCTTCCAGTCCAACCGGTTTTAAAGGACCGAACAACATTGTTTTTGCACCGCGCTTCGCCATAACTTCAATCGGCATGCAGCCCTCAAAGTACATTTCTTTCTCGAAATCCTTCAACGGCGCAACTTCCGCAGATATGAGCGCCTCATAGAAACGTTCGAACTCTTCGGCGTTCATAGGACAGTTTAAGTATGCCGCTTCCCCTTTATCATAACGGGATTTTAAATAGACTTTGTCCATATCGATCGAATCACTTTCCACGATAGGGGCTGCCGCATCGTAGAAGTATAAATAATCTTCACCTGTCAGCTGCCGGATTTCTTCAGCGAGTGCAGGTGATGTCAAAGGACCTGAGGCAACTACCGTTATTCCATCCGGCAATTTCGTCACTTCTTCATTGATGACTTCAATATTTGGATGGTTACGGATCTTTTCGGTTACGTTATCCGCAAATTCGTGACGGTCCACTGCAAGCGCACCGCCGGCAGGAACCGCACAGTCATCTGCGGCCTGGATAATTAAGGAATTAAATTGACGCATCTCTTCTTTAATCACGCCTACTGCATTCGTTAAATTATTGGCGCGCAATGAGTTGCTGCATACTAACTCCGCAAATTTGTCTGTGTGATGGGCGGGCGTTTGCTTCACGGGACGCATTTCATATAATTTCACTTGAACCCCTCGATTAGCTAATTGCCAAGCAGCTTCACTTCCGGCTAACCCCGCACCGATAACATTTACAGTTTGCGTCATTTTAACTACCTCTTTCTCATTATGCTGGAATACTATTTATATGCTGATTAACTTTGCGTTTCTTCTTTATAATCACATTCTGTACATTGGATTTGAACACCTTTTTTCAGGCGCTTCTCCACCAGTGTATGTTGACATTTCGGACAAGGTCTCGAAATAGGTTTATCCCATGAGACGTAATCACATTCGGGATACTGGTCACAGCCGAAGAATATCCGTTTCGTTTTGCTTTTCCGCTCAACGACTTCGCCTTCTTTACATTTCGGACATGTGACACCAATTGGTTTGATAATTGCTTTCGTGTTGCGGCAGTCAGGGAAGTTGGAGCATGCCATAAATTTACCGTAGCGGCCCATTTTGTAAACCATCGGCGAACCGCACTTCTCGCAGTCTTCGCCTGCCGGCTCATCTTTTATTTCAATTTTCTCCATTTCCGCGTCAGCTACTTCAACGTGCTTTTCAAATTCACGGTAGAATTCATCGATGACCTTGCGCCATTCAATAGTGCCTTCTTCCACATGGTCAAGACGCTGTTCCATTTGTCTCGTAAATTCAATGTCGATAATATCCGGGAAATATTGATTGACCGCCTGATGTACAATACCGCCAAGCTCCGTCGGAATAAACCGTTTGGCATCTAATGTGACATAGCCCCGCTTTTGAATCGTATCGAGCGTCGGCGCATACGTGGAAGGACGTCCTATTCCCAATTCCTCAAGTGTTTTCACCAGGCGTGCCTCAGAGTATCTTGGCGGCGGCTGTGTGAAATGCTGTTTTGGATCCACTTCGGCGAATTTGACTTTCTCGCCTTCTTCAAGCGGCGGCAGGATGTTTTCTTTCTCTTCTTGCTGGTCATCACTGCCTTCAATATACACTTTCATGAACCCCGGGAACTTTACCTGTGACCCGGATGCTCTGAAACGAATATCATTGTTCAGGAAATCAGCTGTTACGGTATCTAATACTGCAGGCGCCATTTGGCTTGCGACAAACCGCTCCCAAATCAATTTATACAACCGATATTGATCTCTTGATAAGAACGCTTTCATCGCGTCTGGCGGGCGCATCGCTGAAGTCGGCCGGACTGCTTCGTGCGCATCCTGCGTATTCGCTTTTGCTTTCGTTTTTTTCGTGCTGGTTGAAATGAACTCTTCCCCGTACATCGTATGAATGAATGATTTCACTTCTTCTTTCGCACTGTCGGAAATTCGTGTAGAATCGGTACGCATATAGGTGATCAAACCGACCGTTCCTTCTTTTCCAATTGCAATTCCTTCATATAATTGCTGTGCCATCATCATCGTCTTCTTCGCGCGGAAGTTCAGCTTACGTGCTGCTTCCTGCTGGAGAGATGATGTAGTGAACGGCAATGCCGGATTACGTCTGCGTTCTTTCTTCACTACCTTAGACACTTCAAATTCATCTGACTGCAATGAATCAATGATTTTTTCCACTTGTTCCTGGTTTGTCAGCTTCAACTTTTCTGAAGCATTGCCGTAAAATGCCGCTTCAAAAGTTTTATCAGCCTTTGTGAACTGGGACGTGATGGACCAGTATTCTTCTGGTTCAAACGCGTTAATTTCATTCTCGCGGTCAATAATTAATCGAAGTGCGACTGATTGCACGCGTCCTGCAGATAAGCCCTTTTTTACTTTCTTCCAGAGAATCGGGCTGATGTTATACCCTACTAGCCTGTCAAGAATACGCCGTGCCTGTTGTGCATCGACTAAATCCATATTGATCGGACGGGGATGTTTAAATGATTCTTTAATAGCGTCTTTTGTAATTTCATTGAAAACTACGCGGCAGTCAGATTCGGTATCCACACCCAGCTGATGCGATAAATGCCATGCAATTGCTTCCCCTTCACGATCCGGGTCAGCCGCGAGAAATATTTTCTTCGCTTTTTTTGCATCCTTCTTCAACTCTTGAAGTATCGGTCCTTTGCCTCGGATCGTAATATACTTCGGCTCATAATTATTCTCAGTATCTACACCCATTTGACTGCGGGGTAAATCACGTAAATGCCCCAGCGAGGCACTAACTTTATACTTTTTTCCTAAGTAACGTTCAATCGTTTTCGCTTTAGCAGGCGATTCCACAATTACTAAGTAATCTGCCATATCGTTCCCTCCTCAGAGAGATTTCTTTATATTTATTCAGCAAAAGAATATCTGTTGCAAAATGTATAACAGTTTTCGGGATAATGCAACCTTTTAAACATTTTGCAATGCGATTGGATGGCAATTACCTATAACAAATCGATAATCTGAAATCCGCTCCATAATGGCTTAGCGCCTTCATCCAACAGCTTATTCGGGCCTGCAGAAAGCGGTGAATCGATGGCGCCGGGAACCGCGAAAATTTCTTTTCCATGATCAAGCGCATGCTCCACAGTACTCATCGTTCCGCTTCTTTCAACGGACTCGGTTATGACGAGTGCATCCGATAAACCGCTGATGATCCGATTGCGCATAGGAAACGTCCATTTGGCCGGCGGCAAGTACGGCGGATATTCTGTTACGAGCAAATGATTTTTCGCCATTTTCTCTGCAATTTCTTTATTTTTCTTCGGATATATATGAGAAAATCCATGCCCCAGCACACCGATCGTTTTCCCCCCGTAGTGGATGGCGGCCCGGTGAGCCATCGTATCCGCGCCTTCAGCGAGCCCCGATACAATAGGGATACGATTGTCCACAAGCGGCGGCACGATGAAGTCCAGGGCTTTTTTTGAATACACTGTGGCTTTACGGGAACCGATAATTCCCACTCGGGGTCTGGTTTTCAGTAACGTAATGTCACCTTTACTATACAGCACAGCGGGCGGATCACATAATTGCTTTAATTCATCCGGATAATCAGGGTGAAAATACGGGATAGGGATGCAGTCCGTTTTTTTCAATAAATTCAGGATGGGAAGTGCGGATATTTCTGCATATTGGCCGGATAACTTGGCTGCTTTTTCGGCTGTCAGCCCGAAAAAATATGCCCATTGCAGCACAGAGTAAGTTTCCAGATTTTCAAGTGAAGGATTTTCCTGCAGCAGCAAATGAAAGCGGTTGAACGGCACAGGGTGGATGTAATGCATATTTATCAATTGCTGCTGCTGATTTGTATAGATCATTGAATGCTCCTTAATCGACACTACAAGCAAGAGCACGAAAAAAGGAGCAGCGATTACGCTGCTCCTTTCAGTTTACTTCGTTTTACATTTCTCGTACAGACCTTTTTCTTTCAGGACTTTAATCAATGTTTCACCGATAACCGATGGTGTTTCTGCAACTTGAATATCCGCTGCCTGCAATGCTTTGATCTTTTCTGCAGCAGTACCCTTACCGCCTGAAATAATCGCACCAGCATGGCCCATACGCTTACCTTCAGGGGCTGTCTGACCGCCAATGAAGCCTACTACAGGCTTGGTCATATGTTCTTTCACCCATTCAGCAGCTTCTTCTTCCGCCGTACCGCCGATTTCACCGATCATGACCACTGCATATGTTTCAGGGTCTTCATTGAACTCTTTCAGGACGTCAATAAAGTTCGTGCCGTTTACCGGGTCTCCCCCGATTCCTACTGCAGTAGTCTGGCCGATTCCTTCCTGCGTCAGCTGATGAACCGCTTCATACGTTAGTGTCCCTGAACGTGAAACAACGCCCACGTGACCTTTTGTATGAATATAGCCAGGCATAATGCCGATTTTCGTTTCATCCGCCGTAATGACACCCGGACAGTTCGGACCGATCAATCGAGTCTTTTTGCCTTCCATATAACGTTTCACTTTAATCATGTCAAGGACAGGTATATGCTCTGTAATACAGATTGTCATGTCAAGTCCGGCATCGACGCCTTCCATAATTGCATCCGCTGCATATGGTGCAGGAACGTAAATGATGGAAACAGTTGCCCCTGTTTCTTTAACTGCTTCTTCCACAGTGTCAAATACCGGCACGCCTTCCACCGTCTGACCGCCTTTACCAGGCGTTACGCCAGCGACAATTTTCGTACCATATTCCAACATTTGCTGTGTGTGGAACAGGGCAGTGGAACCTGTAATTCCTTGTACAATTACTTTTGTATCTTTATTTACATAAATACTCATGATTTGTACCTGCCTTTCTTATCCTATCAACTCAACGATTTTTTTCGCACCTTCTGCCATAGAATCCGCTGCAACAATATTAATTCCGGATTCTTTCAGCAAAGCTTTCCCGCGTTCCACATTCGTTCCTTCAAGACGCACAACAAGAGGCACTTGAAGACCCACTTCTTTCGCTGCTTCAATTACACCTTCTGCAATTACGTCACATTTCATGATTCCGCCAAAGATATTAACGAAAATCCCTTTTACTTTAGGATCTGACAAAATAATTTTGAAAGCAGCTGCAACTTTTTCTTTCTTGGCGCCGCCCCCAACATCCAGGAAGTTAGCGGGTTCTCCGCCATAATAATGAATCGTATCCATTGTAGCCATCGCTAAACCGGCACCATTAACCATACAGCCGATATTTCCGTCAAGGGAAATATAACTTAAGTCATGTTTGGATGCTTCGATTTCTTTCGGATCTTCTTCATCAAAATCGCGTAATTCGACAATATCTTTATGACGGAATGTGGCATTATCGTCAAAGTTGAATTTTGCATCCAGCGCAAGTACACGCTCGTCCTTTGTTACGACTAGCGGATTAATCTCTACGATCGATGCGTCTTTTTCACTGAATACTTTATACAATCCTAAGAATAGACCTACAGCTTTATTGATTAACTTACTTGGGATTTGCATGTTGAACGCCATGCGGCGCGCCTGGAAAGGAGCCAATCCCACTACCGGATCTATTACTTCATAAAAAATCTTTTCCGGATTTTTTTCAGCAACTTCTTCTATTTCTACTCCGCCTTCAGCAGACCCCATTAACGTTACGCGGTCAGTTGCGCGGTCCACGACCAGACCAATGTAAAATTCCTGGTCAATATCGATTCCTTCTTCAACAAGAAGTCGTTTTATTTCCTGACCTTCAGGACCTGTTTGGTGCGTAACGAGCTGCTTGCCGATCAAATCAGCTGCTACTGCCCGGACGTCATCAAGATTTTTTACAATTTTGACACCGCCGGCTTTCCCTCGTCCGCCCGCGTGTATTTGTGCTTTTACCACAATCGGCGTAGTACCGAGTTCTTTCGCCACTGCCACTGCTTCTTTTGGTGAAAAAGCGACACGGCCTTTCGAAACAGCCACTCCGTAATCTCTTAATAGCTGCTTCCCTTGATATTCATGGATGTTCATACGTACTGCCTCCATTCGATTTGCAATTGCTTGAAGCTTAACTACTTTATTATTGTAATCAAACCGTCACACATTGTCCAAGAATCGCTATTGCTAATTTAATTTCTATAGATTCTTACAATTCATCGGCTCTTCTTTATTGCTTACCACCTTTTTCCCGGTCTAAACGGTAAACATAAGCAAACACTTCAGATACTGCCTGATAAAGTTCTTCAGGGATTGTTTCATTGACATTTAATTGACCAAGCAATTCCAGCAGACTCGGATCTTCCTGAACGGGAATATCATGCGCTGCCGCACGTTCCAGTATATTTTCCGCAATCTTCCCTTTTCCCTTGGCGATAACTTTCGGCGCATCTGCCACCTCTGGATCATAAGACAGCGCAACGGCTTCTTTACGGATATAGCGTTCTTCTTTCATATCCTGTAATCCACTCCTCCCTCATCAAAATGGGGGGAACTGGCAGCTTTTTCGCTGATTTGCTGCTGTTCTGTAAACGGTTTAAACGAAATGCCCGACAGCTTATACCCCGCTTTTTCCAGACCTTCTTTCAGCTGTACCTGAAATGGCATTCCCGTAGTTTTCAAAGAAGAAATTCCATTGAAAATTGTCAAGTTTACCACCTTGTTCTGCACATGCATGTCAACCAGTGTAGTCGACAGTGATTCGAGCTCCAAATAAAATAATATCCGCGCAAATGACGGGTCGATCTGACCATTTTCTTTCATTCTGCCGTTCCACTGAAGCGTCGCGTCGATTTTTTTACCGAACATTTCCAAAGGCAGCTGCATGATCAATTGATGCTGCAGCCCTGTATCTCCAGACTGGATTACTGTCCCATTCATGCGCAGCACCATGGTTTCCGCTGCATCCCGCAACGGAGGAGACAGTGACGGATCCTGTAGTATGGCCAATAATTGCGGTTTCAATGTATGGGCAATATTCGACAAATCGGGGTCCTTGCCGTTAAGCACAGCTTCGTAATTCAAACCAAGTGTGCTGACAATATGCTGGATTGCCTCTTTCATGACTGGCCCATTCATCGTTTGAGACACTTGTGTTTCTGCGGCCCGAAGAATTTGCCTGATATGGTTATTGGCGGAACTTTCTGCCGCCCGGTACAGCGAACGCATCGCTTCCTCAGATTTATCCGACGGTATGAACAGAGATTGTAAGGCCTGCTGCACTTCCCTTGAGACGTCCTGCCTGCCCGCCTGCTGCAGTAACGCGTGACTTAGTTGTTCAACCGCTGCTGTTTTTGCGGTTTCAGTCAGGGGCTGTTGTGTAAATGGGCTCATACTGTTTTGCAGTGCCTGTTTCACAGGTTCAGGTAATGCGGAATTATTTTGAAGGTGGCGGGCCAGGTGCTGTTCAATTGCTTCGATCCTCTGCAGATCAGCTGCGGGCGTCTGGCTTAATCGGCTAATGGCAGTCTGGATGTTCTGAACCGAAGCCAGCGCAGATGGTGCGGCTGCAGCGCCCGCCTCTGTGAATACTCTGCTGAACTGTTCGATGACTGCAGCTTTTGCGGCTTCCGTCACAGGCTGCTGAGTCAGCTGATTGAGCACGGTCTGTAATGTATGCTTCACAGATTCCGGCAGAGATGTATTGGCGAGCTGGCGGGTAATATTTTGCATAATCGCACTGACAGTCTGCTGATTCGCAGCAGCAGCCTGGGTTAATTGACTGAGCTGTGTCAAGATAGCATTTGCCGCTGCCGTTTGACTGGACGCAGCATTTGCCGCTGTTTTCGCATCCGCCGTATTCGTCACCAATTCGGCTAATACTTGCGGAAGGTTAGCCAGTGATGTGCGCGCAGGCAAAATATCCGCGCTTTTCAGAAGCTGCAGCGCTGCAAACCTCTCTGTTCTATCGGTTTGCGGATCCAGCAGCTGCGACAAGGCCGACCCTAGCAGCTCCCTGCCGACAGCCTGGCCTGCAGGAGTGGATAACGCCTGCATGGTCGTTACTAGCTGTTCCCGCAGCGCAGGAGACAGATTGGGCTCTTTTTGAATGGCGGTCTGCAGTGTGGTGAGTTGCTGTGAAATCGTGCCGCTTTGCGCCTGAAGCAATGAGCGGAAGACTGACGGCGTAATAGGAAGACGCGACTCTGCCATTTTACCGAGCGTTTCAACGGCAATCGCTTTCATCCCCCGGGGCGCAGATTGCAGGAGAGTCACAGCTTCAAGGAGGTTTTCTTTTGTGACCGGAATCTTTTGCCTGATAATCGCGGTCAGCATATCCTTCATTTCCTGTGTTTTCGGCAAGTCCAGCGACTCCATCAGCTGTGACAGTTGTGCAGACTGACCTTCCCCGCTCCGCATAGGACCGGAAATGACTTGCAATTGTAACTCAGGTTCCGTGCCGTTGACTTTGAAGAAATATTGATCTCCTGCCTGCATAGGGACTTCCAGTTTTGCATACAGCCGCTGATTTCCTACTTGCACTTGCGCCATTTGCCCCGGGAATAATTGAGCGATCTTCCCGTGAATCATCTGACCTTCCCTTAAAGTCAGCGGCTTCGTTTCAGTTGAAGCTGCGCCGGCGGATGAAATGGATAAGGAGCTAAGATTCATTGTCTGTTCCTCCACATCGTTTTAATCGGTTCAAAAGTTTTCCGGTGATGTTCGCAAAACCCGTGCGTTTCAAGTCCTTGAAGGTGCTTGGCAGTTCCGTAACCCGCATTTTCATTGAATGCGTACCAAGGAAACTTTTCATGCAATTCGTTCATCAGCGCATCCCGTGTTGTTTTGGCTAAAATGGAAGCTGCTGCGATTGCCAAACTTTTTTCGTCACCTTTTACAATGGAATAACAAGGACATTCCAGATTCAGATTCATCGCGTCAGCTATCACTGCATGGGGTGCCGTTTCCAGGCTGCTGACGGCTGTTTCCATCGACTGTTTCGTCGCCTGATAGATATTCAGTTCATCTATCCGAGCGGCGGGCTGCACGTGTACAGCGTACGCTATAGCCTGTTCTTTAATTAGAGCGGCAAATTCCTGTCTTTTTTCTTTTGATACTTTCTTTGAATCATCCAATCCGATTAACCCAGGACACTCCTCCGGAAGAATGACGGCAGCTGTGACAACCGGTCCAGCAAGCGGTCCTCTTCCCGCTTCATCAACTCCTGCAATCAATTGAATCCGGTTCGATCTATAGGAATCATCAAATGCTTTTTTCTGCTGGAATTCCTGTACAAGCAATTGGCTTTTTTCGTACCGTTTATGCCATTGGCTGATCGCCTGCCGGACACCTTTGCGCTGATCGGACTGCAGTTCTTCCAGCCACTCGTTCGGTTCCTGCAAGTTCTCCAGTTGTTTTTTTATTTGCTGTATCGTCATCATTTTCTTCACCTGTCCATCTGAAAAGTTATTGTCTATGTATTATATCGGTTCCCAAATCATTTTTTCGACAAAAAAGCAACGGCCGGGAAACTCCATCCCAAGCCGTTGCTTTTAATTATTCAAATTCTTCCGGGAAATCAAATGTTAATTTACCTGCCTGCTGGTCTCGTATGTCCTGCACAACCATCTCGGCGACTTTGTCATAATCTATTTCTCCGCCGGCACCGTATACTTTCCGGCGTTCACCGATCTTATCGAACAGCGCTTGAATGTTTTCACCGACTTCTGACATCTCATAACGCTGCTCAAGCCGCTCCGGATAATGCGCTTCCAAAAAGCGGAGTCCGTAGACCGCCAGCTCTTCCATATTCAGTATGGAATCTTTAATCGCGCCCGTCAATGCCAGTTTATAACCCGCTTCGGGATCTTCAAACTTCGGCCAGAGTACGCCCGGTGTATCAAGTAATTCAAGTTCTTTGCCATATTTAATCCATTGCTGGGCTTTCGTGACGCCTGGTTTATTACCTGTTTTTGCAATATTTTTCTTTGCCAGCCGGTTGATCAATGTCGATTTCCCTACGTTTGGAATGCCGACAATCATTGCGCGGATTGCACCAGGGCGGATCCCTCGCTGCTTCATGCGGTCAAATTTCGGCTGCAGTATTTCTTTCGCTGCTTTCATAACTGTTTGCAGGCCTTTTCCTTCAAATGAGTTAATCGCAACGGTGCGAAAACCCTGCTCTTCAAAATATGCAATCCAGCGTTTGGTCTGCACTTCATCCGCCAGGTCCATTTTGTTTAAAATAAGCAGTCTGGGTTTTTGATGGATGAGTTCATCAATCATTGGATTACGTGAAGAGAGCGGTAATCTCGCGTCTATTAATTCAAACACAATATCCACTAATTTCAGTTTTTCAGAGACTTCGCGTCTCGCTTTCGCCATATGGCCCGGAAACCACTGAATGGTCAATCGAATCGTCTCCTTTCGTTATTTCACAAGACCGAAATCTTTGATCGGCCAAAATACCACACTTGTGCTGCCGATGATTTCATCGATCGATACCGCACCGATATGTCTTGAGTCTTTGCTCTTCCGACGATTGTCGCCCATCACAAATACATGATCCTCCGGCACTGTTTCCGCCTCGATTTGCGGGACATCCTGCAGTGTGAAATCTTCTGTCAGCGTTCCGTCCTGCACTTCGGCTTTATATTGATCAAGATACGGTTCTTCATACGCTTTGTCGTTTATATAAAGCACATCGTCCTTGTATTCCACCGTGTCGCCAGGCAGACCAATTACACGTTTGATATAGTCTTTCTGTTCGGGTGCATGAAACACGACGATATCAAAACGATGCGGTTCGCCGATGGTATAACCGATTTTATTGACAATCATGCGGTCTCCATGCTCCAATGTCGGCATCATGGAAATTCCGTCGACAACGATTGGCGTGAATAAAAAGATACGTATAATAGCAGCCAATCCAAATGCAATTAACAGCGCTTTGATCCATTCTAAGCCTTCACTTCTCGTTTTCTTTTCTTCCATCAGTCCTGCCTCCTGCCTTGTCTGTTATTATTGTACAGTTATTTGTCATTCGGAGCAAAAAGAAAGGAGGCCAAATGCAAGGCCCCCTTCGTTTTGCTTATCTGATTAGCGGAGTTCTTTAATACGTGCTGCTTTACCGCGCAATTTACGCAAGTAGTACAATTTCGCACGACGAACTTTACCGCGACGAGTTACTTCAATTTTTGCAAGTTTTGGTGTGTGTAATGGGAATGTACGTTCCACTCCAACACCGTTTGAAATTTTACGGACAGTGAAAGTTTCGCTGATTCCACCACCGCGGCGTTTGATAACAACACCTTCGAATAACTGGATACGCTCACGAGTTCCCTCAATGATCTTCACGTGTAAGCGAAGAGTGTCACCGGGACGGAATGAAGGGTGCTCAGTGCGCAACTGATCTTTTGTAATATCTGCAATTAGTTTTTGCATGTTTTTCTCTCCTTCTTTTCTGATGCTCTTGCACGTGTTGAATTGCAGCGGAACAACAGTAAAATAGGCGCTCTTAAAAAGCGCTTAATAAATCATATCATATGCAAGTTGGCGAATCAAGCAAATTCAGTCTCTTTTTTGTTTCCATTGCCGGTAAAGTTTTTGCTGATAATCCGTAAGCGGAGCATCCTCCAATAGTTCCGGGCGCCGTGCAGCCGTGCGGTAAAACGCCTGCTCTTCTCTCCACTTATCAATTTCAGCATGATTGCCTGATAACAGCACAGGAGGCACTTCCAGGCCGTTGAATGATGCAGGGCGGGTGTACTGAGGATGTTCCAGCATGCCCGTCGAAAACGAGTCGTGGACAGCTGAGAGATCATTTCCAAGCACGTCCGGCAATAATCTCACTACACTGTCGATAATCGCCATCGAAGCCACCTCTCCGCCTGTCAGGACGAAGTCACCCAGGGAGATTTCATCTGTCACCAAATATTCTCGGATTCTTTCGTCATACCCTTCATAATGACCGCAGATGAAAACCAGATGCTGCTCCTGTGCAAGTTCTTCTGCTTTCTTTTGTGTAAAGCGTTCGCCCTGCGGACACATCAGAATGACACGCGGCTTGCTTTCACCTGTACCGGTCACCGCTTCCACTGCGGCGAAAAGAGGTTCAGGTTTTAATACCATTCCCGCTCCGCCGCCATACGGGTAATCATCCACTTTTCTATGTTTATTTGTTGCATAGTCACGAAAATCCGTTACTCGAAATGATGCGGCTTGTTGTTCCTGCGCTTTTTTCATAATGGAAGAATGCAGCACGCCTTCAAACATTTCCGGAAACAGCGAGAGTACGTCGATTTGCATCATGAAAGCAGACCGTCCATCAGTTCAATTGTAATTACTGATTCGTCGAGATTTATATCTTTTACGACATCTTCAATGTACGGGATATAATGCGGTTTTCCTTCAGCAGGTGTGACTGTCCAGACGTCATTGGCGCCTGTTTCGATAATCTCAGTAACAGTGCCGATCTCTTCACCTGTATCTGTAATAACACGGCAGCCGATGATTTCATGGTAGTAGAATTCATTCTCTTCAAGTTCTGTCAGCTCTTTTTCCGATACTTTAATCACGCCGTCACGGAACTTCTCCACGTCATTGATGTTCGGATAACCTTCAAACGTCAGCAGGTCAAAGTTTTTATGCTTGCGATGGCTTGTCACCGTCACAAAAGTCGGTGTTTTACTTTTTGGCATAAAAATCGCCAGCTTGCTTCCTGCTTTGTAACGCTCATCCGGGAAGTCCGTCTTTGACATAACACGCACTTCCCCTTTAATACCATGTGTATTGACGATGGTGCCTACGTTAAACCATTCCATTATTTCGCCTCCGTTATATGAATCAAGTATTTATACGTGCAAAAAAAGGAAGGAACCGGGGCTCCTTCCTTTTGGATCAATCCAAAATATCCAAATACACTTTTTTGCCGTGGTGGCTGCCTGCTGCTGAGTAAACAATCGTACGGATCGCTTTTGCCACACGACCTTGCTTCCCGATCACTTTACCCATATCTTCCGCATTCACTGATAACTGATAAACGACTCGCTGAGACTGCTCTTCAGATACCACTTTCACGTCATCCGGGTAATCGACTAACGGTTTTACAATTGTTTCAATCAGCTGCTTCATGTCCACCCCTCCAAATTACTTGCTGTATTTAGCGTTATGGAATTTTTCCATGATACCTTGTTCTGAGAACAAGTTACGTACTGTATCAGATGGTTTAGCTCCATCCTGAAGCCATTTCAAAGCCAATTCTTCGTTGATATCAACTGTTGCCGGCTTTGTAAGCGGGTTGTATGTACCAACCTGATCGATTTGA